>NZ_BAAGVS010000021.1:8023-72661 GCF_054780755.1 Modestobacter lapidis | reverse complement strand
GCTTCTCGGTTCCTCGACAGTCCCGATTATCGCAGGTCAGGGGCACCTTCCGTTTGATCAACTTTGCGCTATGCAGTCCCGACATGAAAGCCCCGGGTTAGCCCGGATCTTTCGTGATCTTGCTGATCGTCACGGTCGTCGGGGTTCTGGTCCCGCGTAGGCCTGAGAATGGCATCGGGGTGTGACGGTTCGCCCGAGATCGCTCGGGTGGGCGCCGGTTCCACTGACCGGCCGGGTTTCTGGGTCGTCGGGACGGGTGTCGCTGGGCTCAGCCGGAGGCGACTCGTGGAGTCGCGGTCAGCTGGGTGAGCGCCGCCAGAGCTTGCAGCGCGAGCGCGGTGAACGGCGCGGTGGCGGCCAGGTGCAGCAACCGGCGGCGGCCGGTGCGGGCTGCCCGGGCGGGGATCGAGAAAAGTCGCAGACGTAGCCGCTTGGGCTCCCAGCGGCGGGCCTGGTGGTCGGGGAAGGCGAGGGTTTGCGTCCAGGCGGTCAGCTCGCAGGCCAGGGCGACGATGGCGCACCAAATCTGGTTCTGGGCGAAGTCGTGCAGCGGCAGGTTGGCCAGGCCGGTGTCCTTGGCGCAGCGGATCCGGTCCTCGCAGCGTGCCCGCCGGCGGTGCCGAAGCTCCAGGTCTGCCAGCTGGCCTTTCGTGGTGTTGGTGACGAACGCGGTGACCCGCAGCCCGTCGATGTCGGTGATCCGCAGCTGCGCGCCGGGATGGGGGCGTTCCTTGCGCACGATCAATCGCATGCCCTGGGGCCAGGAGGCGAGGTCGAACAGTCCGGTGACCTCGGCGACCCAGGCGCCGGGACGGAGTTGACCCTCGGCGTCGTAGGCCGGCTCCCACAGCTCGGTCGGGATGGTCGCGAGCTTGGCCTGGATCGAGGCGAGGTCGCCGGGCAGGGAGAACCCGACGGAGTAGGACAGCCTGCGGCGGGTCAGCCAGGCCAACAGCTCGTGGGTGCCGCCGGCGCCATCGACCCGGACCAGTACCTTCTTCCCGCGCGCATGGCCGCCGGGCAGCTGGGCGAGCGCCGCGCGGAGCACCGCGATGTGGTCGACGACGGTGTTCGACCCAGCGTTGCCCGGCCGCAGCGCGAACGCCAGCGGTTCCCCGGTGCCCTCGGTCCCGTGGTCGAGGAAGGCCCACAGCGGATGGAAGCCGAACCCGCGCTTGAACGTGGGCGCGGCCGACTCCTTCTCCGAGTGGGCGCCGACCAGGGTGGCGTCCACGTCGATGACCAGCGGTGCTGATGCATCCGCGGCGTGGTCGGGGGCGTTCTTGTCGGCCAGCGACCACGCCCTGGCCCGGGCGGCCGCCCGGGCGGTGTTGATCGCCGCCAGCGCGGCCGGCGCATCGGCGGCCAGCGCGGCGATGCACCGGGAGACGGTCGGATCCGAGGCCACCAGCCCGAACACCTCCGGGGCGGCCCGCAGCTGGGCGAGGTCGGCCAGGCAGTCTCCACCGATCGCGAGACTGACCGCGAGATCGAGCACGATCTTGCCTGGGTCGTGGCGGGCCAGCGGCTTACGCCACGGCGTCAACGCCTCGGCCAGCGCGCTCGTAAGCCCGACTTCCTGCGCAGTCCTGAGCAGGACTGTGCTGCCGGCATGCGGCACGACGCTCGACCCGGCGCCATCCACTGTTGAGGCCGGGTACGGCCCGGTAGCCTTCTTCACCAGAAAGGTGCTCCGGTCTCTGCGAAGTTGTGACCCTAGACAAGCCACATCTTCCCAGCTCAGGAGCACCTTTCCTACATCTCCCACCAGGTGATCAAGACCCGGCGTGAAAGCCCCGGGCTAGCGAGGTGACGCCGATGACGGTCCGACCGTCGTCCTCCGATGCTGACCGCTTCTCCGGTTTCGGTCATTGGCGTGATGCCATCTGTGAACACATCGTCGAGCTGCGGGCGCACACGGTCGGCACTCCGGATTCAACGAGCTTCACGGGTGGGATCGTGCGCAACTCGATGGACGGACTGCAGGTCAGCTCCGTGATCGCGGACGCGCACGAGGTGGTGCGCACTCCCCGGCTGATCAGCCGATCCGACAACAACGACCTGTTTCTCACCGTGCTCGTGGCTGGTGACGGGATGTTCGAGCAGGCGGGCCGGTGCGCGGTGCTCGCCCGGCCTGGTGACTTCGTGCTCCTCGACAGCTCCCGTCCCTACCGTGGCCGCCTCAACGGCCGGTCGCGGCAGGTCGTCGTGCGGGTGCCGCGCAGTCGGCTCGCCGTCTGGTTGCCGCGTTTCGAGCAGGTCACCGCCGTCACCGTCAGCGGGGCCAGCGGGGTCGGCGCCATGGCATCGGGCTTGCTGCGCTCCTTGCCGCTCTACGGCGAGGAGACCGGCCCGATGCCATCGCTGGCCGGGCCTGTCTATGACCTCGTGGCGGCTGCGCTCTACGCGAGAGGACGCGGAGGCGTCGAGCGCGAGTCGGTTCGCGCCTCGCACTTGGGGCGGGCCCGCAGCTTCATACGGCAGAACCTGGACGACCCGACTCTCACCCCCGCGTTGGTCGCGAAGGGCAGCAACGTGTCGCTGCGATATCTCTACGCACTGTTCGAGTCCGACGGCACGTCACCGGCCAGATGGATCCTGGAAGAGCGATTGGCCCGGGCGGACGCACTGCTCGTCGACCCGAGGTGGGAAGGGAGAACGATCGAGGAGATCGCCCTTCGTGTCGGGTTCAGTCAAGCGGCGCACTTCACCCGCACGTTCAAGACGAGGTACGGCATCACCCCGAGCCGGCGTCGCCGCGCGTGACGCCGGCACAGCGCACCGTGGTGCAAGTGCCGGTGCGCTGACGGTCAAGACGGCCGTCCGCGCTGCTCCTACGTTGACCGAACATCGACGAGGGGAGTTCGCCATGGGGCGGGTACAGGACAAGGTCGCATTCATCACCGGTGCGGCGCGCGGACAGGGCCGCAGCCACGCCATTCGACTGGCCGAGGAGGGCGCCGACATCATCGCGATCGACGCGTGCCAGGACTTCGACACTGTCGGCTACGCGATGGCGACCGAGGAGGATCTCGCCGACACGGTGAAGGCCGTGGAGGCATTGGACCGGCGCATCGTGGCGATCAAGGCAGACGTCCGCAATCCGGACGCGTTGCGCACGGCAGTGGACGACGGTGTCGCGCAGCTCGGCAGGCTGGACATCGTCGCCGCCAACGCGGGCATCTGCACGGTGCAGCGTTGGGACGAGGTCACCCCGCAGATCTGGGCCGACACCATCGACGTCAACTTGACCGGTGTCTGGAACACCTGCGTCGCGGCCATCCCCCATCTGCAGACATCGGGGGGCGGCTCGATCGTCATCACCAGCTCCACGTCGGGCATCAAGGGGCAGCCGTGGCTCGCGCCGTACGTCGCGGCAAAGCACGGGATCGTGGGGCTGATGCGCTCGCTGGCCAACGAGCTCGCCGACCAGCACATCCGGGTCAACACCATCCACCCTGCCGGCGTCGACACGCCGCTGGTCGCCGGGCTGGGCGGGATGAACAAGTTCATCGAGCAGAGCCCCACGTTGGGCCCGATCTTCATGAACACCATGCCCGTCGAGATGGTGGACCCGGTGGACATCAGCAACGCGCTGCTCTACCTGGCCTCTGACGAGGCCCGGTACGTCACCGGTCTCGAGATGAAGGTCGACGCAGGCTGCACCATTCGGTGACGTGAGGAGAGCGGCCCCGCGGGGTCGACCCGGCCCGGCGGTGGCTCCCCGGTCGAGTCGGTGTGGGTCACAGGAAACTCGTCGGGAGTGCTCTCGCGGGGTCGTGGGTCCGGTCCCCACGGAACGGCACTCCGTTGACGTGCGATCCACCCTTCGCGCGAAGCGCCTCAGTGTGGGGCTGAGGCGCTTCGCCCGGCCTCATGGCTGTCCAGCCACGCCTCGCTCGGAAACTGAGGAAGGCCCCGGGCGACATGCCGGGCGCGGCCGCTCCGCCGACGTGACCGAGCCTGATCTCGGAGGGCGGGCGCGGCCCGCCCTCCCCGCACCCGTCATCACCGCACCAGCATCGAGGAGCCATGACCACCGTTTCCCACAGGACCGTCGAGGGCAGTCCGCTGGCCGGCAGCCGGGTCACCGGCGACAGCTCGGTCGTGGACCTCCGCGACCGGATCGCCGCCCACGTCGTCGGTCGGGAGGGCGAGCTCGAGCTGCTGCTCGCTACCGTCGCCGCCGGACGGGATGTGCTGATCGAGGGCCCGCCCGGGACGTCGAAGACCACGCTGCTGCGGGCCATCACCGCCGAGTGGGGCATTCCGCTGGTCTTCGTCGAGGGCAACGCCGACCTCACGCCGTCCCGGCTGGTCGGTCACCACAACCCGGCGCGCGTGCTGCGGGAGGACTACACCGAGGACAACTTCGTGCCCGGGCCCCTGGTCGAGGCGATGCGCACCGGCGGCTTCCTCTACGTCGAGGAGTTCAACCGGGCGCCCGAGGACACCCTCAACACCCTGCTGACCGCCATGGCCGAGCGGCAGATCACCGTGCCGCGCGTCGGCACGATCGAGGCGCTGCCCACGTTCCGGGTCGTGGCCTCGATGAACCCCTACGACAACATCGGCACGACGCGGCTGTCCTCTAGCGTGCACGACCGGATGAGCCGGCTGGCGGTCGGCTACCAGGACGCCGACGCGGAACGCGGCATCGTCCGGTTGCGCACCGGGGTGCGCAACGAGCGGCTCGTCACCGACGCCGTCGCGCTCACCCGCGCCACCCGCGAGTGGGATGGCGTGACGCAGGGAAGCAGCGTGCGCGGCGCCATCGACGTCGCGCTGATCGCCACCCAACTGGCGGAGATGCGCGGCGTCGACCTGCCCGAGGCCCCCGGCGACACCCCGCCGCGGAACCTGCCCGAGGAGTACACCTCCCTGGTGCTCGACGCGATGCTGGTCGGGCTCTCCGGCCGCATTCACCTCGACGCCACGCTGGAGGCCGGCCCCGAGGCGGTGCTCCGGGAGATCTGGGAGGACCACTTCCTGTTGCAGCCGGCGGCCGCCGAGCCAGGTTGAAGAGCCGTCGAGGCCGACTCGCCGCTGACCCGGCGGACCCAGTCGGCGGATCGGCCGCGGTGGAAGCCGCTGCGCCGCAAGCCCAAGCAGCTGACCGAGGAGCCCTCGTTGTTCGAGCCGTCGGGCTCGGGCGCCGGGTCCCTCGTGCTCGCCGGCGGTGATCGGCGCCGCGGCCGCCCCGAGGGGACCCGCCCGGGTACGACGACGCCCGGTGAGACCGACGAGCCGGCCGAGGTGATCGCCCTGGCCGACCTCGACGCCGGGGCCGACGCCGTCGAGGCGAGCACCCGGCAGCGCGCCCGCGAGATCGCCCAGCGCCTGGCGGTGCCCGCGCCGCGGCGGGACCGGGCCGCTCGGCGGGCCGTCGGCAAGCTGGCGAGCCTGCCCTACCGGGGGGCGGCCGACGAGATCGATCTGGACCGGACGTTGGAGAACCTGGCCGGCAAGCCCTTCCCTGAGGACGAGGACGTGGTCGTCCGGGAACGGATCCGCCAGCGCCGGTCAGTGGTGCTGGTCGTGGACGTCTCCGGCTCCATGAAGGGCGAGCGGGTGCGGACGGCGGCCGCGGCGGTCGGTGCCCTGGCCGGCGAGCTGGCTCATGACCGGCTGGCCGTCGTCGCTTTCTGGTCCGACGCCGCGGTCCTCGCCCGGCTCGGGGAGCCGGTCGAGCCGCTGGAAATCCTCGACACCCTGCTCCGGGTGCCGGCCCAGGGCTTGACCAACGTCTCGTTCGCCCTGGAGGTGGCCGGTCGGCAGCTCGCCGGCGTCCTCCCCCGTGATGCCCGCGTCCTGCTGCTCTCCGATGCCGTGCACAACGCCGGGCCGGACCCGCGGGCGGTGGCCGCCCGGCTGCCCCGGCTCGACGTCCTGCTGGACACCTCTGGGGAGAAGGACGTCGACCTCGGCCGCGATCTCGCCCGGGCCGGTCGCGGGCAGCTGCGGCTGATCCGTGATCACCGGGACGTCGCCGGCGCGCTGAGCGCGGTGTTCGCCGACTGATCGCGGCGTGGACCGGGCAGAGTGGCCTCCATGAGGCTCGGGAATGCCACATGGATGGACGTGGACTGCCCGCGTGCCGGTGCCCTCGTCGTGCCCCTGGGTTCGCTCGAGTAGCACGGGCCGCACCTGCCGCTCGACACTGACGCGTTCATCGCCGACTCGATCGTCGATCGGCTGCAGGCGCGTCGGCCGGCCGCCGCGATCGCACCGCTGCTGCCCCTGGGAGCCAGCGGCGAGCACGCCGACTTCCCGGGGACCCTCTCGATCGGCACGGCCGCCACGACCGCGGTCGTCGTCGAGTTGGTGCGGCACGCCTCGGGGCACTGGCCGGCGGTGCTGGTCGTCAACGGGCACGGGGGAAACGACGAGGCACTGCGGGCCGCGGCCCGCACGTGTGCCTACGAGGGACGCCGGTTGGCCGTCGTCCACCTGTCGCTGGCGGGCATGGACGCGCACGCGGGGCGAGCCGAGACCTCGATCATGCTGCACCTGGCCCCCGAGCGCGTTCGGCTGGACCTGGCTGAACCCGGTACGACAGCACCGCTGGCCGAACTGCTGCCGCGGCTGCTGAAGGACGGCGTGCGCGCGGTGAGCCCCAACGGCGTGCTGGGCGACCCGACGGAACCAGCGCGGAAGAGGGCCACCGGCATGTCGACGCGCTCGTCGCGAAGGCGGTGGCCGCATACGACGCCTGCTCGGTCACCACCGACGGCGGACCGTCGGCCACCGGACCTGCGGGCACAGCACCCCGGGCCTCCTCGCCGTGACGGCGCTCAGCAGGACGCCGGTGCCGTAGGCCGCGTCCTCGATCAGCCGTAGGGCCGCGTACGACACGGGGCCGATCGCCGGCCGGCTGCGGACGTGCTCGAGCGCGATGGGAGCGAGCATGGCGACGGCCGCTGACGCCGCCACGGGTGATCGCCGGGCACATGCCACGGCGGCCCATCCCACCGGCCACCACTCGCGCCGGAGCGCGTGCCCAACTGCCAGCGCATCGGCGAGCACGCCCTTCCCGGCCACGACGGCCGTGAGCCACGGCGGCGCCTCCACCTTCCCGAGTCGGCGATGCAACAGCACCGTCGACGCTGTCGTGACGCCGGCCGCCGCGCCGAGCCAGCGGCCCAGGAGCAGTGCCACCGTGGCGACGTTCCAGGCCGAGGGGCGGACCGGTGCCAGCCGGCCCGGTTGCCGCCGGTCCAGCGGCCCCGCGGAGCTTCCGTACTGCAGACGGCGACGGGCCCATTCCAGGGGCCGAACGCGAATCTCGTGGTGCACCTCGACGCTCGGGTCATAGCGCGCGTGCCAGCCGGCGTCCGATACGCGCCACACAAAATCCACGTCCTCGCCGACCCGCATTCCGGCGTCGAATCCCGTTTCCGCCACTGCGGCGCGGCGGACGACGAGGGCCGCCGACGGCAGATAGCCGAGCGGCCCGCCGTCCCGCACGAGGTGCGGGTCTGGGCCCATGTCCAACGCCGATCGCATTTCCTCGTACCGGGCGAACAGCGAGGTGCCCGACGGACGAGGGCGCACCCGCGGCGCGACCATCCCGACCCGGGGGTCATCGAAGTGGGGAAGGAGGCCGTCCAGCCAGCCCGGTGGCACCGTGCAGTCGGAGTCGACGAAGGCGAGGAACGGCGTGCCCGCGGCCGCCGCCCCGGTGTTGCGCGCGGCGCCCGGCCCGCGGTTGGCCGAGTGCCGGATCAGCCTGGCTCGATGAGTGTCCGCGACCCGGCGGACGGCGTCGGCCCGGGTCGACGCGTCGTCGACGACGATGACGTCCAGCCCAGCCAGGCTCCGCAGGCACGCGTCGAGGAGGTCCACCCGGTCGAAGGCCGGCACGATGACCGTGACGGCGGCGACCGGGCGGGGCTGCACGATGGGGTGCGCAAACCCGCGCTGGACCAGCAGGTACGCGACCGTGCGCTCCAGCCCTTCCGCCGGCAGCAGCCCTTGGTCGCCGACGGCGAAGAGACGTCGCGCGAAGGGGCGGGCGGGCGGTGACAGACGCGTGACGCCCCAGGGCGCACCACCGGTAAGGAACGCGTCGCCGGCTCGGAGGCGAGCCCGGCCGTCCCGGACGACGCGCGCGCCGGGCGGCAGCCGGCCGGCCGGCGGTCTCGCGGGCTCCTTCCCGGAGGGACGGTCGCTGACGAGCACGTCAGGTGTCCTCCGCGATCAGGTCAGCCGCTCGCCAGGCCGCGGCCATGACGGGTGCGGCCATGGCGCCGGCGGGCGGAGTGGGGAACACCGAAGCGTCGACGATCCGCAGTCCCGGGGCACCGCGCACCCGGAGGCGCGCGTCCACCACGTCCGCATCGGTCGGCCCCATCGCACAGGAACCGACGGCGTGGAAGATCCCCATCCCCGTGGCCAGCGCATATGTCACGACGTCGTCGGAGGAGCGGACCCCGGGGCCGGGAACGAGCTCCTCGATCACGAGCGCGGCCAACGGCGACGTCGCAAGGAGCTCGCGCTCCCAGTCGAGCACGCGGGCGGCCAGATCGCGGTCGCCCTCCGACTGCAGGAAGCGGGCCTCGACGAACGGTGGGGTGTCGGCGTCCGCGCTGCTGATGTGCACGGAGCCTGCCGTCGAGGGGCGCAGCGCGTACCCCTGCACCAGCACGCCCGCATGCGGCGCGGGTCGGACGCCGGTGTCGTCGGTCGCCAGCGGCCGGAAGAGCACCTGCGTGTCGGGTCGCGCGGAGCCTGCCCCATCGACGCCGCCGGCGCAGATCAGCGCGGCCAGCTCGTACGCGCCGGCCCCGACCGGCCATCCGCGGTCCACGAGGTAACGGCCGACGGCGATGAGCCGTTTGGCCGGGGTGTCGAGCCGGGGACCCAGCCCCACACCGGGGTGCAGGCGTGCCTTGACGGTGATGAGCGCTGCTCGATCAATCGCCTTCCGACGCGCGGGCTCTCCACGCGCTTGGGGACGCCGGCCGTGCGCAGGACCTCGGGATCCCCGATGCCCGATCGCTCGAGCAGCAGGGGGGACTCGAGCGCTCCGGCGGCGACGATGACCTGGCGACGGGCCGTCACGTCCAGACGTTCGCCCCGCCGTCGCACCCGCACCCCGACGGCACGCGGACCGTCGAAGAGGAGGTGTCCGGCCCGCGCGTCGTCCGCCACCACGAGGTTCGGGCGTCGCCGTGCCGGAGCCAGGAAGGCCGACGCGGCGTCGACGCGCAGGCCATGCCGGATGGTGACCGACGTGGGGCCGATGCGAGCGCCGTCCACCCCGTTGACATCATCGACCAGCGGGATCCCCATGGAGGCGACTGCGCCACAGATCGCCTGCAAGACCGCGTCGTCGGCCTTGGTGACGGAGACCGGCAACGGGCCTCCGGCGCCGCGGTCAGGCGACGCGCCGAGGGCATGGTCCTCCATCGCCAGGAAGGCCGGCAGCATGTCCGCCCACGCCCACCCGGGATTCGCCGCGGCTAGGTCGTCGTAGTCCACGGGGTCGCCGCGGGAGTAAAGCATCCCGTTGAGCACCGTGGAGCCGCCGAGAGCTTTACCGCGCAACCAGGTCTCCTGACCGGAGCCGTTTACCCGCACGGGATAGCGATGCGTGTACCGAGCGCTGCGCATGGCCGCGTAGAAGCTCTTCGGCACCCGGAACCATGGATTCCGGACCGGGCCTCCGTGCTCCACCAAAACGACGGACACTGTCGGGTCGCGGGAAAGCCGCTCGGCGAGGACGCAGCCGGCGGCGCCGGCCCCCACCACGACGTAGTCCGCCCGCATGGTCACAGGATGCCAGCGGTTCGCGATTCGGTGACTTCGAGTGAGTCACCACGAGTCAAGGGGACATGTGCGTACAAGCAGACGGCGACCGAGTTCCTCGATTCAATCGGATACGACGCCCATGACGTCGGCGGGCTGTCCGGGAGCTGGCGTTCACCCGCGTCTACGGCTCCGCAGTCCGGAAAGTTCGAGGCCCCCAGGCCCGCCACTGCGGATCGGCGGTGAGCGCCTCGACCTGCTCGCCGATCTGGTCGTGCAGGGCGGCGATCCTCGCTGCCTGCGCGGCGTCGGTTGCCTCCCGCTGCGCCGGACTCAGCTGCGGCCGCCGGCTCCGGCTGCACCTGCCTGTCCGATTGCTGCTCGTGCCGCTGGCCGCGCTGCTGTGTGTGCTGTTGGTGTTGGTCATCTGGACCCTCCCGGAACTGGAGCCGAAGCCGGTACGGGAGGGACTGTGGAACGGGTGTCCTGCCACCCATTCCCCCCGGCCCGTCCGGCACAGAGCTCTGCTCAGGGGCCGGGAGCGGCGGCGGGGGACGACCGGACCAAGACTGCTTCCGCAGCGGAGCGCCCGAAGGGCGGAAGGATCTTGGTCCGGTCGGGAGGAGACGGCGCGGGAGGCCCCTACGCTGAGCTGCCGGACGGGTCGCGGGATCAGCAAGGACAGCCCCGCCGCAGGCGGACCTTGACGACGGCGCAGCCGGCGCCACGCGCAGCGTGGCCCGAAGGGTGCTCCTGGCCCGCCCCAGCGGCCGTGGCGCGAGGACGATGCCGGCGCGCCCACCGATCAGGGAGCCTTGCCCACCCGACACGTCGCCGAGGGCCGTGGCGGGCCGGTCACCGGCTCCGCGGTCCTGCCGCGCTCCGGGTGCGGTGTCCAGCGCCATGGGTCGAGCGTGGCCAGGCCGGCGCCCGCCCGGTTGTTGTGGACGAGGAGCGGCTGTCCACACGGACCACTTGCGCAGGAGCGCCCCGATGCTCACGGCCAGCATCGGCTGACTGGAGGACAACAGGAGGACAACTGGAGGACCCCCCGGTCAGCAGCGGACCTCCAGTCCTGTGGGCACACGGGTCCCCTGACGGTCGTCGGCCTACCGGAGAACGGCTTCACAAGCGCGGGCGGCGCAGATCGGTCAGCGACAGCGTCGCGGAGGACAACCGAGGCAGCGGCAGGAGAAGGACCGGAGACGAACTGGAGGCGGGTCCCGGGAATGCTTATCGGGACGGGGCCGAACCCGGCCGCAGGAGCGCGGCTGTCCCCCGACGGTCCCGGCGCCGCCTCCGGCGTCGGCAGATGAAGGGCCTCCATCGCTGGCGGGTGACACGCCAGGGGCGCACTACAGGAGAAGAACTGGAGGTAGTCCGACAAGGCTGGCTGTGCAGTGTCACCACCGGGCCCGAAATGGCGCCTTCTGTGGTGAAGCCACTCACCACCGACGACCCCCCGGGGAGCCAGCCATGCCCGACCTCACCGCCGACCACGAGCCCGAGTTGCTCACCATCACCGAGGCCGCGGACGTGCTCCGCGCGCCGGTCGCCACCCTCCGGTACTGGCGACACCGGAACATCGGCCCGAAAAGCTTCCGACTCGGCCGGCGCGTCCTCTACCGCCGCGCCGACCTGCGCACCTGGATCGACGGACAAGCAGACCAGTCCCCGCGCCGATAGCCCCGCGCCTCCAGAGGAAGCGGCTGCACGGGATGCGCTGCGGCTCCGAACTCCGGGCACACGGCGGGGCCTTGCGGCCAGCCCCGGCTGTGGACAACGACGGTCGTCCACCGAAGCCAACCGGGACAGGCCGGGGCAGCGCTGGAACGGCGACGCTCACGTCACCGAGAGGAGGAGTCATGGGATGGATGGGCCCGGTCGTAGACGACCAGGAGCACGAGGGCTGGGTGGTGCCGCTGTTCGCCGACGGCGCGCAAGGCGCCGGCACCAGCAGCGCCCGCGGTCTGCTGGTGGCCCGCCGACCCGACGAGGGGCCGTGCAACGGCGACCGGGTGCGGCTGACCTACCGCGACGGCTCCACCGCCGAAGGCGTCTGGCAGGACAGCACACTTCTCCGTGGCGACGGGATCGCGCACGCCCACACCAGCGGCCAGGTTCTCCTCGAGGTGACCGAGCAGGCGGAGGAGTGGCGCCCGGACGCCGCGGTCGTCGGCTGGGCCGCCGGCTGCACCTGCGGCTGGCGCGGCACCCCCTGGACCCGCGTACCACCGGAGCTGGCCGACCCCGCGGCGCGGCGGCTCGCCGTCACCGGCCCGTGGGCCGACCTGGAGGCCGCCGACGAAAACCGGGTGATGCAGGACTGGCGCCGCCACATCGCCGGATGGCAAGCCCCTCGAGGACGTCGAGGCGGCCGCCGCCCGGCAGGCCGCCGCCGCCCGCTCGCTGGACGAGGCGGTGCGCACCGCACTCGCGGCCGGAGCCGCGTGGGCCGACATCGGCCGGGCCGCCGGCATGACCGGCCCGGTCGGCCACCGAGCGGTGGTCCGCCCATGACTGAGCAGCCGACCGGCCACCCCGGACCAACCGCCGGAACCCAGCCGGGGCAGCGCGCCATGCTCGTCGTCGACCTCGACGGCGAGCCGCTGGCGCCGCTGCGCGCCCTGGAGGAGATCCTGCTGTGCCTGGGCATGTGGGAGGACGACGACCGGCGGAACCCGAGCGCCGGCACCGAACCACTGCGGTTGCCGCCGCCGCTGGCCGACCGGGTCGCTCTCGCCGCCGTGCAGCGCCTGCTCACCGCCCTGGCGCCCACCCAGTAGCGGGGCCAGGGTGCGGCCGGCTGCTCGCCCCGGACGGCCGCTACGAGCACGCGCCGATGACCGTGCTCACCTTGCCCGCTGCCGACGTCGACCTGCTCTCCGCGACCGCCGCCGCCCTCGGCCACCCCGGACTGCACCCCGACATCACCGAGCTCGTCGACGCCCACGCCGAGCAGCTCGCCGGCGGCTGCCGCTCGGGCGGCCGCACCGAGCTGGTCTCGCTTCTCGCACGGCTGGCCGGCCTCTGCTCGACCTCGCCCCCACCGACGAGACCCGACTGCTCACCGCCCGGCTTCGGGCCACCCCGCCCGGCATCGACTGCGTACTCAGCGACCCCGAGGAAGCCGCCCACGCCCGCACCGCCGACCGCATGAACCACATCTGGGCCCACGGCTCCGGCATCGACCGCTACCTCTACTGAATCCGTGCTCTTTCGCATCGCCGCGTGACGTCCTCAGGAAGACCCTCACGGCCGCGCGGTCGTCCGCCGGGCAGGTCGGGATACGGGTGTGCCGTACTGGATCCGCGGCGAACCTCCCAGCCGCAGCCAGGCGAACACGCACACCGCGATGAACGGCCGGAAGCACGCCGGGGCGGCGAAGAGCGCGCGCCCGACCTCCTCGACGGCGAGAATGGTCATGTCCGCAGCCGGCCTTGCGCGCTCCTGGCAACGGCAGGCCGGACGACAGGTTTGCCTGGATGACTCCTCAGGTGACGATGCTGCCGGCGCTGACAGCGAGGGTGACACCGGTGACGTACCGGCCCTCATCGGAAGCCAGGTAGAGCAACGCCATTGCCGCCGTCGATCATGTGGGGGATGGCGGCCTTGCAGGTCTGCCACTGACCCGTCAGGTTGACGTCGATCATGTCCTGCCAGACCTCTTCGGGCATCTCCCACGCCCGGTAGGGGCTGGAGCCGAGGCCGGCGTTGGCGGCGACGATGTCCAACCGCCCCAACTGCGCCACGCCGTCGTCCACGGCGGCCTTGAGCCCGTCGTAGTCCCGGATGTCGACCTTGTGCGTGATGATCCGCCGGTCCAGCGCCTCCACCTGCCGTGCCGTCTCTGCGAGATCCGCCTCGGTGGGGAACTCGTAGCTAATGTTGCGGACCGGTTCGCAGATGTCGACGGCGATAATGTCCGCGCCCTCCTGGGCCAGCCGCACCGCGTGTGAGCGGCCCTGCCCGCGAGCGGCTCCGGTGATGAATGCGACCTTGCCTTCAACACGTCCAGACATGGATGCCTCCTGCCGATAAAGTTCGCCGACGTCGGCCCACGAACGCTCGATGAATGCCCGGGAACCGGCTGTTGGCCTGGCTTTTCTATGGTCACCCTCGTGACGGGTTTAGGCAGGTCGAGAGGATCCGACGCCGAGCTCTCTAGCCGAAGTTCCGCAGCTGGCACGTGGAAGCAGCCATAACCCACAGCAAGCATGCGGTCATGCGTCAGGGATGACGACCGCGAAGCGTCAATTCCGTAGACACACGCGAGAGCGTGTAACGCTCGACAGGATGGGCGGGGCCGCCCGGCGACAGCGATACTTCCGGCAGGCTCGGCCGCCCTATGGGGAGCGGAGCCCTCGTCGTCCGGAGGGCGATCGATGAACAACCATCGCCACGATCCTGCTCCGCACAGAGTCCGCCGACAGTCCGCAAGACATCCGCATCTCGCCATTGACGGCCAACTACCTTCCACGCCTATACGCGCAGGCCAGGAAGGAGAACGCAGCCTATCCGCCGATCAGCAGCGAAGCCCGCAATCATGTCGGGGATGACGAGGGCGGCCCGTTGTCAGAGGCGTCCGGCACGCTGAGAGACGCATACCTCGCTACGGAGGTCCTCATGGACGGCTCGATCACCCGCATCACGCTCAGCGACGGCTCAACCCGCTATCGCGCCCGGTATCGCGACCCAGGCGGCCGTCAGCACGAGAGGCGCTTTGCGCGGAAGGTAGATGCGCAGCGCTGGCTGGATGAGGCTACGTCAGCCATGGTCACGCAAACGTGGACGGCGCCAGTCCGAGGCCGGATCACCGTCGAGGAGTGGTCCGATCGATGGCTGTCCTCGCAGACCGGGGTCAAGCCGAGCACCCTCTACCGGTACGAGAACCTGCTGCGGACCCACGTCCTGCCGTCGTGGAGTCGGTACCGGCTCGCCGACGTCACCCACGCCGACGTCGCCGTCTGGGTGGCTGAGCTGCTGACGCAGGGATCCGCCCCGGGCACGGTCCGCCAGGCCCACCGCGTCTTCTCACTCCTCCTGGGCCTCGCCGTCCGCGACGGGCGCATCCCCCGCAACCCGGCCGAGCGCGTACCCCTGCCCCGAGTGACGCGGCAGGAGCCGAGGTTCCTCAACCATGACGAGGTCGAGCGGCTCGCCGACGCGGCGGGTGAGGACGGGGACGTCATACGGCTGCTCGCCTACACCGGACTGCGCTTCGGCGAGATGGCCGCCCTGCGGGTCCGACGGGTCGACTTCCTCCGGCGCCGGCTCACCATCGCCGAGGCGGTCACCGAAGTCGGCGGGCGGCTGGAGTTCGGCACACCGAAGACCCATCAGCAGCGGACCGTGCCCCTGCCCGCGACCCTCGCCGAGTCGCTGGCCCGCCACTGCGAGGGCAAGCAGGGCGACGACCTGCTGAGGACCACGGCCAGCGGCACGGTGCTGCGGCTGCGGAACTGGCGTCGGGCCGTCTTCGATCCGGCGGTCCGGACGGCCGGGCTGAGCGACGTCACCCCACACGACCTCCGGCACACCGCCGCCTCTCTCGCCGTCGCCAGCGGCGCGACCGTCAAGAGCGTCCAGCGGATGCTCGGGCACGCCTCGGCGGCCATGACGCTGGACGTGTACTCGGGCCTGTTCGACGACGACCTAGCCGCTTTGGCCGACCGGATGGACGCCGCCGCGCGGGCAGCCACGGACGCGCGTGTGGGCGCCGTGTGGGCGCGGCCAGCAGCCGAGACTCCGACGAAGGGAAAACGCCCAGGTCAACGCGGTGGGCCCCGTGGGGATCGAACCCACAACCCGCGGATTAAAAGTCCGCTGCTCTGCCAGTTGAGCTAGAGGCCCGGCGGGGGCGAGTCTCCCAGACCCGGGTCAGAGCACGTCGAACAGCAGGAGCACCAGCAGGGTCAGCACCGCGGAGACCAGCAGACTGCCCAGGCAACCGAGCCGGCTGGAGAAGAGGAAGAACACCCGCTCCTGGTGCCCGGGCCGCCGGCCGCCGAACCCCCGTCAGCCACAGACCCGGTCGACCAGGTCCTGCAGCAGCGCGCGCTGGCCGCCGTCCACCGGGAGGTCGACGGCGACTCCGTCGGATCCGCCGACCACCACGGTCAGCGGGAAGACGAACGGCTTCTTCGCCTCGGCCAGCACGTGCGGTTCGCACGTCGCCGGCTCGAACGTCACCGGCAGCCGCAGCCGGTCCGCGTCCGGCCCGAGGGTTGCCGGCAGCTCCTCGTCCGGCACCGCGTCCAGCAGCACGCTGCGGGCCAGCGCCGTCACCGCGATCGGCTCGCCGCCCGCCCGGCGGCTCAGCACCACGGCCCCGGTCAGCCGCGTGCCGCCCGGCGCCGGGGCCAGGTCGGCCAGGGCGATGCCGACCACCTCGCGGACGGCGGCCAGCGCGCACTCCTCCGCATGCAGCTGGGTCAGCGTCCCGCCGGTCAGCGGCACCCGCAGCTCCGCCACCGCCCCGTCCGCACGGACGACGGTCAACCGGGCCGCGGCGGGCTCCGGCCCGGCCGCGCAGCGCGCCGGGCCGAAGGGGGTGGGCAGGTCGATCGTCCGCCCGGGGTCGAAGGTGGCCGACACGGGTTCCGCCGGCAGCGGCGCGAACCCCGGAGAGTCGATCGCCACCGCGGTGACGGTGAACGGCGTCGTCCCGGTGTCGGTGACGCGCACCTGGAGCTGCCCACCGACGGCCTCGTCGGTGCGCAGCCGGACCGCCTCCGCCTCGATCCCCGGCACGGCGGGGAGAGCGGACACCGTGGCCGTCGGCGTTCCCGCGGACGGCGCCGCACCTCCGCTGCAGCCGGTGGCCACCAGCCCGGCGGCCACCAGCGCTCCTGCCGCGCCCCGCATGGGGACGCAGCGTAGGGCGGGGTCAGCCCTCCAGGTGGCGCCCCGCCAGCCGGGCGAGGACCCGGCCACCCTCGTAGCGGACCTCGAGCTTCTCCTGCGGGTTGGCCGCCGGGCCGCGCCGCGGCTCCCCGTTCGACAGGTCGAACGCCGAGCCGTGCCACGGGCAGACCAGGCACTCGTGCCCGCGGACGTCCTCCACCGCCCCCTCGGCCAGCGGCCCGCCCAGGTGGGAGCAGGCGCCGACGAAGGCGTCGACGTGCGAGCCGCGCCGCACGACGGCCAGCGGCACCGGCGCGCCCTGCCCCTCCCCGGTGCGCAGCGTCGGCCGGCCCTCGGCCAGGTCGTCGAGCGGCCCCAGGTCGATCCACTCGTGCGTGAGCGTGCGGGCCGTCGTCGCCGCGTGCGAGGCGCCTGACGACTGGGCGTAGGACATGTGCCCGCCGATCGCCGCCGACCCGCCGGCCAGGCCGAGGCCGGTGTAGGAGAGCACCCGCCCGAGCGTCCCGGCGCCCTTGGCGCGGGCCACCAGCGAGCCGACGTAGAGGCCCAGGGCCACGCTGTTGGCGACGGCGTGTACCACGCCCAGCCGCTTGACCCCGATCTCCTGCTCCGACCAGTCGGCGGCGCCGGCCATCGCGGTGGGGACGGCGGCCGCCACGCCGGTGCCGATGAGCACCGTGGCGGCGGGCCGGGTGGCCGGGATGAGGTCGAGCACGCCGGCCGACACCCAGGTGCCCACCGGCACCTGGGCCAGCACCGGGTGCAGCGGGTGCCCGATCCAGGTGCCGTGCAGCGCGTCCCGGATCACCTGGGGGCGGAGCAGCGAGTTGACCGCCTTGCGGGCCGGCTCGATGGCCTTGTCGAAGGTCGGCAGGTCGGCGATGCGGTCCAGCACACCCAGCAGGCTCATGCGCGTTGCCCTACCCGGGGAGGACGGGGCGGAACCCGCCGGTTGCCGGTGGTTGCCGGCCGGGGCACGGCGGCCTCGGGCCCGCGGATGGATCGTGATACGAGACACGGGCCGAAATGGGGGGACACAGGGAATACCCAGGGGCGACACTGGTTCCCCCGGTCGACGGCCGGTTCGCTCCCTGCTGTCCGAGAAACGTCCACGCGCCCGTCAGGAGGCCCCCGGTGACCTGCCCGTCCCTGCTCCGCCGCGGCCATCTGGCCGGCGAGGCGGGCGGGACGGCGGAGATCGCCGGCACCGGCCTGCACCGGGCGGGTGACACCGTCACCCAGGCCGTCACCCACGCCCGCAACCACCTGCGGGGCGACGACACGTTCGGCCAGTTCGCCCGGTTCGTGGTCGTCGGCGGGTTGTCGACACTGCTCTACGGCCTGGTCTTCATCACCGCCAACGGGTTCGGCGACCAGCTCGCCAACCTGATCGGCGCCGTCCTCTCCACCCTGCTGGCCAACGAGCTGCACCGCCGGCTGACCTTCCACGCCGGCGGCCGGGTCTCCTGGTTCACCGCGCAGTGGGAGGGCGGTGGCCTGGCCGCCGTCGGGTTGATCGCGACCTCGCTGTCGCTGGCCGGCTTCCACGCGCTGTTCGGTGACGTCCACGCGCTGGCCCAGATCAGCCTGGTCACCGCGGTCACCGGCGCCATCGGGGCGATGCGGTTCGTGGCTCTGCGTGCCTGGGTGTTCTCGACCGGCACCGCCCAGCACGACTGAGTAGCCCCGCGGCCCGTCATCCGACGACGCGCATCCCCCGCGCTCACTAGCCTCGACGGCGTGACCGAGCCAGCGGCGTCCGCGCCGACCGTGGGGGCGAACCTCCAGCTGTCCCCACGCGCCCGCGACCGGGTGGTCCGCTGGGTGGTCCGGGTCCTGGTCGCCACCGCCGGTGCGGTGCTCGGGGTGGTGCTCTTCGCGCACGTCGAGGCGCCGATCGGCCCCTTCGACGCCACGGTGTCGTTCCGGCCGACCGGCGGCGGGGCCCAGCTGGAGATCCCCCCGCTCGGCGCGCTGGCCGTCGACGCCTACGACGGCCCGCTGCGTCTGGACGTCCAGCTGCGCCGGGTCGACGAGGTGCGGGCACTGACCCTCGCCAACGACCCCGCCCGGCTGGACAGCATCGTCGACACCGTCAGTGCCGATCTGCGCGCCGCCGTCGAGCGGCTGGCCTGGACGACGGGCGCCGCCGCACTCGGCGGGGCGGCGCTCACCTCGCTCGTGGTGCTGCGCCGCCGCCGGGAACCGCTGATCGCCCTCGGGCTGTCCGCCGCGCTCGTCACCGGCACCGCCGGTCTCGGGGCGGCGACCTGGCGCCCGGAGGCTCTCTCGCAGCCGACCTACACCGGGTTGCTGGTCAACGCGACCAGCCTGATCGGCAGCGCGGAGGACATCGTCGCCCGCTTCGACGCCTACCGGGCCTCCCTGGAGGACCTCGTCGTCAACGTGAGCAACCTCTACGCGGCGGTGTCCGCGCTGCCGGTGCCGGCCGGCTCGGCGGACACCGTGACCTTGCTGCACGTCTCCGACCTGCACCTCGCCCCGTCAGGATTCGATCTGATGACCGAGATCGTGGAGCAGTTCGCGGTCGACGCGGTGCTGGACACCGGCGACATCACCGACTGGGGCAGCGTGCCGGAGAACCAGATGCTGTCCGCCGTCGGCGACCTCGGCGTCCCCTACGTCTACATCCGTGGCAACCACGACTCGGCCGTCACCGCCGCCGCGGTCGCGGCCCAGCCGAACACGACGGTCCTGGACGACTCCTCGGTCACCGTCGCCGGGATCACCGTGGCCGGGGCCGCCGACCCGCGCTTCACCCCCGACAAGGACTCCTCGGAGGCCGCGGAGAGCCTGGAGGCCAACGGGGAGGAACTGGCCGACCTCGCCGCGGCCCTGCCCGAGCCGCCGGACATCGCGATGGTCCACGACCCGAAGGCCGCTCCGCCGCTGGACGGCGTCGTGCCGCTGGTGCTGGCCGGGCACACCCACGACCGCGACGTCTCGGTGCTCGACGACGGCACCCGGCTGATGGTGCAGGGCTCGACCGGGGGTGCCGGGCTGCGCGGCCTGCAGGGTGAGGACCCCACCCCGCTCACCGCCACGCTGCTCTACGTCGACCGCGCCACCGGCGAGCTCACCGCCTACGACGAGATCACCCTGGGCGGGCTCGGCCAGTCCGAGGTCACCATCGAGCGCAGCTACGTCCAGCCGCTGCCCACCGGTGGCGAGGACGGCGGTGGCGAGGACGGCGGTGGCGAGGACACCGGCAGCGGGGACGGCGGCAGCGGGGAGATCGAGGGGGTGGACATCGAGGGTGTGGACGGCACGTCCCCGTCCCCCTCACCGTCGCCCACCGATTGAGCCCCTACCGTGGCGACATGGCTTCCCCGCTGACCCTCCGCTCCGCCGGCCTGGCCACGGCTGCCGCCCTGCTGGTGCTGCCCCTGGCCGCCTGCAGCTTCAGCTCCGACAACGTGAGCTGCGCGAACAACGAGTGCACGGTCACGCTGACCGGCAGCGGCGCGGAGGCCGAGATCCTCGGCACCTCGCTCGCCTTCGGCGGCGTGCAGGACGGCCGCGCCACCCTGTCGGTGGGCAACGCCAGCGTGTCCTGCGCCGAGGGCGAGAGCGTCTCGGCCGGCCCGCTGTCGCTGACCTGCACCACGGTCACCGACGACTCCGTGGCACTGACCGCCGGACTCAGCTGACCGCACTCAGCCGGTGGCGACCTCGATGACCACCCGACTGCGGTCGTCGAGCGCGTAGACCCGGAACGGCTGCTCCGCCGACGTCCCGACGTAGACCAGGGCCTGACCCTCGAACGTGCCGTCGTACCAGGCGCCGGTGACGGCGTTGGTGTCCGGCGAGGTCACCGCGCCGCGCGCACGCTCCTCCAGGCCGGACTCGTAGGGATACGTGACGCCGGTGAGGATCACCCGCAGGTAGGCCGGGCCGGCCAGGTCGACCGGGTCGCCGCGCCCCTGCGAGGTGGCCGCGTCGACGTACTGGACGTCCCAGCCGGGAGTGCCCTGGCCGCCCACGTCCAGCACGACGCGGTCGAAGCCGTCGTGCGCCCCGATCCGGACGTCGGTCACGGTCAGCCCATCGGCGTCGACCGGCTCGGCGGTGTCGGGCGAGGTGTCACCCGGGAAGGGCTGACCGCCACCACCGCTCGCCTCCGCCCCGGAGGTGCCGGCCGCCGGCGCGCTGGTGCCGCCGGCGTCGCTGCTCTCGACGACGGTCGCCGGTGCGCTGCCCGTGCTGGCGGCCTCGTCGGTACCGGTCTGCTGGCCGCACCCGGCCAGCAGACCGGTGGCGGACAGCACCAGCGTGGCGGTGACCAGAGCGGCGGGGCGACGGCGACTGTGCATGCCGACAGGGTCGCAGCCGACCGGCCGGAGCCCCCGGCGACACGTCGAGGATCTCCCCGGCGGGGGGTGCGTCGTGCGGCGCCACCGGGGCCATGTATCGTTCTCCCTGCCTCCGGCGCACGAGCCCCCATCGTCTAGTGGTCCAGGACGCTGCCCTTTCAAGGCGGTAGCACGGGTTCGAACCCCGTTGGGGGCACGCACCACCGGTGCCGGTCAGCCGGCACAGCACGACGCAGCACGACACAGCAAGGCCCTGTAGCGCAGTTGGTTAGCGCGCCGCCCTGTCACGGCGGAGGTCGCGGGTTCGAGTCCCGTCAGGGTCGCCGCCCGGTGCCCGATTCGTCGGTGCCGGGAGGGGGCAGGTAGCTCAGTCGGTACGAGCGCTCGCCTGAAAAGCGAGAGGTCGGCGGTTCGACCCCGCCCCTGCCCACCCAGACTTTCTCCACCCCGGTTCGCGCCAGGACGAGGTCCGTTGCCGCGCCGGCCGCGGACCGGACGGCGGAGGGCTCGCGTGACGCTCGGCAGGAAGATCGGCGTCCTCCTCACCGCGATCGTGGTCGGCGGCTGCTCCGTCGCCCTCGCGACGTACGTACCTCCCAACGAGCGCCGGACCGGCACGGCGGGCGGCGAGCAGCTCGAGGGCACTCTCGTGGGTGCCGGGTCGAGCGCGCAGCAGGCCGCCATGCAGGGCTGGACCGCCGGGTTCAGCGCGCTCCAGCCCGGGGTGACCGTCAGCTACGACCCGATCGGTTCCGGTGGCGGCCGTGAGCAGTTCCTCTCCGGCGGCATCGACTTCGCCGGGTCCGACGCCGCCCTGGACGAGGAGGAGCTCCGGGCCGCCGAGGCGCGCTGCGGCGACGCCGGGGTGTTCGAGCTGCCGAACTACGTCTCCCCGATCGCCGTCGTCACCAATCTCGAGGGCATCGACCAGCTGAACCTCTCCCCCACCACGCTGGCCGGCATCTTCGCCGGCCAGATCACCCGGTGGGACGACCCCGCCATCGCCGCGGACAACCCCGGTACTCCGCTGCCCGACCTGCGGATCACCCCGGTCAACCGCAGCGACGACTCCGGCACCACGCAGAACTTCACCGAGTACCTGGCGGCGGCCGGCGGGCCGGCCTGGCCGTACGAGCCCGCCGGCGAGTGGCCGGTCGAGGGCGGCGAGGCGGCCCAGGGCAACTCCGGCGTCATCGCCGCGGTCGCCGGCGGGCAGGGCACCATCGGCTACACCGACCTGAGCCAGGTGGGTGAGCTCGGGGTGGCCCGGATCCGGGTGGGCGAGGAGTTCGTGGCCCCCTCCCCCGCGGCGGCGGCCGCGGCCGTGGAGGACGCCGAGCAGCTACCCGGCCGCGGGGAGCACGACCACGCGGTGGCCATCGACCGCGAGACCAGGTCGTCGGGCCGCTATCCGATCGTGCTGATCAGCTACCACATCGGCTGCCTGCGGCAGGAGGATCCGCAGGTCGCCGAGCTGCTGAAGGCGTTCCTGGGCTACGTGGTCAGCGAGGAGGGGCAGGCGGCCGCCGCGGAGGTGGCCGGATCGGCACCGATCTCCGCCGGCCTGCGCGCCCAGGCGGAAGCGGCGATCGAGGCGATCTCCGGCCCATGAGCGGACGGTCCGGTCGTCACAGCCACTTCCCCGGGCACGCTCAGGGAGCGTGCAGGAAACCCGCGCACAGTCGCCTCATGACCACGACTTCCGCGGCGACCCGATCCCGGGCCCAGCTCACCCGCCCCGACGGCACCGCGCTGCGCGTGCTGGTCGTCGACGACGAGCCCTCGATCTGCGAGTTGCTGTCGATGGCGCTGCGCTACGAGGGCTGGGACGTGCGCACCGCGCCCGACGGCACCGAGGCGGTCCGCACGGCCCGCGACTTCCGGCCCGACGCCGTGGTGCTGGACGTCATGCTCCCGGACATGGACGGCCTGGAGGTGCTGCGCCGGCTGCGCGCGGACTCCCCGCTGGTGCCGGTGGTCTTCCTGACCGCCAAGGACGCCCTCGCCGACCGGATCGCCGGGCTCACCGCCGGCGGCGACGACTACGTCACCAAGCCGTTCAGCCTGGAGGAGGTCGCGGCCCGGTTGCGCGGGCTACTCCGGCGCACCAGCCGCGTCGTCGCCGACGACGGCCTGCTGGTGGTCGGCGACCTCACCCTGGACGAGGAGAGCCACGAGGTCACCCGCGACGGCACCGACATCCGGCTCACCGCGACCGAGTTCGAGCTGCTGCGCTACCTCATGCGCAATCCCAAGCGGGTGCTGTCCAAGGCGCAGATCCTCGACCGGGTGTGGCAGTACGACTTCGGCGGCCAGGGCAACATCGTCGAGCTCTACATCTCCTACCTGCGCCGCAAGATCGACGCCGGCCGCTCGCCGATGATCCACACCTTGCGGGGTGCCGGGTACGTGATCAAGCCCGCCGCATGACCAGACCGCCCTCCCGGTGACCGACCGCCGGATCCGGGGCGCGACGCGCCGGCTGCCGTTGCGCACGCGGTTGCTGGTCGCCTTCCTGGTCCCGCTGGTCCTCGTGCTCGCGCTGGTCGGGATCGTCTCCACCGCCGCGCTGCGCGCCGAGCTGGTCGATCAGGTCGACGCCCGGCTGGAGGACGTGACCTTCCGCTCGAAGAACTACGACCGGCAGCCCGGCTACGACGGCCCGCCACGACGAGCCGACGGCCCCGGAGCCGACCCGGACGACCCCGGTGGCCCGGTCTTCCTGTACGCCCGCGGCCAGGGCGAGGGGACGCTGGGTGTCCGGATGGTCGAGGGGAACGTCGTCCAGTCGGGGGTGCTCGGCCCGCGCTTCGGGGTCACGCCGCTGAGCAGCGCCCAGCAGGCCCAGCTCGCCGGCGTCCCGGTGGACGGCGAGCCGCGCACGGTCGACCTGGGCGGCGACCTCGGGGAGTACCGGGTCGTCGCCGTCTCCGAGCCGGACCGGGACGTGCTGGTCAACGGGCTCCCCCTGACCAGCACCTCCGCCGCGGTCGCCAACCTGGTCACCGTCGAGGTGCTGGTCGGTCTGCTCGGGCTGGGGGCCGCCGCCGGCGCCGCGGTGCTCGTCATCCGCCGCACGCTGCGCCCGCTGGCCCGGGTGGCCGGCACCGCCACCCGGGTGTCGGAGCTGCCGCTGTCCAGCGGGGAGGTGCGCCTGGTGGAACGGGTACCTCCGCAGGACACCGACCCGCGCACCGAGGTGGGCCAGGTGGGCACCGCGCTGAACCGGCTGCTCGACCACGTCGAGGAGTCGCTGGCCGCTCGGCAGACCTCGGAGACCCAGGTCCGCCAGTTCGTCGCCGACGCCAGCCACGAGCTGCGCACGCCGCTGTCGTCGATCCGCGGCTACACCGAGCTGGTGCGTCGGCAGGGCGGGGAGCTGCCCGCCCAGGTGGGGCACGCCGTGGGCCGGGTGGAGTCCGAGGCGCTGCGGATGTCCGCGCTGGTCGAGGAGCTGCTGCTGCTCGCCCGGCTGGACGCCGGTCGCGAGCTGTCCACCGAGGAGGTCGACCTGACCGCGCTGGTCGTGGACGCGGTCAGCGACGCCCACGTCGCCGGCCCCGACCACCGCTGGCAGCTGGAGCTGCCCGACACCCCGGTGCTGGTGCCCGGCGATCCGGCGCGGCTGCACCAGGTGGTGGCGAACCTGCTCGCCAACGTGCGGGCCCACACGCCCGCGGGGACGACGGCGACGACGCGGCTGTGCACCGTGGACGGCTGGGCGCGGATCGAGGTGGTCGACGACGGCCCCGGCATCCCCCCGCACCTGCGCGGCCAGGTATTCGAGCGCTTCGCCCGGGGCGATTCCTCCCGGTCCCGCACCGCGGGCAGCACCGGGCTGGGGCTGGCCATCGTGCACGCCGTGGTCACCGCGCACGGCGGCACGGTCGCCGTGGCCGGCCTGCCCGGCGGCACGATGTTCACCGTGCGGTTGCCGCACGCCACCCACCCGCCCGGCGAGGACTGAGCCGGCGGCCGGCGGTCAGGCGGACAGGCGGTCGCCGGCGACCTGGGCGTAGACCTCGGCGTGCACCCGGCGGACCGCCGCACGCTGCTCGGCCCGCCAGTCCTGGTCGACCCGGCCGGGAACCGGCCGGGTGAGGGCGGCCACCACCGCCGAGGACAGCGACGTGGCGTCCAGCCCGGTCCGGGTGTCGTTGTCGTAGGCGACGACGTCGGACCACTGCTGGGCGAGGTACCCACCCCGCGGCGCGACGACCCGGGTGCCGGCGTCCCGGCACATCTCCACCCAGCTGGAGTGGGTGCAGGCCCGGTGCGGCAGCACCGAGACGTGCAACTCCTGCAGGTTCCGGACGCAGGCGGCGGGGTCGCGCGGATGACTGCGGCGCAGCTCGAGCTGCTGGTCCTCGGCGTACCCGGCGAGCTCGGGGAGGTCGACGGCCAGGTCGACGTCGGGGTGCACGTCCACCCGCAGCCGGCCACCGCCGGACACCGCGCCGGACAGCGCGCCGCGCACCAGCCCGGCGGGCTCGGCGATGCCCGGGCCCAACCGGCCCAGGTAGAGCCCGACCAGCCGGGTCTCGCGGCCGATGCCCGGGGTGGGGGCGGCCAGCGAGGGATGGGCCACCACGATCGCGGTGCGGCCGTACCGGTCGGCGATCTCGTCGGCCGCACCGCGGGTGAGCGTGAGGACGACCTCGGCGGTGGCCAGCAGGGCGGCCAGCTGGGCCCGGTGCCGGGCCAGCGATGCGCCCTCGACGGGCCGCAGCTGGTGCACGGTCACCACCAGCGGCAGTCCGGTGCGCCGGACCGCCGCCGTCCACGCCTCGAGCTGGGCACGGCTCAGCGACTCGTAACCGGAGTGGACGTGCAGCACGTCGACGTCGGCGGCGGAGGCGACCAGGTGGTCGGGGTCCCACCACGGGCTGGGCGACGTGGCCGGGCCGACCCGCACCGTGTCCGGCGCCAGGATCGCGTCCAGGTAGGCGCCGCCGGGCGGCACGCTGGCCACCCGGAGCGGAGGCCACGCCGGCAGTGCTGCGGTCACGCGGTGCTCAGCCTCCTGCGGTCGAGCACTGCGGCGGCAGGTGCCGTGCTCCTCGACGGACGGTGCGCGCCTCCTCGGGCGGCCGCTCTGGTCTACCCGCTGTAGCCGGGCCCGAACCGAGGGACACCGGCCGCTCCACCCGGACGGGGGAGGACACACCCCCACCAGGACGACCGGACGGCCTCAGGCCTGGGCCCGCAGCTCGGCCAGGATCGGCCTGGCGACCGCGAGGGCGTGGTTGGCCGCCGGGACACCGGCGTAGACGGCGGTGTGCAGGCACACCTCGGCGATCTCCTCGTCGGTGAGCCCGTTGTGCACCGCGGCCTTCACGTGCAGCGCGAACTCGTCCCAGTGCCGCAGCGCCGCGGTGATCGCCAGGGTGAGCATGCTCCGCTCCCGGCGGGCCAGCCCGGGCCGCTGCCACAGGTCGCCCCAGGCCACCCGGGTGATGAAATCCTGGAAGTCGGCGGTGAGCGGCGTGACCGCGGCGACCGCCCGGTCGACGTGCGCGTCGCCCAGCACTTCCCGGCGCACCCGCATGCCCGCGGCGCGGCGCTCGTCGTCGGTGGTCAACGGCGCAGGGTCGGTCATCGGGTGCCTCCGGTGGCGTGGGAGATCAGGGCGTCGGTGACCTGGCCGGCCCGCTCGATGTTGGCCAGGTGGGCACCGGGCGAGACGGTGAGCAGCCGGGCCCCGGGGATGCCGTCGGCGATGAGCTGCTGGTGGTCGGGCGGAAGCGCCGGGTCCTCCGCCCCCGAGACGACCAGCGTGGGAGCGGTGATCGAGCCCAGGTCGGCGCGCTGGTCCATGCCGCCGATGGCCGCGCAGCAGCTGGCGTAGCCCTCGTCGGGAGTGCCGGCGATGGTGGCGCGCATCCGGGCGACCAGGTCGGGGTGCGCGGCGGCGTAGCCGGGGGTGAACCAGCGGCCGACGACGGCGTCGGCCAGCGCGCCGGTGCCCTCGGTCCGCGCGGTGTGCGCCCGGTCCCGCCAGCTCTGCTCGTTGCCGGTGTACGCCGAGCTGCACAGCACCGCCAGGGTGGCCACCCGCTGCGGCTCGCGCACGGCCAGCCGCAGCGCCGTCATGCCGCCGACGGACAGCCCGGCCACGTGCGCGGTCTCGACGCCGAGCCGGTCGAGCAGCGCGACGACGTCGTCGGCGAGGTCGTCGATGGTCGAGTCGCCGCCGGGCACCGGCGAGCGGCCGTGCCCGCGGGTGTCGTAGCGGACCACCCGGAAGAGCTCGGAGAGCGCGGGCAGCTGGGGGTCCCACATGGCCAGGTCGGCCCCCAGCGAGTTGGACAGCACCAGGACCGGGGCGTCGTCCGGCCCCTCGACGACGGCGTGCACGGGGATGGCGGTCACGGAGCGGCCTCCTGGATCGGGTCGCCCTGGACGGCGACGACGTGGCTGGCGAGGGCGGCGTCGACCTGCGCGCCGGCCTCACCGACGTCCGGCGCGGAGCCGGCCAGCACGGCCGCGGCGTCCACCCCGGGATGAGCGGCCAGCACCTCCGGGACGACGTCGGCCAACCGGCGCCCGGACGCCGCGGCGGCCCGGACCGCGTCGGCGGCGGCCTCGTGTGCGGGACCGGCGCCCAGCGCGGGGGCCAGCGCCTCGGCGAGCGCGCCGGCCAGCTGCGGGTCGGCGGCGGCGGAGACGGTGGCCGCCATCCGGACGGTGTCCCAGCGGAGCACCGACAGCGACTCGGCCAGCCAGGACACCGCGGACCCGACGGTCGACAGCAGCTCGGTGAGCGTGGGCCACTCGGCGTGCCAGGTGCCCGCCCCCCGCTCGTGCTCCTGCTCCATGGCGGCCAGCAGGGTGGCGACCAGCCCGGGCGCGCGGCGGGCGCAGGCGCGGGCGGAGATCGCCGCGACCGGGTTGTTCTTGTGCGGCATCGCCGAGGAACCACCGCGGCCGGGGGCCACCTCGGCCACCTCCGCCACCTCGGTCTGGGCCAGCAGCACGACGTCCAGCGCGATGGTGGCGACCACCCCGGCGGCGGCGCCGAGCAGGCCGGCGAGGTCGGCGATCGGCAACCGGACGGTGAACCAGGGGACGTCGGTGCTCGACAGGCCGAGCTCGGCGGCGAACGCTCGGCGCAGGTCCACCCCCGACCCGGAGCTGGCGGCCAGGGTGCCGACGGCGCCGCCGTACTGGACCGGCAGCGCCCCGGCGACGGTGTCCAGCCGGGCGCGGACGCCGTCCAGCCCGGCCAGCCAGGTGGCGACCTTGAGCCCGACGGTCACCGGCAGCGCCTGCTGCATCAGGGTGCGGCCGATCAGCACGTCGTCGCGGTGCGCGGCGGCCAGTGCGGCACACGAGGCCGCGGCCGCGGACAGCTCGGCGTCCAGCAGCGTCAGTGCGCGCCGGGACAGCAGCATCGCCGCGGTGTCGACGACGTCCTGGCTGGTGGCGCCCACGTGCACGGCGCGGGCGGCATGCGGGCCGACCGCGTCCTGCAGGGCACGCACCAGCGGCGGGACGGGGTTCCCCGCGTCGGCGGCCTTCCGGTACACCGTCGGGAGGTCGAGCCGGGCCGGCTGCGCGCAGACCTCGGCCACCTCGTCGGCCGCTGTCCCGGCCACCAGTCCCACCCGGGCGGCGGCCCGGGCCAGGGCGGCCTCGGCTGCCAGCAACGCGTGCAGCCACGCGTCGCCGCCGACGGCCCCGGCCACCGGGCCGCGGGCGAACGTGCCGTCGAGCAGGCCCGTCACAGCGCCGGCCCGCTCACAGGGCGAAGAAGACGGTCTCGTCCTCGCCCTGGAGGTGGAAGTCGAGCAGGTACCCGTCCGCGGTGGGCCGGGCGATCAGCGTCCGCCGCGCGGCGTCGTCGGGCAGCCGCTGCAGGACGTCGTCCTCCGCGTTGGCCGCCGCTTCATCACCGAAGTAGATCCGGGTGACCACGCGGTCGAGCAGGCCGCGGGCGAACAGCGAGACGTCGACGTGCGGCGCCTGCAGGCCCCCCTTGCCGTCGGGCACCCGGCCGGGCTTGAGCGTGCGGATCCCGTACTCCCCGGGCGGCTGCACGGTGTGCGAGCGCCCGAAGCCGCGGAACCCGGGGAACCGGCGCGCGCCCTGCGGGGCGTCGGGGTGGTCGAACCCGCCGTCCGGGTCGGCCTGCCAGGTCTCGATCATGGCGTCCGGCACCAGGTGGCCGTTGCCGTCGAGGACCCGGCCGCGCAGCCAGACCGCGCCCTCGGTGCCCTCGGGGACGACGTCGGGGCCGTCGGCCCAGGTGAGCCCGATGGCCAGGTAGGGCCCCACCGTCGCACTGGGGGTCGTGCCCCGCCGGAGCGGCTCGTCCAGGAAGCCCGAGCCGCGCCGCGGCATCCCCTCGTACCGGTCGTTGCTCTCGTCGGCGTCCAGCACCTGCCGGGAGAAGTGTCGGTCCATCAGGCCACACCTCCGGCGTGGCTCCGGACTCGATCCGCTCCTCGTTCGCTGGCGCTCACTGCGATGCTCCCTCGCCCGTCGCTCACGCGACGTCCCCATCGTCGTCGGTCTCGAAGGGCGTCTGCCCGCTGCCCCGCAGCACGATGTCCCAGCGGAAGGCCAGCGCCCAGTTGTCCTGGGTGCGGTCCAGGTCGAACGTGCTGATCGCGCGGTGCCGGGCCGACGCCGGGATCGAGTTGTAGATCGGATCCTGCTCGAACAGCGGGTCGCCCGGGAAGTACATCTGGGTGACCAGGCGCTGGGTGAACGCCGAGCCGAACAGGCTGAAGTGGATGTGCGCCGGGCGCCAGGCGTTGTGGTGGTTGCCCCACGGATAGGCCCCGGGCTTGATGGTGGTGAACTCGTAGCGGCCCAGGCCGTCGGTGATCACCCGGCCCAGGCCGTCGAAGTGCGGGTCGAGCGGGGCCGGCCAGTTGTCGCCCACGTGCCGGTAGCGGCCGGCGGCATTGGCCTGCCACACCTCCACCAGGGCGTCCGGCACGGGCCGGCCGTCGCTGTCGAGCACCCGCCCGAACACGAAGATCCGTTGGCCCTGCGCCTCGCCGCCCCTGCGCAGGGTGAGGTCGGCGTCGGCCGCGGTCACCCGGTCCTGACCGAGGACGGGACCGGTGACCTCGGTGAGCCGCTGCGGCAGGTCGACCGGCGTGCGCAGCGGGGCCCGCAGGGCGGTGCTGCGGTAGCCCGGGTAGCCGACGGGCGTCCGTCGCTCCTCGGCCTCGCGCAGGTAGTGCGGCAGGATCAGCGCGCTCTCCGACGGCGGTCGCGGCTCCCGCGATGTGGTCCCGGTCATGCCGGAGAAGGTACGACGCCGGGACTACCCTGCGACAGCTTCGACTTCCACTGAACAGAAGGCAGGTGCCGAGTGGCCGGCGGCGCCACCGCAGCGGGCAGGTCGGTGACCTCGCGCGCGCTGGGCGTGCTGGACGCCTTCGCCAGCACCCACCCCCGCCTGACGCTGTCCGAGGTGGCCGAGCGGTCGGGCACCCCGCTGACCACCACGCACCGGTTGCTCGCGGAGCTGGTCGCCTGGGGGGCGCTGTCCCGCCGGCCGGACGGCCGCTACGAGATCGGCCGCAAGCTGTGGGACCTCGGCCTCCTCGCCCCGGTCCAGCTGGAGCTGCGGCAGGTCGCCGCCCCGTTCCTGCTCGACGTGCACACCGCGACCCGGGACACCGTGCACCTGGCGGTCCGCGACGGGCTGCGGGCGCTGTACGTCGAGCGCATCTCCGGCCGGGAGTCGGTGCCGGTGGTCAGCCAGGTGGGCAGCCGGCTGCCGCTGCACGCCACCGGGGTCGGCAAGGTGCTGCTGGCCGCCGCGCCCGACGACGTCCTCGAGCAGACGCTGCGCAGCCTCACCCGGGAGACCCGGCACAGCGTCGTCGACCCGCGGGTGCTGTCCCGGGAGCTGGCCGACGTCCGGCGGCGCGGGGCCGCGCGCACCTCGGAGGAGATGTCCCTGGGCGCCACCTCGGTCGCCGTCCCGGTGACGGTGGAGAGGCCGACCGGCCCGGTGGTCGCCGCCGCGCTGGGCATCGTCGTCCCGGTGCACCGCCGGGACACCGCACGGCTGGTACCGGTCCTGCAGGTCGCGGCGCGCGGCATCGGCCGGGCCCTGGCGCGGGCGGCGGAGTTCCGCTGACCGGCGGGGACGCCGCCCGGTTCCGATTCCGTTGAGTGGAAGGGCGTGCTCGCCACCCCCGGCAGCCCGGGTCACACTCGGCCGATGCGTACTCAGGTGGGGATCATCGGCGCCGGGCCCGCCGGACTGCTGCTCTCGCGGCTGCTCCAGCTGCAGGGCGTGGACACGGTCGTGCTGGAGAACCGGTCCCGCGACTACGTGGAGGCCCGGATCCGCGCCGGCATCCTCGAGCAGCACACCGTGCAGACCCTGCGCGACGCCGGGATGGGCGCCCGCCTCGACCGCGAGGGCCTGCCGCACGACGGCATCCACCTGCAGTACCCGGGCACCCGGCACCACCTCGACTTCGAGGAGCTGTGCGGGCGCAAGGTGTGGGTGTACGGGCAGACCGAGGTCACCAAGGACCTGATCGCCGCCCAGCTGGACGACGGCCCGCCGCTGCTGTTCGGCGTCTCCGACGTCACCCCGGAGGACGTCGACGGCGACTCCCCGCGGATCCGGTTCACCGACGCCGACGGGGTCGCCCAGGTGCTGGACTGCGACGTGGTCGCCGGCACCGACGGCTTCCACGGGGTGTCCCGCCCGCTGGTCACCGCCGGCACGGACGGCCGGGTGTGGGAGCGCACCTACCCCTTCGCCTGGCTGGGCATCCTGGCCGACGTCGCGCCGTCGGCCGACGAGCTCGTGTACGCCTGGCACCCCGACGGCTTCGCCCTGCTGTCGATGCGGTCACCGTCGGTCTCCCGGCTCTACATCCAGGTCGACCCCGCCGAGCAGATCGGGGAGTGGTCCGACGACCGGATCTGGGCGGCGCTCTCCACCCGGCTCGGGATCGACGGGTGGACGCTGCAGACCGGGCCGGTGACCGAGAAGTCGATCCTGCCCATGCGCTCCTTCGTCAGCGCGCCGATGCGCCGCGGCCGGCTGTTCCTGGCCGGGGACGCCGCGCACATCGTGCCGCCGACCGGCGCGAAGGGCCTCAACCTGGCCGTCGCCGACGTCACGCTGCTGGCCGAGGCGCTCGTCCGGCTGCTCGCCGAGCACCGGACCGACCTGGTCGACAGCTACTCCGACCGCGCGCTGGCCCGGGTCTGGCGCTGCACGCACTTCTCGTGGTGGATGACCTCGATGCTGCACACCTCCGGCGACGACTTCGACGCCGAGCTGCAGTTGTCGCAGCTGCGCCGGGTCTGCTCGTCCGAGGCCGCCGCACGCGAGCTCGCGGAGAACTACACCGGCCTGCCGATCGACCGCTGAGCCGGCCGGCGAACTGGCCACTTCCGCCGAGGGCGTCCCCCAGCGGATTCCTCCGGGCGCCGTCAACTGGCAGACTCTCCCGACTGCCACGTCCAGGTTGGGTACTTCTGCCCGCCGTGCGTCGCTGACACGGACCAGTTCGCACCACTAACTTCCACGTCATGTTGTCGACACTCCTGGTCATCGCCGGCGTGCTCGTCGGGCTGCTCGTGCTCCTCGCCCTGATCGTGAGCCTGAGCGCCCGACCCACGGAGAAGCGCGGCGCCACCACGGCCACCCGCACGCCGTCCTGGGTGGTGGACACCGGCGAGAAGCACCCGGACGCCTGGTCGCCGCTGTCCAACACCAGCACGGACATCCGCGCGGTCCGCTGAAGAAGGACCCGCTCCTCCCCAACCCTCGCAAGCTCGGGCCGGGCCCCTGGAGCGGGCCGGAGGCAGGAGGTGCCTACGCGCGGCGCTCAGCCGCCGGTCATCAGCTCCGCCGCGCGCTCGCCGATCATCACCGCGGTCGCGGCCGGGCCCCGCGAGGTCACCCGGGGCATCACCGAGGTGTCCACCACCCGCAGCCCCTCGACACCCCGGACGCGCAGGCGCTGGTCGACGACCGCCCCGGGGTCGCCGTCGGGCCCCATCCGGGCGGTGCCGGCCAGGTGGATGGCGGTGGCCAGGTGCCGGCGGGTCCAGCGGTCCAGCTCCCGGTCGTCGGCCAGCACGTCGTCGGGCAGGCCGGTGCGCCCGGCGACCAGCGGGGCGAACCCGGGAGTGCGCAGCAGCTCGGCCGCGAGCCGCACCACCTCCCGCATCCGCCGGCGGTCGGACCCCACCGTCAGGTAGCGGTACTCCAGCCGCGGCTGGACGAGCGGGTCCGCGCTGGTCAGCGTCAGGCTCCCGCGGCTGTCCTCCTGCTGCAGCGCCACCGCCAGGTACAGGTCGTCCCGGCGCCGCGCCTGGTCGAGCAGCCGGTGCAGGGATGCCCCACGGAGCGCACGGAGCACGGCTCCGGGATGGCGGAGGGTCTCGGCGACGCCGCCCAGCGCCGACCCCTCCGACCGGTCGACCAGCACCTTGCCGAACGGCTTGAGCCACGGCATCACCTCGAGGTCGCCGTGCGCCGGCGAGCCCTCGGCCGGGGTGTTCAGGGCGGTCGCCAGCGGCGGCAGGCCGCGCGGGGTGGGCAGCCGGCGGCGGGGCTGCCAGGTCACGTAGAGGTCCGGGTGGTCGCTGAACTCGGCACCGACCCCGGGGAGGTCGACCAGCACCGGCACCCCGGCCGCCCGCAGCTGCGCGGCCGGCCCGATCCCCGACAGCAGCAGCAGGTGCGGCGAGCCCACCGCACCTGCTGCCAGGACGACCTCGTCGGCCCGCACGACGCCCGCCGCCGTCCGGACGCCGACCGCCCGGCCGCCCTCGACCACCACCCCGGTCACCCTGGTGTCGCCGCGCACGCTCAGCCCCGGGTGGCCGCGGCGCGGCGACAGGTAGGCCATCGCGGCGTTCATCCGCACCCCGTCGCGGACGTTCACCGGGATCGGCCCGTGGCCCGGCTCCGCGCCGGCGTTCTTGTCCGGCTCGGCGCGGAAGCCGAGCTCCGCGCAGGCCGCGGCGAAGGCGTCGACCACGGGGTGGTCGGGCACCGGCCGGGTGACCGGGACCGGCCCGTCGGCGCCGTGCCCGGGCCGGTTCCCGAAGTCCGCATCGGCCTCCGACCGCCGGAACGCCGGGAGCACCCGGTCGTAGGACCACAGGTCGTTCCCCTCGGCGGCCCAGCCGTCGAAGTCGGCCGGGGTGCCGCGGACGAAGTAGGTGCCGTTGATCGCGCTCGACCCGCCGACCCCGCGGCCGCGGACCACCGGGTACCGCACGTCCTCGGCGAGCAGGCCGGTGTAGGTCCAGTTGGCGGGGTGGCCCGGCGTGGCCGCGCCGAGGGTCGCCACGTCGCGCAGGACGGCCGGGAAGTCGTCGACGGCCCGGTGGTCGGCGCCGGCCTCCAGCACCAGGACCCGCCGGCCGGCGTCGACGAGCCGGGCGGCGAGCGCGCACCCGGCCGAGCCCGCGCCCACCACGACGACGTCCCAGTGCTCCGCCGCGGCCACGGGGCCGACGCTAGGCGAGCCGGAACATCCCCGCCGCACCCGGCACGACGCGCTGCTCGCTGACCAGCTTGGCCAGCGTCGCCCGCGTCGACTGGGCCGCGGCCGGCCACACCTCCCGCGGCACGGCGGCGTACACGGTGGCCACCAGCTCCTCGACGGTGCGCGCCCCGCCGGCGAGCAGGTCCAGCAGCTGCGCCTCCCGATGGGCCCGGTGCGCGAGGTAGAAGTCCAGCACCGCCAGCGGGTCCTCGGTGAGCTCGGGGCCGTGCCCGCAGTACAGCGCCGAGGGGCCGAGGTCGTGCACCCGGCGCAGCGACTCGAGGTAGGCGAGCACGTCGCCCTCGGGATGGGTGACCACCGAGGTGCCCCGCCCCAGCACGTGGTCACCGACCAGCACCGCGCCGGACTCCAGCCGGAAGGCCAGGTGGTCGCGGGTGTGCCCCGGGGTGGCGACGACGCCCAGCGCGGTGCCGGACAGCGTCACGGTGTCCCCGGCCGCCAGCACCCGCCCGCCCGGGCCGGCCACCGCCGGGTCCGCCGCCGCGACCGGGGCGCCGAAGCGGCGGCCCCACGGCGCAGCGGCCGCCGCGTGGTCGCCGTGGTGGTGGGTGACCAGCACGGCCACCACCCGGGCGTCCCGGGCGGCGAGCACCGACTCGACGGCGGCGAGGTGGGCGTCGTCCGCCGGTCCGGGGTCGACGACCACCGCCTGACCACTGCCCGGCGCGCCGACCACGTAGGTGTTGGTGCCGTCCAGCGTCATCCCGGACGGGTTCGGTGCCAGCACCCGGGTCGCCAGGGGCTCCAGGTCGGCGGTCGGCGACATCGCGCCGGGAGCGGGCAGGTCCCAGCCGGTGCGGGGGTCCACGGGGGCGGTCACGTCCGGCAGGCTAGCCGCGCAGCGCCCGGCACCCTCCTCCGCCGGCCGATAACGTGTGGCCATGCGCCCATCCGCGACCGTCCTCCGGGCCGGTCTGTCCGCGACCGCCGCCGTCCTGCTGCTCACCGGCTGCGGCGGGTCCGACGAGGAGCCGGACGCCGCGCCGTCGGCCGGTGCGTCGACGCCCGCCGGCTCCACCGCGGAGTCCACGGCCACGTCCGAGGAGGACGTGCAGGCCTTCTGCGCCGAGGCCGAGGCCGCCTTCACCGGGGTGGCCGACGCATTCGGCTCCCCCACCGCGCCGGCCGACGTCGGCGCCGCGTTCGACCAGATCGTCACCGCGTTCGACCAGGTCGAGCCGCCGGCGGAGATCAGCGCCGACTGGTCCGCGCTGCAGCAGAGCCTCACCGGCCTGCGCGACGCCGTGGCCGGCACCGACGTCACCACTCCCGAGGGGCAGGCCGAGGTCCAGGGCGCCGTCACGACGTTCCAGAACGACACCGCCGAGCCGCAGCGGGCCGTCGAGGACTTCCTCACCACCAACTGCGACAACGCCGCGACCGGAACGCCCACCACCGCGCCGAGCAGCTGATCCGGACGCTCAGCCGCAGCGCTCCATCGGGACGCCGCGGGCCCGCAGCCACGGCACCGGGTTGACCTGCCCGCTGTACATGCCCCCACCGGGGTGGACCTCGAAGTGCAGGTGCGGACCGGTTGACTGGCCGCGGTTGCCGACCTCGGCGATCTGCTCGCCGGCCGAGACCCGCTCCCCGACCGACACGTAGTACTCGTTGACGTGCCCGTAGACGGTGATCGCCCCGTCGTCGCCGCGGATGTAGACGGCCAGCCCGAAGCCGGTGGCCGCGCCCGCGCGCTGCACGGTCCCCGACGTGGCCGCGTAGACCGGGGTGCCGACCGGGGCGGCGATGTCCACGCCGAAGTGCGTGACCCCCCAGCGGGCACCGAAGCAGCTGGTGATCCTGCCGCTGGTGGGGCGGACGTACCCCGCGGACGACGCGGTGGTGGACCGGCTGCCGGCGGTGACCGCGCGGCTGGCCGCCGCGGCCGCCGCGGCGTCCGCGCGCCGCTGCGCCTCGGCCGCCGCCTCCTCCTCGGCCCGCTTCTGGGCGAGCCACTGCTGATAGGCGTTGCGGGCGCCCTGCAGCTCCAGCAGGCGCACCTGGGCGTCCTGCAGCTGCTGGTCGTAGGCCGCCTTCTGCGCGTCCACCGCGGCGAACGCGGCCGCCGAGGCCGCCACCTGGGCGTCGGCGGCGGTCTTCGCGGCCGCGGCCCGCTGCTCGGCGGCCGCCTTCTCGTCGCGGGTGCTCCGCGCGGCGGCCTCGGCCTCGGCCTGCCGCACCTGGGCGCCCTCCAGCTGTCCCAGCACGTCGAGCTGGTGGTCGGCGACGTACTGCAGCATCGCCGCCTTCTGCACCAGCTCGGCCGGCCCGTCGACGTCCAGCAATGCCAGCTCGCTGGTCAGCGCGCTGCCGTTCATGTACGTGTCCCGGGAGAAGTCCCGGATCCGTGACTGGGACGCGACGACGGCGTCCGCGGCCAGCTGCAGGTCCCGGGCCGCCGCGGCAGCCGCCGCCTCGGCCAGCTGCCGCTCCTCCTCGGCAGCCAGGTACGCGGTGCCGGCGGCCTCGGCCTGCACCTGCACCTGCTCCAGCTGCAGCTCGGCCGCGGTGAGGAGCCCGGTGATCCGGTCCACCTCCGCGGCGGCGGCCTGCTGGGCGGTGGCGGCCTGGTCCAGCTCGCCGTCACTGGGGTTGGCCGGGTCGGCCGAGGCGGGTGCGGCGCCCACCACGAGGAGGGCGCCGGCGAGCAGGGCGGCGATCGCGCCGGCCAGGCTCCGGGACGGTCGCCGACCCGGGCCCGGACGGGCTGGAGGCGGGCGCAGCAGACGCTGCGGCATGGGTCGCTCCCTGGGGAAGAGGGGCGGATGGATGAGCTCCGCGACTGTCCCAGGAATCACCAGGAGTAACAAAGGCAACACGCGGCGCAGTGGTCGCCGATGTGGAACTGCACCGTCCGGGGCTCAGGATCCCGGCGGGCGCTCCAGCTCCTCGGCCAGCTCGGTGAGCTCCTGGCCGCCGGCCATCATGGTGGTCAGCTCGTCCCGGCCGACCTCGCCCTTCGCGAAGTCGCCCATGCTCCGGCCGCGGTTGAGCAGCAGGAAGCGGTCACCCACCGGGTGCGCGTGGTGCGGGTTGTGGGTGATGAAGACCACGCCCAGGCCCCGGTCGCGCGCCTGGGCGATGTACCGCAGCACGACGCCGGCCTGCCGCACCCCCAGCGCGGACGTCGGCTCGTCGAGGATCAGCACCCGCGCACCGAGATGCACCGCCCGGGCGATGGCCACCGACTGGCGCTCGCCGCCGGACAGCGTGCCCACCGGCTGATCGGGGTCGCGGATGTCGATCCCCATCGCGGCGAGCTCGCGGCGGGTGACCTCCTTGGCCGTCACGCTGTCGAAGCGGCGGAACGGGCCCCACCCGGTGGTCGGCTCCGACCCCAGGAAGAAGTTCCGCCAGATCGACATCAGCGGGATCATCGCCAGGTCCTGGTAGACCGTCGCGATGCCGGCGTCGAGCGCCTCGCGGGGGGCGGAGAAGCTCACCGGCCGCCCGTCGAGCAGCAGCTCGCCGCGGGTCGGGCGGTGCACCCCGGCCAACACCTTGATCAGGGTGGACTTGCCGGCGCCGTTGTCGCCCAGCACGCAGGTGACCTCCCCGGCGCGCACGCTGGTCGAGATGCCGTCCAGCGCGATGACCGAGCCGTAGTCCTTGCCGATGCCGCGCAGCTCCAGCAGCGGTGTGCCGGCCGGCGCGCCCCCGCTCATCGCCGGGCCGCCTCGGCGTAGCGGCGCACCAGCCGGTTGGCCAGCACCGCGAGCAGCAGCATCGCGCCGAGGAAGAAGTAGAACCAGTCGGCGTCCCAGTCCAGGTACGGGATGCCCAACTGCGTCATCCCGAAGATCAGCGCCCCCAGCGAGGCTCCGACCGCCGAGCCGAACCCGCCGGTGAGCAGGCACCCGCCGATCACCGCCGCCACGATGTAGATCAGCTCGTTGCCGGTGCCGGTGTTCGCCTGCACCGAGGTCAGCCGGACGGCGAGGATCGTGCCGACCAGCCAGGCGGCCGCGGCGGTGGTCATGAACAACGTGATCGTCGTCCGCCGGGCCGGGACGCCGACGTTGCGGCTGGCCACCGGGTCACCCCCGGTGGCGAACACCCAGTTGCCGAAGCGCGTCCTCAGCAGCACGTAGCTGGCCAGCACGGTGATCAGCAGCCACCACAGCACCGCCACCCGGAACTGCGCGCCGGCGATGGTGAACCGCGAGGCGAAGACGGCCTCCGCGGCGGCGTACCCGGGCGCCGAGGCGATGCCCCCGGCCACCACCGTGCCGGTGAAGGCCTTGGTCAGCCCCAGGTTCAGCCCCTGCAGCATCAGGAACGTGCCGAGGGTGATGATGAAGCTGGGCAGCCCCGTGCGGGTCACCAGCCAGCCGTTGGCGAAGCCGATCGCCAGCGCGAGCGCCAGCGCCGCGGCGATGGCCGCCCAGATGTTCCACCCCCACTGGCCGGTGGCGACGCCCACGGTGAGCGCCGTCGTCCCGGTCATCACGCCGGCCGAGAGGTCGAAGTGGCCGCCGATCATCAGCAGCGCCACCGCGACGGCCATGATGCCCAGCGTCGAGGCCGGGTCGAGCCAGTTGGCCACCCCGCCCGGGGACCGGAAGTCCTCGGACAGGACGGCGAAGAACGCGAACACGACGACGGCGCCGATCAGCGAACCCAGCTCGGGCTTGACCAGCAGGCGCCGCCAGAGCCCGGTGGTCGCCAGTCGTTCGTCCGCCCGCGCCGGTGGGGCGGCCGGCGCCTGGGAGACCGCGCTCAGCGGGTACCGGCCGAGGACAGGTCGGCGATCTCGTCGACGTTCGAGCTGTCCACGATCCCCGGGCCGGTCAGCACCGGCTGCCCGCCACCGACGGTGTTCAGGTTCTCGACGTACAGCTTGAGCATGACGATCGGCAGGTAGCCCTGCTCGTACTGCTGCTGGTCCACCGCGAAGGAGATGGTGCCGTCCTGGATGCCGGCGATCACGTCACTGTTCAGGTCGAACGTGGCGACCTCGGCATCGGAGCCGGCGTCGGAGACCGCCGCGGCGGCGACCGAGGCGACCGCGGAGTTCAGCGTGAGGACGGCGTCGACCTGCGAGTCGCCCTGCAGCTGGGAGGTGATCGTCGACTGGGCGGCCTGCAGGTCGTTGATGTCCACCTGCACGAGCTGCACGGGGGTGCCCAGGCCCTGGGATGCGCCCTCGCACCGCTGCTCGAGCCCGATGTTGCCCGCCTCGTGGACGACGCAGAGCACGTTCGTGGCGCCGTCGGCGGCCAGCCGCTGCCCGGCCCCGCGCCCGGCGATGACCTCGTCCTGCCCGACGTGCCCGATCGCCCCGAACTCCGCCGACCGCTCCGCGCCGGAGTTGATGGTGACCACCGGGATCCCGGCCGCCACGGCCGTCTCGATCGAGTCCTGCACCGCGTCGGGGTTGGCCATCGAGACGACGAGCCCGTCGACCTGCTCGTTGATCGCGGCGTCGATCAGCTGCGACTGGCGCTGCGGGTCGCCGTCGCTCTGGTAGTCGACGTCGATCCCGAGATCCTCGCCGGCGGCCTGGGCGCCGTTCTTGACCACGTCCCAGAAGGCGTCGCCGGCCGAACCGTGGGTGACCACGGCGAAACTGAGGTCGCCGGCCAGATCGTCGCCGGTACCGCCACCGCCGCCACCGCCGTCGCCGCCGGAGCAGGCGGAGAGGAGCAGGGGCGCCGCCAGTGCGAGTGCGAGCAGCCGCTTGGGTCCAGCCATCGTTGCGTGTCCTCCTGTGTCGGCGACCGGCGCCGCGCCCGGTGGTCCGCCCGGCGACCGTGGTCCCGGGCCCCGGACGGAGTGTGCGGCACCGGCTCCCGCCCGGCATGTACGTCGGCCCTGATCATGCCCGCCCGCCCCGGCTCAGGGACCAGGGACCTCCTCGCCGCAACCCGCGTTCCCGGTGCCGGTGCCGCCGGTGTGGACGACCGAACGGGAGGAGCGCACCTAGGCTCCTCCCGTGGACGTGATGGGCTCCGGGCACGAACAGGTCGTCTTCTGCTCCGACGAGGCCTCCGGTCTGCGGGCGGTGATCGCTATCTACTCGACCGCGCTCGGCCCGGCCCTCGGCGGCACGCGGTTCTTCCCCTACGCCTCGGAGGAGGCCGCCGTTACCGACGCGCTGGCGCTGTCCAGGGCGATGGCCTACAAGAACAGCCTCGCCGGGCTCGACCTCGGCGGCGGCAAGGCGGTGATCATCGGCGACCCGAGACGGGACAAGACCGAGGCGCTGCTGCGCGCCTACGGGCGTTTCGTGGAGGCCCTCGGTGGCCGGTACCTCACCGCCTGCGACGTCGGCACGTACAACGCCGACCTGGACGTCGTAGCCCGGGAAACCCGCTTCGCGCACGGCCGGTCGGAGGCCTTCGGCGGCTGCGGCGACTCCTCGGTGCTGACTGCGTTCGGCGTCTTCCAGGGCATGCGGGCCGCTGCCCAGCACCGCTGGGGCGGCCCCACGCTGGCCGGGCGGACCGTCGCCGTGGCCGGGGTGGGCAAGGTCGGCAGCTGGCTGGTCGACCGGCTGGTGGCCGACGGCGCCACGGTCGCGGTGACCGACGTCGACCCCGCGGCCGTGCAACGGGTCCGCTCCCGGCACCCGCAGGTCACCGCCGTCGCGGACACCGCGGCCCTCGTCCGGACGCCGCACGACGTCTACGCGCCCTGCGCACTGGGCGGCGCCCTGGACGACGAGACGGTGGCCGCCCTGCCCGCCGAGATCGTCTGCGGCGGCGCGAACAACCAGCTGGTCCACGAGGGCACGGCGGGTCTGCTCGCCGACCGCGGGATCCTCTACGCCCCCGACTACCTGGTGAACGCCGGTGGCGTGATCCAGGTCGAGGACGAGCGGCACGGGTTCTCCTTCGCCAGGGCCGAGGCCAAGGCGACCACGATCTTCGACGTGGCGCTGCGGGTCTTCGATGCCGCCGCCGCAGCGGGGGTGTCCCCCGCCGTGGCCGCCGATCGGCTCGCCGAGGAGCGGATGGCCTCGGTCGGCCGGCTGGCGACGATCCGCCTCCCCCGCTGACCGGTCCCGGAGGCCGGATCGCGGGCCCCTCGACGGCCGATCGGATGAGACTCCGGTCACGGACAGGGCCGCTGGGCCCTCCGGATGGGGGGCCGCGCGCAGGGACGCGTGCTCGTGACCGATACGTGTCGTAAGCTCGCCCCAGGACACAGTCACTCAGTCGGGGTCGCCGCACGGGCCGTCCAGCCCGGAGCTGGGCGCCCCTTCCCGGTCACCGAGGGGGTCGAGCCGATGGGGCGCGGCCGAGCGAAGGCCAAGCAGACACGCGTGGCCCGTGAGCTCAAGTACAGCTCACCCAACACCGACCTCACGGCTCTGCAGCGTGAGCTCGCTGGTCAGCCATCGTCGTTCCCCGCTCGCGGGGGCACCAGCGACGACGACGACGCGATCGACGATCGATGGGCGCCGGACGACGACGCGGACGACGACTGGGCTGCCAGTCGTTGACCCGCTGAGTTCTCCGGCCCAGTTTGACGACACCGCCGCTCCCACCCGGGGGCGGCGGTGTCGTCGCGCGCCCCGGCCCCAGCTGGCCCCGCTCCCAGCGGCCCCGTCCAGAGGCTCACCCTGAGCCACGATGGCCTCGTCCCGAGGCTCGTGCCGAGCTTGCGAGGCATGAGGAGGACGAGGTCCTTTTTCAACGGCGGTAGGAGCCCACCAGGTGCGCGCCGGTCTGCCCGCCGTCGGGCGTGCGGTCGACCGTGCCGGCCACCCACGCCGGGATGCCGCGGGCGCTGAGCAGCGCCACGGCGCGGCCGGCGACCGCGGGTGAGACGGCGGCCACCATGCCCACGCCGCAGTTGAACGCCCGCTCGGACTCCACCCGGGGCACCCCGTGCTGCTCCAGCAGCCCGACCACCGGGGGCAGCTCCCACGTACTGCGGTCGAGCACCGCGGTCAGCCCCTCCGGAACGACGCGGGCGGTGTTGCCGGCGAGCCCGCCGCCGGTGATGTGCGCGAAGGCGTGCACCTGCTCCACCCCGAGCTCGGCGACGAGGGCCAGGCAGGACAGCGCGTAGATCCGGGTCGGCTCGAGGAGCTCCTCCCCCAGCGACCGGTGCAGCCCGGCCGGGGTGGCGGTGAGGTCCAGGCCGGCCCGCGCCACGACCCGGCGGACCAGCGAGTAGCCGTTGGAGTGCAGCCCGGAGGACGCCATCGCGATCACCGCGTCGCCCGGCTGCACCCGCTCCGGCCCCAGCACGGCGTCGGCTTCGACGACCCCGACCGCCGTGGCGGCCAGGTCGTACTCGTCTGCGTCCATCAGGTCGCCGTGCTCGGCGGTCTCGCCGCCCACCAGCGCCGCGCCCGCCTCGCTGCACCCGGCGGCGATGCCGGTGACGATGGCGGCGATCCGCTCGGGCACCACCCGGCCGCAGGCGACGTAGTCCTGCAGGAACAGCGGCTCCGCGCCGCAGGCGACGAGGTCGTCGACGACCATGGCGACCAGGTCGATGCCCACGGTGTCGTGCCGGTCGAGCATCCGGGCCAGCGCGATCTTGGTGCCGACGCCGTCGGTCGACGACGCCAGCAACGGGCGGCGGTACTTGACGGTGTCCAGCGCGAACAGCCCGGCGAAGCCGCCGAGCCCGCCGACCACCTCGGGCCGGTTGGTCCGCTCCACCGCCGAGCGCATCAGCGTGACCGCCCGCTCGCCGGCGTCGATGTCGACCCCGGAGGCGGCGTAGGTCAGCTCCCCCCGGCCTGCGGGGTGCTGGTCACCGCCGGACGACGAGCCGGTCACGGCCGGGTGAGGGCGTCGTCGGCGCCGCCGGCCCGGGCCGGGCTGCCGGCCTGCTGACCGGTCCACCCGCTCACCGACCGGGCGGCGTCGGCGTCGGACATCGCCCGCCGGCCGATCCCGTCCAGCACGTGCTTGCCCAGCAGCTCCGGCTCGCCCAGCGGAATGGGGTACTCGCCGGTGAAGCAGGCGGTGCACAGCCGGTTGGCCGGCTGCTCGGTGGCCGCGATCAGGGCCTGCTCGGAGACGTAGCCCAGCGAGTCGGCGTTGATCGAGGCGCGGATCCCGTCGACGTCCAGGCCGTTGGCGACCAGCTCGGCGCGGCTGGCGAAGTCGATGCCGTAGAAGCACGGCCATTTCACCGGCGGCGAGGAGATCCGCACGTGCACCTCGACCGCGCCCGCCTCCCGCAGCATCCGGATCAGCGCGCGCTGGGTGTTGCCGCGGACGATCGAGTCGTCGACGACGACGAGCCGCTTGCCGCGGATGACGTCGCGCAGCGGGTTCAGCTTCAGCCGGATGCCCAGCTGGCGGATGGTCTGCGAGGGTTGGATGAAGGTGCGGCCCACGTAGGAGTTCTTGACCAGGCCCAGCCCGTAGGGGATGCCCGAGGCCTCCGCGTAGCCCACGGCGGCCGGTGTTCCGGACTCGGGCACCGGGATGACCAGGTCGGCGTCGGCCGGGTGCTCCCTGGCCAGCCGGCGGCCGATCTCGACCCGGGCGGCGTGCACGCCGCGGCCGGAGATGGTGGTGTCCGGGCGGGCCAGGTACACGTACTCGAAGACGCAGCCCTTGGGTGCCGCCGGGGCGAAGTGCTGCGAGCGCAGCCCGTTCTCGTCGATGGCGATCAGCTCGCCGGGCTCGACCTCGCGGACGAACGACGCGCCGCAGATGTCCAGGGCCGCCGTCTCGGAGGCGATGACCCAGCCCCGCTCCAGCCGGCCGAGCACCAGCGGGCGCACGCCCTGCGGGTCGCGGGCGGCGTAGAGGGTGTTCTCGTCCATGAACGTGAGGCTGAAGGCGCCGCGGAGCATGGGCAGCACCTCCATCGCGGCGCCCTCGACCGAGAGGTCCTGGCGGGCGCCGATCAGGGAGGTGATCAGGTCGGAGTCGGTGGTCGAGGTGAACGCCCCGGCGATGCCCTCGTCGGCGGCGGCCCTGGCCAGCTCCGCGGTGTTCACCAGGTTGCCGTTGTGGCACAGCGCCAGGCTGGTGCCGGCGTCCGTGGTGCGGAACGTGGGCTGGGCGTTCTCCCAGGTGGAGGCGCCGGTGGTCGAGTACCGGGTGTGCCCGACGGCGATGTGGCCGCGCAGGCTGCCCAGGGTCGGTTCGTCGAACACCTGGCTGACCAGGCCGAGATCCTTGAAGACCACGACGGACGAGCCGTCGGACACCGCGATGCCGGCCGCCTCCTGCCCGCGGTGCTGGAGGGCGTACAGGCCGAAGTAGCTGAGCTTGGCGACCTCTTCACCCGGCGCCCAGACGCCGAAGACGCCGCAGGCGTCCTGGGGGCCGGGTTCAGAGGGGTCGAGGTCGTGCGTCAGCCGTCCATCACCGCGAGGCACCCATCGAGCGTACCGGGGATGGGGGTTGCCGACCGTCCCGCCCGGGTGGTTCCGCTCACCCGGGCGGGACGGCCGCTTGCGACCTCAGCCGGGACGGCGCGGGCCCGGAGGATCCCGCCGTCACTGCTGGCAGCGGCTCAGCTCGGCTGTCGTGGCACCGGGCCGCGGTGTCGCCCGCGAGGGTGACGGTCAAGCAATGTTGCCCACCTCGGCGGCGATGGTGGTGTCGTCGCCGTGCCCGGTACGCACCACCGTGTCGCCGTGCAACGACAGCAGCCGGCCCCGGATGGAGCTGAGGATGGTCGGCTTGTCGCTGAACGAGCGGCCGGTGGCGCCCGGGCCCCCGCAGAACAGGGTGTCGCCGGTGAACACGGTGTTCAGGTCGGGGGCGTGTAGGCAGGTGCTGCCCGGCGAGTGGCCGGGGGTGTGCAGCGCCTGCAGCGTCGTGCCGGCCACCGCGAACCGGGTGCCGTCGGCGATCTCGGCGTCCGGAACCGCGGACGGGTGGACCTCGCCGTAGACCATGTCCCACAGCATCCGGTCGGCCGGGTGGAACCAGATCGGCGCGTCCACGGCCTCGCGCAGGGCGACCGCGGCGGTGATGTGGTCGTTGTGCCCGTGGGTCAGCACGATCCCGGCGACCTTCCGGCCACCGATCGCCTCGATGATCGGCTCCGCCCGGTGCGGGGCGTCGACAACCAGGACCTCGTCGTCGTCGCCGACCAGCCAGACGTTGTTGTCGACGTCGAAGTCCTGCCCGTCGAGGCTGAAGACCCCGCTGATGACCGCTTTGTCGATGCGCACGCCCGTCACTTGTCGAACACCACGACCGAGCGCAGCACGTCGCCGTGGTGCATCTTCTCGAAGGCCGACTCGACGTCGTCGATGCCGATGGTCTCGGAGACGAAGGCGTCGAGGTCGAAGCGGCCCTGCAGGTACAGGTCGATGAGCATCGGGAAGTCGCGGCTGGGCAGGCAGTCGCCGTACCAGGAGGACTTCAGCGCCCCGCCGTGCCCGAAGACGTCGATCAGCGGCAGCTCGATCTTCATGGCCGGGTTGGGAACCCCGACGAGGACGACGGTGCCGGCCAGGTCACGGGCCTTGAAGGCCTGCTCGTAGACGGCCGGGTGGCCCACGGCGTCGATCGCCACGTCCACGCCGAACCCGCCGGTGAGGTCCTTGATCGCCCGGACCGGGTCGGTCTCCTTGGAGTTGACCGTGTGGGTGGCGCCCATGCCCCTGGCCCACTCGAGCTTCTTGTCGTCGATGTCGACGGCGATGATCGTGCCCGCGCCGGCCAGCCGGGAGCCGGCGATCGCGGCGTCACCGACACCACCGCAGCCGAAGACGGCGACCGAGTCGCCGCGTCCCACCCCACCGGTGTTGATGGCGGCGCCGACACCGGCCATCACGCCGCAGCCGAGGAGCCCGGCCGCGGTGGGCTTGGCGGCCGGGTCGACCTTGGTGCACTGGCCGGAGTGGACCAGGGTCTTCTCGGCGAAGGCGCCGATGCCCAGCGCCGGGGAGAGTTCCGTGCCGTCGGCCAGGGTCATCTTCTGGGTGGCGTTGTGGGTGTTGAAGCAGTACCAGGGCTTGCCCTTGGCGCACGCGCGGCACTCGCCGCAGACGGCCCGCCAGTTCAGGATCACGTAGTCGCCCACGGCGACGTTGGTGACGCCCTCGCCCACGGCCGAGACGAGCCCGGCGGCCTCGTGGCCGAGGAGGAAGGGGTACTCGTCGTTGATCCCGCCCTCCCGGTAGTGCAGGTCGGTGTGGCAGACCCCGCAGGCCTGCACGTCCACGACCGCCTCGCCCGGACCGGGGTCCGGAACGATGATCGTCTCGACGGAGACCGGGGAACCCTTGCTGCGGGCGACGACGCCCTTCACCTCGTATGGCATGCCGTGAGCTTAGGGAGCCGTCGGCGCCGTGGTCCGGGGGCCTTGCACGGCACGGAAGCCCACCCCGAGATGCGCCGCGCAGACAACGATCCGATCTCGTCCTCCCCCGGAATGCGGCCCCAGGGGCACCATCCGCCCCAGGTGGACGTACCGTCCCACCCGTTCGTGCCCTGTGAGACAGGCATGCCCTGGCTGTGTCCGCTCGGCGCCGTCGTTCCCGTTCCCGGAGGTCATTCCGTGGCAGTACCCAGCTTCCTGGCTCGCGAGCGCATCGTCGCTCGACCGGGCTTCAACCGGTGGCTCATCCCGCCGGCAGCCCTGGCCGTGCACCTGTGCATCGGCCAGGCCTACGCCACCAGCGTCTACAAGACCGCTCTGGTCCAGCACTTCGACAGCAGCCTCACCGCGATCGGCATCATCTTCTCCCTCGCCATCGTGATGCTCGGCCTGTCGGCCGCCGCGTTCGGCACCTGGGTCGACCGCAACGGCCCGCGCGCCGCGATGTTCACCGCCGCCGTCCTGTGGTCGGCCGGCTTCCTCGTCGGGGCGCTGGGCATCAGCACCAACCAGCTGTGGCTGGTGTACCTCGGCTACGGCGTCCTCGGTGGCATCGGGCTGGGCATCGGCTACATCTCCCCGGTCTCCACGCTGATCAAGTGGTTCCCCGACCGCCCCGGCCTGGCCACCGGCATGGCGATCATGGGCTTCGGCGGTGGCGCGCTGATCGCCTCCCCGATCTCCCGCCAGCTGATGAACTTCTACGACGAGGGCTACGACGGCACGGCCGGCACCGTCCCCGCCGGCAGCGCCGTCGCCCTGCTGTTCGTGACCCTCGGCCTGGTCTACCTGGCCTTCATGCTCTTCGGCGCCCTCATCGTCCGGGTGCCGGCTCCCGACTGGCGCCCGCACGGCTTCGACCCGGCGACGGTCAAGCAGAAGTCGCTGGTCACCACCGAGAACGTCTCGGCCGGCAACGCGATCAGGACCCCGCAGTTCTGGCTGCTCTGGGTCGCCCTGTTCTGCAACGTGACCGCCGGCATCGGGATCCTCGAGCAGGCCGCCCCGATGATCCAGGACTTCTTCCGTGACGGTTCGACCTCCGCGGTCACCGCGGCCGCGGCAGCCGGCTTCGTCGGCGTGCTCTCGCTGTTCAACATGGGCGGGCGTTTCGCCTGGTCGACCACGTCGGACTACATCGGCCGCAAGCCGATGTACATGATCTACCTGGGCGTCGGCCTGGTGCTCTATGTGCTGCTGGCCACCGTCGGCAGCTCGGCCACCTGGCTGTTCGTCATCCTGGCCGCACTGATCATCAGCTTCTACGGCGGCGGGTTCTCCACCGCGCCGGCCTACCTGCGCGACCTGTTCGGCACCTTCCAGGTCGGCGCGATCCACGGCCGGCTGCTGACCGCATGGTCCGCGGCGGGCATCGCCGGGCCGCTGATCATCAACGGTGTCCTGGACTCCCGGGGCACCCCGGGTGAGCTCGTCGCCGGCGACTACCGGCCGGCGCTGTTCATCATGGTCGGCCTGCTCGCCGTCGGCTTCGTCGCCAACCTGATGATCAAGCAGGTCGACAGCAAGTGGTTCGAACCCAAGGGCACCGACGTCCCCACCGCCGCCTCGAGCACCGAACGGAGCGCCACCCGATGAGCACCCCCGAGCGTCCTGCCACGCACACCCCGACGGCCCTGATCGCCTTCGCCTGGCTGCTGGTGGGCGTGCCCCTGGCCTACGGCCTGTTCAACACCGTCCGCACCGCCAGCACCCTGTTCGGCGGCTGACCAGCACCACCACAGCGCCCCGGCCGCCCAGCGGCCGGGGCGCTGTCGTATGAGGACGGTCGGTCGGCCGGAGGCCGTGGTCCAGGACGAGTGGGGGCCGGAGGCCTCCGCGAGGAGTGGCCGCAGCGGCTCAGGACTCCGGGGGACGGCTCCTGGCCGCGGTGTCGCCGCGGAGCGGTGACAAGGGAAGCAGTTCCGACAGGTCCGCCCGGTTGCCGCTCGCGCTGACCCGGCCGGCGCCGACGGCCTCGGCCCAGGTCAGCGCCCCGGTCACCAGCCGCAGCCAGGTCGCCGGGTCGGTCTCGACCACGTTGGGCGGCGTGCCGCGGGTGTGCCGCGGCCCCGGCACGCACTGGACGGCGACGAACGGCGGCACCCGCACCTCCACCGAGCGACCGGGCACCTGCTGGGCCAGCCAGCGCGCCGAGGTCTTCACCGCCGCACCCAGCACCGCCCGGGTCGGCCGGTCGGCCTCCCCGGCCAGCCACGCCGCCGTGGGGGCGAGCGCCGCCCGCAGCTCGTCGGCCGGGATCGGCCCGGGCCCGGCCATCACGACCGAGCCATCAGCTGGTCGGGACGGTGCCCGCCGGAACGGTGCCGACCGCGTCGGCCGGCGACCCGAACAGCGCCGGCAGGGTGGCCGACCAGGCGGCCCGCAGCTCGTCCAGGGACAGCTCGAGCTCGCCGGCGGTCAGCGCGGCGCCGCCCGTCGTGCCCAGCTCGGTGACCGGCACGCCGGCCCGCTCGGCGGCGGCGCGCACGGCGCCGGCGTCGGACGTGGTGACGACGGCGCGGGCGACCGACTCGCTGAACAGCGTCGGGAAGGGCTCGCCGGGCAGCGTCAGCGTGGCCCCGACGCCGTACCGCAGCGCCGACTCGGTGAGCGCCTGCGCCAGGCCGCCGTCGGCCAGGTCGTGCGCCGAGCTCACCAGCCCGGCGGCGGAGAGGGCCGCCAACAGCCCGCCGAGGGCCCGCTCGGCGGGCAGGTCGAGCGCCGGCGGGCGCCCGCCGAGGTGGCCGTGCACGACCGACGCCCAGGCGGAGCCGCCGAACTCCGGCCGGGTCTCGCCCAGCAGCAGCACGGTCTCGCCGGCGGCCCGCCAGCCGGTGGGCACCCGGCGCCGGACATCGGCGTGCACGCCCAGCACGCCGATGACCGGGGTCGGGTTGATCGGCACGTCGCCGGTCTGGTTGTAGAGGCTGACGTTGCCGCCGGTGACCGGCAGGCCCAGCTCCCGGCAACCGTCGGCCAGCCCGCGGACGGCCTCGGCGAACTGCCACATCACCTCGGGCTCCTCCGGGGAGCCGAAGTTCAGGCAGTTGGTGACGGCCAGCGGGACCGCGCCGGAGACCGCGACGTTGCGGTAGGCCTCGGCCAGGTTGAGCTGGGCGCCGGTGTAGGGGTCCAGCCGGGCGAAGCGGGCGTTCCCGTCCAGCGCCAGGGCGATGCCGCGGTGGGTGACCTCGTCGATCCGCACCACCCCGGCGTCCTCGGGCCCTGCTTGCACCGTGTTGCCCCGCACGTAGCGGTCGTACTGCTCGGTGACCCACGACTTGTCGGCGCCGTCCGGGCTGCTCACCACGGCCAGCCAGGCGGCGCGCAGCTCGTCGGGCCCCGACGGAGCCGGCAGCCGCGCCGGGTCGTCGGCCTGCAGCGCGTCGAGGTCGGCCGGGCGGCGCATCGGCCGCTCGTAGACCGGCCCCTCGTGGGCGACGGTGCGCGGCGGGACGTCGACGATCCGCTCGCCGTGCCAGTCGACGGTCAGCCGCTCGCCGTCGGTGACCTCACCGATGACGGTGGCCAGCACGTCCCACCGGCGGCAGACCGCGAGGAAGGCGTCGACCTTGGCCGGCTCGACGATCGCGCACATCCGCTCCTGCGACTCGCTCATCAGGATCTCGGCGGGCGTCAGGGTGCTGTCGCGCAGCGGGACGGTGTCGAGGTCGACGTGCATGCCGCCGGTGCCGGCGCTGGCGAGCTCGCTGGTGGCGCAGGACAGCCCGGCGCCGCCGAGGTCCTGGATGCCGGTGACCAGGTCGGCGGCGAAGATCTCCAGGCAGGCCTCGATGAGCAGCTTCTCGGTGAACGGGTCGCCGACCTGCACGGCGGGCCGCTTGGCCGGGCCGCGCTCTCCGTCCGCGGCGTCGTCGAAGGTCTCGCTGGCCAGGACCGACACCCCGCCGATGCCGTCGCCGCCGGTGCGGGCGCCGAACAGGACCGCCTTGTTGCCCACGCCCTCGGCCTTGGCCAGCCGGACGTCCTCGTGCCGCATGACGCCGACGCACAACGCGTTGACCAGCGGGTTGCCCGCGTAGCAGTCGTCGAAGAGCAGCTCCCCGCCGATGTTGGGCAGGCCCAGGCAGTTGCCGTAGCCGCCCACCCCGGCGACGACGCCGGGCAGCACCCGGGCGGTGTCGGGGGCGTCGGCACGGCCGAAACGGAGCGAGTCCATGACGGCGACCGGCCGGGCGCCCATGGTGAGGATGTCGCGGACGATGCCGCCGACGCCGGTGGCCGCCCCCTGGTAGGGCTCGACGTAGCTGGGGTGGTTGTGCGACTCGACCTTGAAGGTGACGGCGTAGCCGTCGCCGACGTCGACCACGCCGGCGTTCTCGCCGATACCGACGAGCAGCGCGTCGCTGGGCGGCAGGTCGCCGAACCGGCGCAGGTGCACCTTGGAGGACTTGTAGGAGCAGTGCTCGCTCCACATGACCGAGTACATGGCCAGCTCGGCGGTGGTGGGCCGGCGGCCGAGGATGCCGCGGATCCGGTCGTACTCGTCCGCGCGCAGGCCGAGCTCGGCGTAGGGCTGCTCGTCGTCCGGCGTGCTCGCCGCCAGATCGACGGTGTCGAGCCGGTTCGCCAGCCGGCCGGGGCCGGTGTCGAGGTCGGACAGGCCCTCGGTGGCGCTCACGAGGTCACCATCGCCGACAGCACCGAGGTGAAGAAACCCAGGCCGTCGGTGGACGGGCCGGTGAGCGCCTCGACCGCGTGCTCGGGGTGCGGCATCAGGCCGACGACCCGGCCGTCGGCGCTGGTCACCCCGGCGATGTCGCGGGAGCTGCCGTTGGGGTTGCCGCCGGTGTAGCGGACGACCACGCGGCCCTCGCCCTCGATCCGGTCCAGGTCGGCGGGTGCGGCGACGTAGCGGCCCTCGCCGTTCTTCACCGGGACGACGATCGTCTGCCCGGTCGTGTACGCCGACGTCCAGGCGGTGTCGGCGCGCTCGACCAGCAGGCCCTGGTCGCGGTTGCGGAAGTGCAGGTGGCTGTTGCGGGTGAGCGCGCCGGGGAGCAGGCCGGCCTCGCAGAGCACTTGGAAGCCGTTGCAGATGCCCAGCACGGGCAGGCCCCCGCCGGCCGCGGCCACGACGTCGCGCATCAGCGGCGACCGCGCGGCGATGGCGCCGGCGCGCAGGTAGTCGCCGTAGGAGAAGCCGCCGGGCAGGACGACGGCGTCGACGTCCTTCAGGTCGTGGTCGCCGTGCCACAGCGGAACCGGCTCGCCGCCGGCGAGACGGATCGCCCGCGCGGCGTCGACGTCGTCCAGCGAGCCCGGGAAGGTGAGAACACCGATGCGCACAGCACTGTCCTTCAAGGGGTAGGGCCGTCAGTCGGTCGAGAGGTGCAGTTCGACGTCCTCGATGACCGGGTTGGCCAGCAGTGTCTCGGCGATCTGCCGGAGTTCGGCCTCGTCGGGGTCGCCGTCGACCTCCAGCACGAAGTGCTTGCCCTGGCGGACGCTGCGCACCCCGCTGTGGCCCAGCCGGCCCAGGGCGCCCAGCACCGCCTGCCCCTGGGGGTCGGAGATCTCTGGCTTCAGCACGACGTCGACGACCACCCGGGACACGCTGGGAAGGGTACCGGCAGGCCGACAGCCGCTGCGGACGGTCGAGCCGGCCGGCGACGACCCGGCCAGGCGGTCCGGACCCCCGCGGGGCCGAACGCCACCACCCGACGGTCACCCGACAGGGCCAGCGGACTTCCGCCGTTACGTCACAGCTCGCTCACGCTCAGTTAAACTTTGTGCGTTCACCGCCGGGCCACGGGACCGGCGACCGCACCACATGGGAGCAGGCATGGTCGCCGGGCGGCCCAACATCGACTACCCCGACGCCGACACGGCGCTGAGCGTCGTCCCCTTCGGGCAGGACGACGCCCTCACCAGCCGCGTGCGGCACATCGGTGCCAAGAACATGCACGTGACCTCGCCGCGCAACGGCGTGGGCGTGGCGGTGGCCCTCCGCCCGGGTGACCTGATGGAGCTGTCCTGGCAGGCGGACGACGGCTTCCGGTCCGTCGACGCCCAGCTGGTCGACGTCGGCGCCGACGGGCTGCTCCAGCTGCGCATCAAGGGCGAGGCGACCCGCACCCAGCGCCGCGAGGCCGTGCGGGCGCCCCTCGGCCTGCCCGTCCGCGTCGTCTACGGCCGGACCGAGCTCGTCGGCAGCACCGTGGACCTCAGCGAGGGCGGCCTGCGCTGCGTCTTCCGGCCGCACGGCGACCTCGGGACCAACATCCCCTTCCCCAAGGCGGGACACCCGATCGGGCTGGTCCTCGACCTCTACTCCGACCAGCTGGACACCCAGGTCGAGTTCGTCCGGCGCCGGCGGCGGGAGGACCAGCTGCACGAGTGGTCGCTCAAGTTCCTCCAGCTCCCCGAGCCGGCCAAGGACCTCATCCGCTCGCACGTGTTCACCGCCCTGCGCAACGCCCGGGCCAGAGGATTGGTGACGTAGCACATGGCGATGCTCCGCATCGCACCGCGGGCTGTGCACATCGCGATGCTCCGCATCGCACCGCGGCCACGTGCCGTGCCCCTGCTGCGCTGAGCCGTTCCGTGGCCCGACGTCGGGAGGCCTCGGGCCTCCGCGACGCCCGGCCACAGCGGTCCTCCGGACCGCGGGCCCGTTATCCGAACGGTTGGCCGGTCAGCTTCTCGTAGGCGGTGACGTACCGCTCCCTCGTGGCGGCGACGACGTCGGCGGGGAGCTCGGGCGGCGGGGACACCCGATCCCAGCCCGAGCTGGTGAGCCAGTCGCGGACGTACTGCTTGTCGTAGGAGGGCTGCGCCGCGCCCGGTGACCAGGTGACGGCCGGCCAGAACCGGGACGAGTCGGGGGTGAGCACCTCGTCGCCGAGCACCAGCCCGGCACCGTCGGCAGCCGTGCCGAACTCGAACTTCGTGTCGGCCAGAACGATGCCCGCCGCCGCCGCGATCTCCACCGCCCGCCGGTAGAGCGCCAGCGTGAGCTCGCGCAACGCCGCCGCCTGCTCGCTCCCTACGGCGTCGCCGACCTGCGCGAAGGTGATCGCCTCGTCGTGCTCCCCCACCTCGGCCTTGGTGGACGGGGTGAACACCGGCTCCGGCAGCCGCGAGCCCTCGACCAGACCGGCCGGCAGGACGACGTCCCGGATCGCGCCGGTGCGCTGGTACTCCACCGTCCCCGACCCCGACAGGTAGCCGCGGGCCACGCACTCCACCGGCAGCATCTGCAGCCGGCGCACCAGCATCGCCCGGCCGGCCACCGCCGCCGGGACGTCGTCCGCGCCGACTAGGTGGTGGGTCGCGCCGTGCGCCTCCAGCACCGGGGCCAGCTGCCCGAACCACCACACCGACAGCGCGGTGAGCACCCGGCCCTTGTCCGGGATCGGGGTGGGCAGCACCACGTCGAAGGCCGAGATCCGGTCGCTGGCGACCAGCAGCAGCCGGTCGTCGTCGACCGCGTAGACCTCGCGCACCTTGCCCCGCGCGACCAGCGGCAGGTCCAGCGCCGGCCTCCGTCCGCTCATGACAGCGCGGCCAGCCGCTCGAACAGCGGGTCCAGGTTGGCCACGTAGCGCTCGGGCCGGCAGATCTCGTCCAGCCGGGCCTCGTCGAGGGTCACGTCGTCCTCGGCCGCCCGGGCGCGCAGCGTCTCGCGGAACGGCCTGCCGCCCTGCCAGGTCTGCATCGCCGCCGCCTGGACCAGGGCGTACGCCTGCTCGCGGCCCATCCCCGCCTCGACCAGCTCCAGCAGTACCGAGGACGTGTAGATCAGCCCGCCGGTGGAGTCGAGGTTGGCCCGCATCCGCTCGGCGTCGACGACCAGGTTCTCCACCAGGCCCGCGGTCAGGTTCAGCAGGTAGTCGGTGGTGATCGCGGCGTCGGGCAGGAACACCCGCTCGGTGGAGGAGTGCGAGATGTCCCGCTCGTGCCACAGCGGGATGCCCTCCATCACCGGCACGATCGCCGCCCGCACGACGCGGGCCAGCCCGGCGATCCGCTCCGACCGGATCGGGTTCTTCTTGTGCGGCATGGCGCTGGAGCCCTTCTGCCCCGCGCCGAACGCCTCGGACAGCTCCCGCACCTCGGTGCGCTGCCCGTGCCGGACCTCCAGCGCGATCGCCTCGCAGACGGTGGCGATGATCGCCAGCGCGGAGACCCACTCGCTGATCCCGTCGCGCAGCACGACCTGGGTCGAGGCGTCGGCGGCCCGCAGGTCGAGGGCCTGCGCGACCTGCTGCTCGACGGCGGGGTCGATCAGCGAGTACGTGCCGACCGCACCGGAGATGGCGACGACGCCCACCGCGGCCCGGGCGGCGCGCAGCCGATCCCGGGACCGGGCCATCGCGAACGCCAGGTCGGCCACCCGGTGGCCCCACACGTCGGGCTCGGCGTGCACACCGTGGGTGCGCCCCACCTTCAGCGTGTGCCGGTGGGCCAGCCCGTGGTCGCGCAGCGCCGCGACCAGCCGGTCGGCCTTGGCCAGCAGCACGTCGGTGGCGTCGGTGAGCTGGACGGCCAGCGCGGTGTCCAGCAGATCCGAGGACGTCATGCCGTGGTGCACGTAGGCCGCCGCCGAGCGGGGCTCGGTGTTGTCGGCCCAGGCGGTCAGGAAGGCGATGACGTCGTGCTGCGTCGTCTCCTCGATCTCGGCCACCCGCTCCGGGGTCGGTGGCGGCGCGGCGCGCACCGGCGCGACGACATCGGCCGGGACCCGCCCGGCAGCCGCATGCGCCTCGAGGACGAGGGTCTCCACGCGACACCACAACGCGTACTTGTGCGCCTCGCTCCAGACCCGGCCCATGTCGGGGAGGGTGTAGCGGTCGATCATGCGGGTACCGCCTGGGACTGGTCAGCTCGGAGCGCCACGGGACCATCCTCCCGCACCGGCCGCGCGCGGCTCGACCAGCCCCGAGCGCCCCGTCGTCCCGGCCGGCCACACCACCGCCACCGACGCACTGGAGGACCCGATGCCCGCTCGGGCGTCCCACCTGATCGCCCGGGCCCGCGAGCGCATCCGGGCCGCCGAACGGGACCCGCACGCCTGGCCGGACACCCGGGTGGTGCTGGTCATGGACGACGACCGGCACGGCCATCTGGAGCCCGACGACGGCAGCCACGACGGCGACGGCAGCCTGCCGGCCCCCGACGACTCCCAGGTGGGCGAGGACCCGGTGCCCCCCGGACTGCGGGTGGCCGCCGCCTGGTCGTGGCGGGCGCTCGTCGTGGGCGCCGCCCTCTACGCGCTGCTGATCCTGGTCGGCTACGTCGCGGTCGTCGTCGTCCCGGTGATCGTCGCGCTGCTGCTGGCCGCGCTGCTGCAGCCCGGCGCGGCGCTGATGGTGCGCCAGGGCTGGCCGCGCGCGGTGGCCGCGACCACCATGCTCGTTGTCGGGGTGGGCGCCGTCGCCGGGATCATCACCCTCGTCGTCGAGCGGTTCACCGCCGGTTACGCAGACCTCGCCGACCAGGTGGGGCAGGGCATCGAGCAGGTCCAGGACTTCGTCACCGCGAACTTCCCGGTCTCCCAGGCCCAGATCGACGCCGCCCTGGAGACCGCCCAGCAGTCCGTCCTCGACAACCGCGACACCCTCACCGCCGGCGCCCTCACCACCGCGGCCACCGTGGGGGAGGTCGTCACCGGGATCGTGCTCGCGCTGTTCACGCTGTTCTTCTTCCTCAAGGACGGCCGGCCCATCTGGCTGTGGTTCGTCGGCCTCGCCCCGCGGGCCTCCCGTGCCCACCTGGACGAGGCTGCGCGGCGGGCCTGGCGGACGCTGGTCGCCTACGTCCGGGCGACCGCACTGGTCGCCCTGGTCGACGCCGTGGTGATCGGCATCGCCCTGTCGGTCATCGGCGTGCCGCTGGCCATCCCGCTGGCCGCGCTGGTGTTCCTCGGGGCGTTCATCCCGATCATCGGCTCGTTCCTCGCCGGGACGGCGGCGGTCCTCGTGGCACTGGTGTCCAACGGGCCGATCGCCGCCCTGGTCGTCCTGGCGGTCACCGTCGGCGTCATGCAGCTGGAGGGGCACGTGCTGCAGCCGCTGCTGCTCGGCCGCGCCGTCCGGGTGCACCCGCTGGCCGTGGTGCTGTCCATCGCCGCCGGTCTGCTGGTCGCCGGCATCTTCGGGGCCCTGATCGCCGTGCCGCTCGTCGCCTGCCTCAACGTCGCCGGCACCTACCTGGCGCGGCGGCACGAGGGCCCGCGGCCGCCCGAGCCGGAGACCGGCCGGGCCGCGGCGCCCGTCGTCGTCGAGTAAAGAAGGACCACCTCCTCCCCACCACTCGCAGGCTCGCGGCGGGCCCCTGGAGGCGGCCGTCAGGGCGGTGAGATCCGGCCCTCGACGGCGGCCAGTGCGATGTCGGTGCGCCAGTGCGCGTCGGCCAGCCGCACGCCCGCGACCCGCTCGTAGGCCGCCTGCCGGGCCGCGGCCAGGTCGTCCCCGACGGCGGTGACGGCGAGCACCCGCCCACCGCTGGACCGGACCACCCCGTCCGGGCCGGCGGTGGTGCCGGCGTGCAGCACGCCCGCGCCCTCCGCGCCGGTGACCGGATCACCGGTGCGCGGCCGCTCCGGGTACCCGGAGGCGGCGACGACGACCGTCACCGCGGCGCCGTCCCGCCAGCGCAGCGGCGGCTGGTCGGCGAGGGTCCCGGTGGCGGCGGCGTGCAGCAACCCGGCCAGCGGCGTCTCCAGCAGGGGCAGCACGACCTCGGTCTCCGGGTCACCGAACCGGGCGTTGAACTCCACCACCCGAACGCCGCGGGAGGTCAGCGCGAGCCCGGCGTAGAGCAGCCCGGCGAACGGCTCGCCGCGGCGCGCCATCTCGGTCACGGTGGGCTGCAGGACGGTGGCCAGCACCTCCTCGACCAGCCCGGGCGGCGCCCAGGGCAGCGGCGCGTAGGCGCCCATGCCGCCGGTGTTGGGGCCACCGTCGCCGTCGTCCCGGCGCTTGGCGTCCTGGGCGGGCAACAGCGGCACGACCGTCGTCCCGTCCGAGAGGGCGAACAGCGACACCTCCGGGCCGTCGAGGTACTCCTCGACCAGCACCGCATGGCCGGCGCCGAGCACCGCCTGGCCGTGCGCGACGGCCGCGGCCCGGTCCTGGGTGACCAGCACGCCCTTCCCGGCGGCGAGCCCGTCGTCCTTGACCACGTAGGGCGCGCCGGCGCTCACCTGGTGCGCCTCGTCCAGCGCGGTCTCCAGCTCGGCGGGCCCACCGACCGGCCACGCCTGGGCGGTGGGCACCTCGGCGGCGGTCATCACGTGCTTGGCGAAGGCCTTGGAACCCTCCAGCTGCGCGGCCTGCTCCGACGGGCCAAAGCAGGCGATGCCGGCGTCCCGGACCGCGTCGGCCGCACCGGCCACCAGCGGCACCTCGGGGCCGACGACGACGAGGTCGGCCGCCCAGTCCACCGCCAGCGCCGCCACCGCCACCGGGTCGGCGACGTCGACCGGCCGGGCCTCGGCCAGCCGGACCGTGCCGGCGTTGCCGGGCGCACAGGCCAGCGCGGTGACCGCGGGGTCGGACGAGAGAGCCACGCACAGGGCGTGCTCCCGGGCACCGGAGCCGATCACGAGCACGCGCACGTCGCTGAACCTACCGTCGAAGGACCCCGTGCTCCCCACCACTCGCAAGCTCGCGGCGGTGCCCCGAGCGGGGCCGGGCACGCAGGCGGGCGTGCTCGAGCGCCCGCGCCCGGGCGTCGGCCCGCAGCTCCTGCCGGTACGCCTCGGCCTGCAGCTTGCGCCAGGCGGTCAGCCGGGCCGGGTCGAGGACGCCGTCGCCGATCGCGGCGGCGTCCAGGCCGGCGCCACCCGGCAGCGCCAGCTCCCGCATCCCCGGGGTGTCCACGAGCAGCGCGGCCACCACCTGGGCCACCGACCCCCGCCCGGCGGCGGTGCGGACGAAGGCCGTCCGCCGGGGCAGCACCGCGACCACCCGCTCCCCCTGCACGGCGACCCAGTCGCCACCGCCGGCTCCCCGGAGCCGGAGTCGTCGTGCAGGGCACCGGACCGGCGGGCCCACCGCTCACCGTCGGCGTCCAGCACGGTCAGCCGGCGCGCCGGCCGGGCGCTGAGAGATCCGTCACAGGGTCGATGGTGACGTGCAGGTGAGGCGGTTGTCCGCTGGTTCGTCGGCGTCCCGTCGGCGCGTGTTCACCCGCCGCACATCCAGACGCGTTCCACTGGTGTCCATGCACGAGACCGGCCTGAAGGCCGTGCCGTCGTCCCATCGGACCCAGCTGCAGGTGGTCATCGGCCACCGCGGCGCCCCGAGCTACCGCCCCGAGCACACCCTCGCCAGCTACGAGCTGGCCATCGACCTGGGCGCGGACCTCATCGAGCCCGACATCGTGCCCACCCGGGACGGCGTCCTGGTCGCCCGGCACGAGAACGAGCTGTCGCTGAGCACCGACGTCGCCGACCACCCCGGATTCGCCGCCCGCCGGCGCACCCAGGAGGTGGACGGCGAGGAGCTGACCGGCTGGTTCACCGAGGACTTCACCCTCGCCGAGCTCCGCACGCTGCGCGCGGTCGAGCGGTTGCCGGCGCTGCGCCCGCTGAACACCGCCTACGACGGCCGCTACGGCATCCTCACCCTCGCCGAGGTGGTCGCCCTGGCCCGCCGCCGGTCGACCCCGGCCCGGCGCATCCGGGTGCAGGCCGAGCTGAAGTACCCCGACTGGTGGGGCGCCCAGGGCATCCCGATGGTGGAGCTGGTCGCGGCGGAGCTGCGGCGGCTCGGTGCCGCCGGCCCCGACGGCCCCGTCGTCCTGCAGAGCTTCGACGCGGCGTCGCTGCGGGCGCTGCGCGCCGACCTCGGCCCGCGCGGCCCCCACCTCGTCCAGCTGGTCCTCGACGAGCCCTGCCACGACGCGATGGTCACCCCGGCCGGGCTGCGGGAGATCTCCACCTACGCCGAGGGGATCGGTCCCGGCAAGGCGCGCATCCTGCTGCGCGGCGAGGACGGCTCCCTCACCGGCGTCTCCGACCTGATCGGCCAGGCCCACCGGGCCGACCTGCGGATCTGCGCCTGGACCCTGCGCCCGGAGAACGCGTTCCTGCCGCGCCACCTCCGGCGCGGCGCCGACCCGGCCGGCCAGGGCGACCTGCAGACCGAGACCCGGCTGCTGTTCGCCCTCGGCATCGACGGCGTGATCACCGACTCCCCGGACACCGCCGCCCGCGCCCGCGCGGAGCTGTCGGCGGTGCACCCTGCGGTCCTCCGGACCGCCTCGCGGCCAGCAGCCGTTCCCCAGCAACGCTGAGCCGCTGCGAGCGGCGACCTCGGCGTCGTCCGGAGGACGACTGTGGGCTGCGGGCGCGGGGCCGGAGGCTCCCGCCCGGAGCGCACGAAGCGGCTCAACGCCCGTCGGGGACGGCCGTTGGCCGCTGTGGGCTGCGGGCGCGGGGCCGGAGGCTCCCGCCCGGAGCGCACGAAGCGGCTCAACGCCCGTCGGGGACGGCCGTTGGCCGCGGTGCGATCCGGAGGATCGCAATGAGCACAGCTCAGATCAGATCGTGGAGAACGACATTCTCGTCGCGTCCGGGGCCGACGCCGATGACGCTGACGCGGGCACCGGCCAGCTCCTCCAGGCGCCGCACGTAGGCCCGGGCGTTGGCCGGCAGATCCTCGAAGCGGCGGCAGCCGGTGATGTCCTCGGACCAGCCCGGCATCTTCTCGTACACCGGGGTGGCGTGGTGGAACTCGGTCTGGGTCATCGGCATCTCGTCGTGCCGCACGCCGTCGACGTCGTAGGCCACGCAGATCGGCACCGTCTCCAGCCCGGAGAGCACGTCGAGCTTGGTGAGGAAGTAGTCGGTGATGCCGTTGACCCGGCTGGCGTACCGGGCGACGACGGCGTCGAACCAGCCGCAGCGCCGGTCGCGCCCGGTGGTGACGCCGACCTCGCCGCCCTGCTTGCGCAGGTACTCGCCCCACTGGTCGTGCAGCTCGGTCGGGAACGGGCCGGAACCCACCCGGGTCGTGTAGGCCTTCAGGATGCCGACGACGCGCTCGATCCGGGTCGGGCCCACGCCGGCGCCGACGGAGGCACCGCCGGCGGTCGGGTTGGACGACGTCACGAACGGATACGTGCCGTGGTCGACGTCCAGCAGCGTGCCCTGGGAACCCTCGAGGAGCACCCACTCACCGGCGTCCAGAGCCCTGCCCAGCAGCAGCCGGGTGTCGACGATGCGGTGCTTGAGCGCCTCGGCGTAACCGGCGTACTCCGCCACGACCTCGTCGACGTCGATCGCCTTGCGGTTGTAGACCTTCACCAGGACCTGGTTCTTCTCCTGCAGCGTGCCCTCGAGCTTCTGCCGCAGGATGGACAGGTCGAGCAGGTCCTGCATGCGGATGCCGACCCGGGCGACCTTGTCGCCGTAGGCCGGGCCGATCCCACGCCCGGTGGTGCCGATCTTCCGCTTGCCGAGGAACCGCTCGGAGACGCGGTCCAGCGCGCGGTGGTGCGGCATGATCAGGTGCGCGTCGGAGCTGATCACCAGCCGCGAGGTGTCCACCCCGCGCTCCTCCAGGCCGGCGAGCTCCCCGATCAGCACCTCCGGGTCGATGACGACGCCGTTGCCGATGACCGGCGTGCAGCCCGGCGTCAGGATCCCGGAGGGGATCAGGTGCAGCGCGTACTTCTCGCCGTCGGGCGTGATCACCGTGTGCCCGGCGTTGTTGCCGCCCTGGTAGCGCACGACGTAGGGCACGCGGCCACCGAGCAGGTCGGTCGCCTTGCCCTTGCCCTCGTCGCCCCACTGGGCACCGATCAGCACGACTGCCGGCATCGCTGGGATCTCCTCGTTCATCGACACCGGTGGTTCCCGGCGGGCCAGATGGCAGGGTATCCGCATGACGGCCCGACGGTTCGACCTCCGCGGCCTCGCCGAGGGTCAGGGGCCCTCGAGACGGCACGTCGCCTCGGTCGTCGACGTCGCCGAGGAGATCGTCGTCCAGGGCCCGGTACCGGCGCTCTCCGCCGTCCTCGCCCGGCTCTGGCGCACCGAGCGGCTGCCGGCGGTGCCGGTCGGCTGGGAGCCCGCGGACGACGCCGCCTCCACCGGGCTGGCCCGGTCACTGGGCATCGGCTCCGGCGGCGAGCGCGCGCTGCCGCTGGTCCGCGACGACCACGGCGGGGTCCTGCTGCACGCCGGGCGGGTGGAGCCCGCCGCGCAGCCCGGCCGGCGGGTGGTCCGGCCGCTGGGCCGGCGGTTCGGGGCGCAGGCCCACCACGACGCCGCCCGCGTGGCCGACGGCATGATCACCCGCATCGACGTCCGCCCGGACTGGGAGCAGGTCGACACCATCGGCGTCGCCGTCCGCACCCAGCCGCTGCGCCGGGCGCGGCGCACCAGCGGCCGGGCCCTGCAGGTGGCCTGCGACCCGGCCCGCGTGCTGCGCGACGGCGTCCCGTTCGACCGCGAGGTGACCCGCTGGACCTGGTACGCCGACGACCGGGTCCGCTGGCGGCTGCGCTCCTGAGGAAGGACCCCGCTGCCCCCTCGCACGCTCGCGGAGGGACCTGCAGCGGGGCCACGTTCCCGGCCCGCATCCTGCACGTGGACACTGGGGGCCCTGCCGTCGACCGAGGAGGTCCTGCTGCCCTCGCCCGACCTCCCGGGTCGGAGCCGCCGGTGAACGCCGGGCTGCCGACGTTCCGGGCTCCCTCCCCGGCCCCGCCTGCGCGCCCGACCGGCCGCCGGCTGCTGGACAGCCTGCTCGCCCGGCCCAGCGCCGCTGCGGTGGTGGGGTTGCTGGTCGCGCTCCTCGTCTTCGGCCTGCGCGCCCCCGGCCTGCTGACCTCCGGGGGCCTGGCCACGGTCCTCGACGTCGCGGCGCTGCTGGGCATCGGGGCGGTGGCGATCGCCATGCTGCTCGTCGGTGGCCAGTTCGACCTGTCGATCGGCGTGGTCGCCGTCTTCAGCAGCCTGGTGACCGCGGTGCTGGTCAGCCAGGTCGGGCTGCCCATCTGGCCGGCGCTGGCGGTCTCGCTGCTCGTCGCCCTCGCGGTGGGCGCGGTCAACGGGTTGCTGGTGGTCGCAACCGGCCTGCCCAGCTTCCTGGTCACCGTGGCCACCTTCCTGGTGCTGGAGGGTGGCGCGCTGGCGCTGGCCTCGGCCGCGGCCGGTTCCTCCCGGGTGAGCGGGCTGGACGGCGCGGCCGGCTGGTCCAGCGCCGAGTGGGTCTTCGACGCCACCGTGCAGATCGGTGACGGACGGTTCCGGATCTCGCTGCTCTGGTGGGTCGTCGCCACGGTCCTCACCACCTGGCAGCTGTGGCGGACCCGGTTCGGCAACGCGGTGTTCGCCACCGGCGGGGCCGGCCAGGCGGCCCGCGAGCTGGGCGTGCCGGTCGCCCGGACGACGGTGCTGCTGTTCCTCGGCACGGCCACCGCGGGGTGGCTGATCGGCACCATCGGCCTGGTCCGGCTGGGCGGGGTGCAGGTCGCCCCCACCCTGGGCACCGAGATCGAGTTCCTGGTGGTCGCCGTCATCGGCGGGTGCCTGCTGACCGGCGGCTACGGCTCGACGCTGGGGGCCTCGCTGGGGGCGCTGCTCTACGCCGTCGCCCGCGAGGGCATCACCCGGGCCGGTGGTGACCTCTACTGGTTCCAGGCCTTCCTCGGGATGCTGCTGCTGGTCGCGCTGCTGGCCAACGGCCTGGTCCGGCGCCGGCTGGGCACGGTGCCACGCTCATGACGACCCCGCTCCCCACCGCCGGCGCGGCCGGCGCGACCCCGCTGCTGGAGCTGCGCGACCTCACGGTCTCCTTCGGCAGCGTGGCGGCGCTGTCGCGGGTGTCCCTGCAGCTGGACGGCGGCCAGGTCTGCTGCGTGCTCGGGGAGAACGGCTCGGGGAAGTCGACGCTGGTCGCCCTGCTGTCCGGGCTGCTGCGGCACGGCGAGGGCGAGCTGCTCGTGGCCGGCCGTCCGGTGCGCTTCCGGTCGCCGGGCCAGGCCCGGGCGCAGGGGATCGCCACGGTCTGGCCGGACCTCGCGATCGCCCCGCTCATGTCGGTGTGGCGGAACTTCTTCCTCGGCGCCGAGCCGACCCGGGGTGTCTGGCCGCTCCGCCGGCTGGACGTCGCCACGGCGCAGCAGGTGACCGTCCGGGCGATGGCGCGGGTCGGCGTGGCCGGTCTGGACCCCGATCAGGCGGCCAGCGGGCTGCAGGCCGGGGAGCGGCAGAGCCTGGCCATCGCCCGCGCGCTGCACTTCGGCGCCCGGGTGCTGGTCATCGACGAGCCGACCACCCCGATGACGCTGTCCCAGCGGGGGCTCGTCCTGCAATCGGTGGTCACAGCACGTGACGAGGGGCTGGCCGTGGTGTTCGTGACCCACAGCCCCCAGTACGCGCACCTGGTGGGCGACCGTTTCCTGCTGCTGGCCCGCGGTCGGGTCGCCGGCAACCTCACCCGGGACGACGTCGATGCCGACGACCTCACCCGGCTGGTCGCCGGGGGTGACGAGCTCTCCCGGCTCACCGCGACGCTGCGCCGCGCCGCCCCCGGGCGGTGAGCCCGTCGTCGTCTGCCCAGGCCGGCCAGACGACGACGGGCGCCGTCAGGTGAAGACGCTCACCCCGCCGGGCCCGACGAGCAGACCGAGGATGATGAGCACGACGCCCCAGAGCACCTGCTTGCGCAGGATGGCGAAGATGCCGGCGATGACGAGCACGACTGCCAGGATCCAGAGCAGGGTCGCCACGGTGATCCCCTTCCACGTGGGGCGCCGCGGTGGCGCCCAGTGGGGCGACGTTAGTCACTCCGGGTCACATCGGCATCTCGGCGATCATCACCACGTCCGCGGCCGCTTGCGGCCTCCGTGCCGACGACGGAGGCCGCAGGCCTCCCTGAGGAGACGCGGGCAACGGCCCCCTGCACCGGGCTACGACGGCCGCCTGC
>NZ_BAAGVS010000021.1:0-7924 GCF_054780755.1 Modestobacter lapidis | reverse complement strand
GGGCAACGGCCCCCCGCACCGGGCTACGACGGCCGCCTGCGGCCTCCGTGCCGACGACGGAGGCCGCAGGCCTCCCTGAGGAGACGCGGGCAACGGCTCAGCGCGAGCCGGGGACGGCCGCTGGCCGCGGTGCGATCCGCCAGGATCGCAGTGTCATAGTGCCGGGTCGCAGTCGCGCAGCAGCTGGGTGAGCCGTTCCTCCTCGGCGGCCTCGCCGATCCGTTCCGCGGCCGTCGCGAGCACCGTCACGCAGCGCAGGAACCCCTGGTTGGGCGCGTGCGACCAGGGCACCGGGCCGTAGCCCTTCCAGCCGTTGCGACGCAATGCGTCCAGGCCGCGGTGGTAACCGGTGCGGGCGTAGGCGTAGGCCTGGATGGTCATGGCCCGGCCTTCATCGGTGCTTGCCAGGGCGCCCTCGGCCAGCGCGGCCCACGCAGCGCTGGAGGTGGGGTGCGCCGCGGCCACCTCGGCCGGGTCGGTGCCGGCGGCCAGCGCGCCGTCGGCGGCCGGCTCACCCGGGAGCAGGGTGGCCGGCGGCTCGCCGAGCAGGTTCTGGTGGGAGTGCGTCATGCGGTGCTCCTCGAGACTTCGACGGATGGGCTCGGCGGGTCAGCCGGCCTGCGACTGGCCGGCGGACAGCAGGTCCTCGCAGGCCCGGACGACGCGGTCGGCCATGCCCGCCTCCGCCAGCTTCATGTAGGTGCGCGGGTCGTAGTTCTTCTTGACCCCGACCTCGCCGTCGACCTTGAGGACGCCGTCGTAGTTGCTGAACATGTGGCCGGCGATCGGCCGGGTGAAGGCGTACTGGGTGTCGGTGTCGACGTTCATCTTGACCACGCCGTAGGACAGCGCCTCCCGGATCTCCTCCAGCGCGGAGCCGGAGCCGCCGTGGAAGACCAGGTTGAAGGGCTTGGCGTCGGCGCCGAGGCCGAACTCCTGGGCGACGACGGCCTGCCCCTGCTTGAGCACCTCGGGGCGGAGCTTGACGTTGCCGGGCTTGTAGACGCCGTGCACGTTGCCGAAGGTCGCGGCCAGCAGGTAGACGCCCTGCTCTCCGAGGCCGATGGCCTGCGCGGTGCGGATGAAGTCGCCGTCGGCGGTGTACAGCTTCTCGTTGATCTCGTGCGCGACGCCGTCCTCCTCGCCACCGACGACGCCGATCTCGACCTCCAGGACGATCTTGGCGCTGGCGCACTTCTCGATCAGCTCGGCGGCGATGTCCAGGTTCTCGCCCAGCTCGACGGCCGACCCGTCCCACATGTGCGACTGGAACAGCGGCGCCTGCCCGGCATCCACCCGGTCCTGCGAGATGGCGATGAGCGGCCGGACGTAGCTGTCCAGCTTGTCCTTGGGGCAGTGGTCGGTGTGCAGCGCGACCTGGACGGGGTACCTCTCGGCGACCACGTGGGCGAACTCGGCCAGCGCGACGGCGCCGGTCACCATGTCCTTGACCCGGGTGCCCGAGCCGAACTCCGCGCCACCGGTGGAGAACTGGATGATGCCGTCACTGCCGGCGTCGGCGAAGCCGCGCAGCGCCGCGTTGATCGTCTCCGAGGACGTGCAGTTGATGGCCGGGTAGGCGAAGCCGCCCTCCTTGGCCCGGCTGATCATGTCGGCGTAGACCTCGGGGGTCGCGATGGGCATGCGGGCACTCCTGGCGTCGGGGTCAGCGGCTGTGCTGGTCGTCAGTATCGCGCCAGCCTTCGGCCCCGCTGCAGGGGCCCGCGCCGCGCGGAGCGTGGCGTGGGGGGCAGCGGGGTCCTTCGTCAGCCCTGCTCGGTGCGGCTGACCGCTCGGGCGGCGACCGCGACCGGGTCGTAGACCGGGGAGAACGGCGGGGCGTAGGACAGGTCGGAGCCGGCCAGGTCCTCGGCGGTCATCCCGGCCCAGATGGCGGTGGCCAGCACGTCGATGCGCTTGGCCGAGCCGGGCCCGCCGACCACCTGGGCGCCCAGCAGGTGCCCGGAACCACGCTCGCTGACCAGCTTCACCGCGACGTCCTCGGCGCCGGGGAAGTAGCCGGCCCGCGTGGTCGCCTCGATGACGTCGGTCCGGTAGGCGAACCCCGCCTCCTCCGCCTGGGTGGTGCACAGGCCGGTGCGGCCGACCTCCAGGTCGCCGACCTTGGTGACCGCCGTCCCGAGCACTCCGGCGAAGCGGGCCGGGCGCCCGCCGATGACCGACCCGGCCACCCGTCCCTGCTTGTTCGCGTGCGTGCCCAGCGGCACGTGCGCGACCTCGCCGCTCACCCGGTGGAAGGTCTGCGCGCAGTCGCCGGCGGCGAAGACCTCGGGATGGTCGCGGCAGCGCTGGCTGCGGTCGACGTCGATCGCGCCGGTGACGCCGAGCGCCAGCCCGGCATCGGCGGCCAGCGTGACCTCCGGGCCCATGCCCAGCCCGAGGACGACGAGGTCGGCTTCGTAGCTCGCCCCGTCGGTGCGCACCCCGCACGCCCGGCCGTCGCCGTCGAGCAGTACCTCGCGCACCGCCGAGTCGGTGTGCACGACGATGCCCATCGCCCGCAGCCCGGCGCAGACCCGCTCCCCCATGTCGGCGTCGAGCAGCTGCATGGGCAGCGGGTCGGCGAGGACGACGGTGACCGCCAGCCCGCGGGCCAGCAGCGCCTCGGCCATCTCCAGCCCGATGTAGCCGCCGCCGAGGACGAGGCCGGTGCGCGCACCGGCGTCGATCGCCGTCCGGATGGCCGCGCCGTCCTCGAGCCGGTGCACCCCGAAGACGCCGGGGGCGTCCAGCCCGGGGATCGGCGGGCGGGTGGGCCGGCCACCGGTGCCGATCACCAGGGTGTCGTAGCCGAACCGGGTGCCGTGCTCGGTGACCACGGCACCCGCGGCCAGGTCGATACCGGCCGCCCGGGTGCCGGTGTGCACGCTGATGTCCTGGGCGGCGAACTCGGCCGGGGTGCGGGCGATCAGCTCGTTCCGCCCGGCCACCTGCCCGCCCACCCAGTAGGGGATCCCGCACGCCGAGAAGGAGACGTCGTGGCCCTGCTCGAGCACGGTGATCTGCAGCTCGGCCGCCGTGCGCAGCCGGCGGGCCTGGGTGGCGGCGGACATTCCCGCGGCGTCGCCACCGACCACCACGAGATGCCGGCGGGCGCTCACCGGGCCGGCCGGGGGGCCGCGGGGCGGATCACGATCCGGCCAGGGCGCCGACCGCGCCCAGGTCGGCCCGGTGGCCGCGGCGGAACAGCTTGCCCGGGTTGAGCAGGCCGGCCGGGTCCAGGGCGTCCTTGATCGCCTGGTGCACGGAGAGCGACACCGGACCGATCTCCCGCTCCAGCCAGTCGGCCTTGAGGGTGCCCACGCCGTGCTCGCCGGCGACCGTGCCGCCCAGCGACAGGCCCAGGGCCAGGATCGCGTCGAAGGCGGTGAAGGCCCGCGCCCGCTGGTCGTCGTCCGCGGCGTCGAAGACCACGGTGGGGTGCATGTTGCCGTCGCCGGCGTGGCCGACGACGCCGACGACCAGCCCGGCCTCGGCCGCGATCGCCACGCAGCCGTCGATGAAGGTGGCCACCTGCGAGCGGGGTACGGCGACGTCGTCGAGCAGCAGGCTGCCCAGCCGCTCCAGCGCCGGCAGCGCCATCCGGCGGGCGGTGAGCAGCAGGTCGCCCTCGGCGGGGTCGTCCGTGGAGTGCACGAAGTCCGCGCCGGCCTCCTCGCAGAGCCGGGTGAGCAGTGCGATCTCCGCGGCCGCGGCCTCGCCGCCGCTGTCGGACTGGGCGAGCAGCAGCGCCTGCGCGTCCCGGTCCAGGTCGGCGCGGATCAGATCGTCGACCGCGCGGATGCAGGTCTGGTCCATCACCTCGAGCATGCTGGGGACCAGGCCGCTGGTGACCACCCGTTCGACCACCTGGCCGGTCTGCGCGGAGGTTCCGAAGCTGGCGACCAGGGTGATCGGTGCGGGCGGGGACGGGCGCAGCGCCAGGGTCGCCTCGGTGATCACGCCCAGGGTGCCCTCGGAGCCGACGAACAGCCGGGCCAGGTCGTAGCCGGCGACCCCCTTGACGGTGCGCCGGCCGGTGCGCAGCACCCGCCCGTCGGCGAGCACGACCTCCAGGCCGAGCACGTAGTCGGTGGTGACGCCGTACTTCACGCAGCACAGCCCACCGGAGTTCACCGCCAGGTTCCCGCCGATCGTGCACCAGTCGTAGCTGGCCGGGTCGGGTGGGTAGAACAGCCCGTGCCCGCGGACGGCGTCCCGCAGCGTCTTGTTCACCACGCCCGGCTGGACGACGGCGAGCCGGTCGGCCGGCGCCACCTCCAGGACGGCGTCCATCCGGGTGAGCACCAGGGTGATGCCGCCGTCGATCGCGTTGGCGCCACCCACCAGCCCGGAGCCCGCGCCCCGCGGCACCACCGGGACGCCGTGCCGGGAGGCGACCTGCAGCACCGCCACCACCTCGGCGGTGCTGCGCGGGAGGACGACCGCGGCCGGTACACCGGCCTGGACCAGCATGGCCTGGTCGCGGGCGTAGGAGGCGGTCACCTCGGGGTCGGTGAGGACGCTGTCGCGGCCCAGGGCGTCCTGGAGCTCTCGGACCCACGTCGTCGTGCGGGCGGTCACTCCCCGACCGTACGTCCTCGACGGCTGCCCAGGTGGGCTGCGGCCCCGTTGCAGGGGCGGGGTGCGGCCCCGTTGCAGGGTCCCGCCGCGAGCCTGCGAGCGGTGGGGGTGCGGCCCCGTTGCAGGGGCCCGCCGCGAGCCTGCGAGCGGTGGGGGGCAACGGGGTCCTTCTAGAGTCCGAGGTCGGCCAGGTCGAACGCCGCCCGGTACTCGAAGCCGGCCGCCTCGACCGCCGCCCGGCCACCCCGGTCGACGATCACCGCGACGGCGGCGATCTCCGCACCGGCCTCCTGCAGCGCCTCCGCCGCGGTCAGCGGGCTGCCGCCGGTCGTGGAGACGTCCTCGACGACCAGCACCCTGCGCCCGGCGACGTCGGGCCCCTCGATCCGGCGCTGCAGCCCGTGGGCCTTGCCCTGCTTGCGCACCACGCAGGCATCCAGGAACCCGGCTCCCTCCGCCGCGGCGTGCAGCATCGCGGTGGCCACCGGGTCGGCACCCAGCGTGAGCCCGCCGACGACGTCGTAGGACAGGTCGCCGGTGAGCTGCCGCATCACCCGGCCGACCAGTGGGGCGCCCTCGTGGTGCAGCGTCAGCCGGCGCAGGTCGACGTACCAGTCGGCCTCCCGGCCCGAGGACAGCGTGACCTTCCCGTGCACCACGGCGAGGGAGAGGACGAGCTCGCGGAGCCGGTCGCGGTCGGGGTGCGCGGCCCCGTCCCGGGGGCCCGCCGCGAGGGACGAGGAGTGGGGAGGGAGGGGGTCCTTCTGCATGAGCGCAGACCCTACTGAGCACCCCCGGCCGTTCCGCAGTGCCCGCGGCAGGGCCGCCGTCCGGACGGCGGCCCTGCGGCGGGCGGGCGATCAGCCGGCGGCCGGCGCCAGGACCTGGTCGATGAGGTAGACCGTCGCGTTCGCCGTCTGCACGTTGCCGCAGATCACCGACGCGGGCGCGCTGCCCACGACGGTCTGGTCGGCGGTGAGGGTGAAGTCCTCACCGGAGCCCTCGATGGTCACGGTGCCGCCGGCCAGCGTGGTGTGCTCGCCGGCCAGCTCGTCGGGGGCCAGCCGGCCCGGGATGACGTGGGAGGTCAGGACCGTGGTCAGCTGGGCCTGGTCGGCCAGCAGCGCGTTCAGCGCGTCGGCCGGCACGGCCTCGAACGCAGGGTTGGCCGGGGCCAGCACCGTGACGTCCTCGGCCGAGTTGAGCGCGTCGACCAGGTTGGCCTGGGTGACGGCGGTCACCAGGGTGGACAGCAGCGGGTTGTTGCTGGCGGCGGTGGCGACCGGGTCGTCGGCCATGCCCGCCACGCTGCCTTCGCCCTCGGTCGGGACCTGCGAGCAGGCCGGGCCGAAGGGGGCGTCCGACGCCGGGGTCGCCTCGGTGGCCTCGGTGGCCTCGGGAGTCGAGCTGGTGCTCTCGGCGGCGCTGCTGGTCGTGCCCTCTGCGGCGGACGTGTCGTCCGAGCCGCAGGCGGTCATCGTGAGGGCGAGGCCGGCGGCGCCGGCGAGGACGATGCTGCGGTAGCGGCGGGGGCTGCTCATGGTGGTCTCCCATGGATCTCGTGCGACGGCTCGTCGCGGGGTTCGTGCCCGGACCGTCGGCCCGGGCGGCGCCGCCGGCCGGTGGCCGTCGACGAGCGTGGTGGGGTGCCGGGAGTGTCCCGGCACCCGGGTGGTCAGGTCGCGATGACCCGGATGGAGTGCCAGCCGGTGGCCCCGTCGGGGAACGGCGGGGTCCGGACGGCGGTCTGCACCGTGCCCGCGCGGTCGGTGGCGCGGACGGTGAGCTGGTGCTGGCCGACGGCGAGGTCGACCGGGAGCACCCACTGGCGCCACAGGTCGGCGTCCACCTCGGGGGCGAGCTCGGCGTCGACGAACTCCGCGTCGTCCACCTTGACCTCGACCCGGGCGATGCCGCGGGTCTGCGCCCAGGCGACCCCGGCGACGGCCTGCCGCCCGGCCGGGAACCGGCGCAGGGAGGCGGGCGTGTCGATCCGGGAGAAGACCTCGATCGGGCCGTCGATCGCCCAGTTCCGCTCGGTCCAGTAGGCGTCGAAGGCGCCGTACGTGGTCGCCTCGATACCGGTCAGCCACTTGCACGCCGACACGTAGCCGTAGAGGCCGGGGACGAGCATCCGGACCGGGAAGCCGTTCGCGACCGGCAGCGGTTCGCCGTTCATCCCGATGGCCAGCATCGCGTCCTCGACGTCGAGGGCGGCCCGGGTCGGGGTGCCGATGGTCATGCCGTCGCTGGACCGGCAGACCAGCTGGTCCGAGCCCGGCTGCACGCCGGCCTCCCGGAGGAACGCCCCGAGCGGGACGCCGATCCACCGGGCGGTGCTGGCCAGGGTGCCGCCGACCTCGTTCGAGACGCAGGTCAGGGTGATGTCGCGCTCGACGAGGTCGTCCCGGTCGAACAGCTCGGCCAGGCCGAACGAGCGCGGGGAGTCGAACATCCCGGTGAGGGTCAGTGAGTACTCCGACGGGCTGAGCTGGGGCACGACGAGCGCGGTGTCCACGCGGTAGAAGTCCCGGTTGGCCGTGAACAGCGGGGGAAGTCCGGGGACGCGCTCGGCGAGGTCGGCGCCCGGCGGCAGCGCCGCGGCCGGCGAGGACGGCAGGGGGAGGGCCAGGTCCGACCGCTCCCCGGCGACGGCGAAGCGCCGCTGCAGCAGCCGACCGCCGCCACCGGCGACCGCGGCGACGCCGACGGCCACCCCGCTGGTGACCAGGAAGCGCCGGCGGTCCACGGCCGCGTTCCCCCGGTCAGCGGCGGCCAGCACCTCGCGGAGCCGCCCCAGCACCCGGTCGTCGGCCCGCGCGGTGCCCGCGGCCGGAACCCGCCCGCCTCCCGCCGCGGCGTGCTCCTCGACACCGGATCCCGGCCGGGTGCCCAGCGGGGCCAGGAGTGCCGCGAGGGCAGCGGTCCCGGCGAGGGCGCCGGCGACCGACGGGACGCCGTCCAGCACTCCACCGGCCGGCCGGGTGACGGCCGCGACGAAGCCGACCAGCCCGAAGACCACGATGCCGGCGTAGCCCAGGGCCCGGGAGCGCAGGCCGACCATGCCGACCACGAGGGCGTAGATCGCGAGAACTGCCAGGGTGCCGACGACGAGGGCGATCTTGTCGTCCTCGCCGAACGTGCGGATGGCGAAGGTCTTGACCGGCTCGGGGGTCAGCGGAATGGCGGCGTTGCCGACGGCGATGACCGGGCTGGAGGCGGCACCGATGAAGCCGGCCGCCAGTTCGGCCACCCCGAGCGCGACGGCGGCGGCGAGCAGGCCGGCCAGGGCGGCGGCGAACCGGCGGGCGGCCGGGCCGGTGCGCGGCGTCCCGGCCGC
>NZ_BAAGVS010000020.1:0-74251 GCF_054780755.1 Modestobacter lapidis | reverse complement strand
GATCGCGTGACCGTCTGCCCACAACGGATCACCGCTATTGCCGCCGCCGCCCTTGTCCTGACTTCACTCGACCGCGGAACCAGGTGAGAAAACCTCAGTGACGGTTCCAACGGGTTCTCCTCGTCATTGGGGAGTGGTGCAGCCGGGTGTCATTGCCCGGTCCGGCTCCGGGAGCTGGGACAGGCGCGGGAGGTCAGCCCTCGTGCCCCACCAAGGGGGTGACCAGGCGGCCGAGACCCTCGACCTCGCAGACGACCTCGTCCCCGGGCTGCAGCCAGACCTGGTCGGCCATGCCGAGGATCACGCCCTCCGGCGTGCCGGTGAAGATCACGTCGCCGGCCTCCAGCGTCATGATCTGGGAGAGGTCGCTGACCAGTTCGGCGACGGAGAAGACCATGTCCACCGTGTTGGAGTCCTGGCGCAGGTCGCCGTTCACCCAGGTCCGGGTGCGCAGCGCCTGGGGGTCGGGTACGTCGTCGGCGGTGACCAGGCAGGGGCCCAGCGGGGCGAAGCCGTCGATGGCCTTGCCGTACATCCACTGGCTGCTGCGGTTCTGCAGCTCGCGCGCGGACAGGTCGTTGCCGGTGGCGTAGCCGAAGACGTGGTCGAGGGCGTCCTCCGTCGACACGTTGCGCGTCGTCCGGCCGATGACCGCGACCAGTTCCACCTCGTAGTCGGCCTTGCGGGTCGCCGCCGGGATGACCACCTCCTCGCCGGAGCCGGCCAGGCTGTTGCGGTACTTGGCGAAGTAGATGGGCTGCTCGGGAACGGGCATCCCGCCCTCGGCGGCGTGCTTGCGGTAGTTGAGGCCGACGCAGATGATCTTTCCGGGGTCGGGGACGGCGGGGGCCAGGCGGAGCTGCTCCAGCGGGACGGCGTCCGTGGCGGATCCGACCGCCTGGCGGACCCGGTCCAGGACCTCCGGCCCGGCGGCGATCAGCTGCTGCATGGTCGCCGGCGCGTCGGGGGCGGCGGCCGCGACGTCGACGACCCCGCGGTCGGTCTCGACACCCAGCCGCACGCCGCCATCGGCGTGGAAGGAGAGGAGCCTCATCGCGTCGTGCCCGTCGGCGTGGCGGCAGCGGCCGGCTGGGCGTGGTCGGGGAACGGTGTGGTCTGCATCACGCCGTGCATCGTGGGCATGGAAAGGTGCGACGTCAAGCACTTCCGGAACCGTTGTGTACCGCCTAGTGCGACGATCTACACCTCGACATCGAAGGGAAATCCGCATGGCGGAATCAATGCTGGCTCACTGGCGCGCGGCGGACCTCCACATCGCCCCGGAACTCGACCGCTCGGCCCTGCTCGTCATCGACACGCAGGTCGACTTCGTCGACGGTGGGGCGAGCCCCATCCCGGGCACCAGTGCGGTGGTCCCGGTGATCGCCCGGCTGCTGGCGGCCTACCGCGCGGCCGGGCGCCCGGTCGTGCACGTCGTCCGCCTCTATGACGGTGACGACGTCGACCTGGCCCGGCGCACCGTGCTCGACTCCGGCGCGCCGATCGTCCGACCGGGGTCGGCCGGCGCCCAGATCGTGCCCGACCTGCTGCCGCCCGGCGCCCCCGCGCTGGACGCCGAACGGCTGCTCGCCGGCGAGCTGCAGCAGATCACTCCGAAGGAGTGGGCGATGTGGAAGCCCCGGTGGGGTGCCTTCCACCGGACCCGGCTGGACGAGCACCTGCGGGCGCACGGGGTCACCACCGTCGTCCTGGCGGGCTGCAACTACCCGAACTGCCCGCGGGCCGCGGTCTACGGCGCGAGCGAGCGCGACTACCGGGTGCTCATCGCCGCCGACGCCATCTCGGGAGTGCAGCCGGCGCACCTCGAGGAGGCCGGGCGCATGGGGGTCCTCGCCGCCGGCAGCGGCGAGATCGCCGACGAGCTCCGCACGTCCGCCCGGCCGGACGCCGCCGCGACCCGGGACTCCCGGCCCTGGGCGGGCCCCCCTGCGGGGTGACAGGGTGCGTCGGTGTCCGGTCGGCGCTCCGTAGCCCGCGCGGTGGCCGGGCCGGCCGTGGTGACGCTGCTGCTCGCCGGGGTGGCCGGCTGCACGACGCAGCCTGCCACCGCACCGGTCGGCCAGGCGCTGCCCGCGACCGGCCCGGCCGCGGCTCCCGACCCGGCGCCGGCGGCCCCCGACCCGGCACCGCCGGCACCGCTGACGGCGGCCGCGGCGCGCACACCCAGCGCCATGGCGGTGGCCTGCGCCGACGTCGAGAAGGCGCTCACCGGCGGGGTCGCCCGCTACGAGGTGCAGGCCCTCGCCGAGGAGGGCCTCGGTGGCGGAGGGAGCCGGGCAGCCGCCGAGCTGGAGATGGACGCGGCGCTGGACCGCGCCGGCCGGGCGGCCGGTGCCGTCCCCGGCCTCGCGGCCGCGGCCGCCCCGGCGATGACCGAGCTCGCCATCCTGCGCGACGGGTTGGCCGTGCGCGCCGATCTGGACGAGGACGACGCCGGGCCCTGGCGGGACGCCCGCGACCTGCTCGAGACCTGGTGCGACGCCCAGGCCTGATGGTGGCCGACCGCCCGGGCCGCGATCGGGAAGGCCTGGCGCCCCCGTGCGGTTGCTCCTGGCAACCGATCGGAAGGCCTGACCCATGAGCATCCCGCTGTCCGTCCTCGACCTCGCGCCGATCCTGCGGGGCCAGTCCGTGAGCGACAGCATCGCCGCCAGCGTCGCCCTCGCCCAGCGCGCGGAGGCGCAGGGCTACCAGCGCGTCTGGTACGCCGAGCACCACAACATGGCGACCATCGCCTCGTCGGCCACGAGCGTGCTCATCGCCCACGTCGGCGCGCAGACCAGCCACATCCGGCTGGGTGCCGGCGGGGTCATGCTGCCCAACCACGCACCGCTGACGATCGCCGAGCAGTTCGGCACGCTCGACGCGATGTACCCCGGTCGCATCGACCTCGGCCTGGGCCGCGCCCCCGGGTCGGACCAGAACACGATGTACGCGCTGCGCCGCGACCCGGGCTCGGCCGAGTCCTTTCCGCAGGATGTGCTGGAGCTGCAGGCCTACCTGGCCGGCAAGACCCGGGTGCCCGGGGTCGACGCCGTCCCCGGCCGGGGGTCGGAGGTGCCGTTGTTCATCCTCGGTTCCTCCACCTTCGGCGCGCAGCTCGCAGCGGCCCTGGGCCTGCCCTACGCGTTCGCCTCGCACTTCGCGCCGCAGGCCCTCGAGGCCGCCGTCTCGATCTACCGACGCGACTTCCAGCCCTCCGCCCAGCTGGACGAGCCGTACGTGATCGCCGGGATGAACGTCGTCGCCGCCGACAGCAGCACCGCGGCGCAGGCTGCCTTCGCCGCGGTGCGCCGCACGCTGGCCACCGGGCTGTTCGGCCGCGGGCGGAACTTCACCGACGCCGAGGCCGACCTGCTGCTGTCCCAGGGCGCCGGGCAGCACGTCGACTCGATGCTCACCCATTCCGCGGTCGGTACGCCGGCCGAGGTGCGCGAGCAGGTCGAGGCCTTCCGCCGGCTGGCCGGCGCCGACGAGCTGATCGTCGCTCACCAGTCGCCGTCCACGGAGGGCCGGCTGCGGTCGGTCACGCTGCTGGCCGAGGCGATGGAGGTCGTGCGCGCGTGAACGTGTTCACCGACTACGTGGAAACCCACTGGGTCCCGATCAACGACGACATGGTCACCGTGCAGACCGTCGACGCGGCGGGGCGTCGCGAGACCCACGTCCTGTCGGTGACCGACGCGCTGGCCCAGTTCATGGTCAAGTACCCGTTCGTGGACGACGCGCAGGCCGCGGAGCTCTTCGCCCGCGGCGGCTGAAGCGCGGCGACCCCGCCCGTCAGGTGCCGGGATCGTCGGTCGCCCACCGCCGGACCTCGGCGAGGAAGCCCTGCGGATCATCGGCGTAGAGGGCGATCCGGTGGACCACTTCGGTGCCGGTGGGCAGCCGCACCGGGGCCGGCCGGTCCAGGACCACCTCGATGTTGGTCTGCTCCTGCATCCGCATGTGCAGGGTCGCGTGGCCCGCCGGGTCGACGGCCACCTGGGGCTCCCCGTCGGGCGCGATCCGCTTGCGGTGCGTCACCGTGGCGATCTCGTCCCAGGCGAGGGGGATGTCCACCTCGGTGCCGGAGCGCACCCGGATCCCGTCCGGGCCGACAGCGTGCGGGCGGGTGAGCATGCCGAACAGCAGGCCGAACATCCACACCAGCCCCCAGACGCCCAGCACCAGCAGGGGGATGCGGACCGCGGGCCACCGGCTCACGAGCAGGTCGACGACGACCAGTTCCACCGCGGACACCACGATGAACGCGATGGTGACCGCCAGGACCGGCGCGTGGTAGCTGAACCCGGCGGCTCCGGCCGGCACCCGCGGTCGACGGAACAGGAAGCGGTAGATCGCCTGGTAGCCGCCGATCTCCATCCGGACCGCGCGGCGGGCGAGCCGGCCGGCGATCTGCCAGCGGCTCCGTCGGCCCGGGGTCGTGGCCGGCGCCGTCATGCCGTCACCGCCGTCTCCGCGTCGGTCGCGCCTGCCGCGAGATCGTGCAGCCGCGAGGTGACGACGTCGAGCGCCTCCCGGAAGCACCGGACCTGCTCCTCGGTGAGGTCGGCGACCAGGCGCGCGGCGATCTGGCGGCGGTCCCGGTCCATGTCCGCCATCGTCTGCAGCCCCTGGTCCGTGAGCGTCACCAGCGTGGCGCGCCGGTCCGTCGGGTGCGGGCGGCGGGTGACGAAGCCCCCGGCCTCCAGCGCGTCGACCAGCCCGGTCACGTTCCGCGGAGTGACCTGGAGCGCGGTGGCCAGGCTCTGCTGGGTCGACGGGCCCGACTGGTGGACCACCCACAGCAGGTGGGTGCGCGCGGCGGTCAACCCGGAGCCGGCGAAGGACCGGGCCATGTCCTCCTGGAGGAGCAGCGTGATCTCGAGGAGGCGATCGAAGACGTGGAGTTCCGGGACCATGTGGTGAACCTAGCGAACAGTGCAGTCGGTTCACAGTGACGGTGGTACCGGTTCGTCGTCGAACGATCCGATCCCGCTGCGGTTATGGCCGGTGGCGGCCGGCATCCAGGAACAGGTCGACCAGCAGCGCACGGTGGTCCGACAGGGGCAGCGCCCGGGACTCCGTGGCGGTCACCGCGCCGATCTCACCGCGCAGCAGCACGTGGTCCAGCTGCCGGTCGGGCGTCTGCACCGGGAAGGTGTGCTCGGCGGCCAGCGTCCGGTACCCGGTGACCGTGGCCGGCGTGGGCGGGGTCATGTTCAGGTCGCCCAGCAGCACCAGCGGCCCGGGGAACGCCATGAGGTCGCGGCGCAGCCGGCTCAGCTGCACCCGGTTCCACCCCGGCACGAACGACAGATGGGTGTTCACCACGGTCACCGCACCGTGCGGCGTCTCGACCACCGCGACCACCGCCGTCCGCGGCTCCTCGTGCACCATGATCAGCTTGCGCGGTTCGCGCAGCCACAGCGGGAAGCGGAACGGCACGGTCGGCAGCCGGACCACCTGCCAGCTCGACACCGGGTACCGCGAGAGGAGCGCGATCCCGTAGGCCGCCGTCCCGGGTTGCTCGGTGCCGGTCGCGGCCATCCAGGTCGCCCCCGGTGTGCCGGCGATGGAGGCGACGAACCGGTGGGCCGGGGCTCCCATGGCGTCGGCGGCCACCGCGGTGAGGTCGGTGTGGTGGGAGCGCGGCTGGTCCCGGTCCACCTCCTGCAGCGCGAGCACGTCGGCGTCGAGGTCGGCGATCGCGGCGGCGAACCGGTCGACGTCGACGCGGTCGTCGGCGAGGGAGCGTCCGTGCAGGATGTTGAAGGTCGCGAGGCGCACGCGTGAGCGCTACCCGGACGGGTAGCCGCACACCCGAGATCCGCCGTACCGACAGAGATGCCGATGACACCGGGAGCCTGGGTGACCGCCGAGTTCCGTGAACCGCTCCGGCTGGCGCTCAAGCGCACCGCTTCCGCGCTCAAGGCAGACGGGGTGCCGTTCGCGCTGGCCGGCGGGTACGCGCTGTGGGCGCACGGAGCGCCGGAGTCCGAGAACGACGTCGACTTCGTCATCGCCGAGGACGACACGGAGCAGGCCGCGGCCGTGCTGGCGGCCGCCGGGTTCGAGGTGGTCCGCCCGCCGGAGGACTGGCTGTTCAAGGCGGCCCTGGACGGCGTCACCGTCGACCTGCTGCACCGCATCGTCGGCGAGCCCGTCGACGCCACCCTGCTCGAGCGCTCGGAGGAGATGGACCTGCTCGGCATCCGGATGCCGGTGCTGCCGGCCACCGACCTGCTGTCCAGCAAGTTGCGCGCGATGACCGAGCACTACTGCGACTTCGGGTCGCTGCTGCCGCACGTGCGCGCCGTTCGTGAGCAGCTCGACTGGGAACGGCTGCGCGCCGAGGTGCAGGGCAACGACTTCGCGGCGGCCTTCCTCTTCCTCGCCGACCGGCTGGGCGTCAGCGGCGGCGCGACCTGAGACGCAGCTGGGCTGGGGCCCCGGAGGACCCCCGCCCAGCTGGTCGTCCTCTAACTGGCCGGCACCGCGCCGGCGCGCAGCGCGCCGAGCAGGTCGTGGTTCAGCCGCGAGATGGTCTCCATCGAGATGCCCTTCGGGCACACGGCCGAGCACTCGCCGATGTTGGTGCAGCCACCGAAGTTCTCGGCGTCCTGCTGCGCCACCATCTTCAGCACCCGGGTGTCGCGCTCGGGCTGGCCCTGCGGCATGAGCCCGAGGTGCGCCACCTTGGCGGCGGTGAACAGCATCGACGAGCCGTTCGGGCAGGCGGCCACGCAGGCGCCGCAGTCGATGCAGGTGGCGGCATCGAAGGCGGCGTCGGAGTCCTGCTTCGGCACCGGGACCGAGTGCGCCTCGGGCGCCGTGCCGGTGGGGGCACTGATGTACCCGCCCACGGCGATGATCCGGTCGAACGACGACCGGTCGACGACGAGGTCCTTGACCACGGGGAAACCGCCCGAGCGCCAGGGTTCGATGTCGATGACGTCGCCGTCGGAGAACGAGCGCATGTGCAGCTGGCAGGTGGTGGTCTGCTGCGGCCCGTGCGCGATGCCGTTGATCATCAGACCGCAGGAGCCGCAGATGCCCTCGCGACAGTCGTGGTCGAAGGCGATCGGGTCGTCGTTGTCGAGGATGAGCTGCTCGTTGAGGACGTCGAGCATCTCGAGGAATGACATGTCGGGCGAGACGTCGGTGACGTGGTAGGTCACCATCTTGCCCTTGACGGTGGGGTTGACCTGCCGCCAGACCTTCAGGGTCAGGTTCACTTGTAGCTCCGCTGTGCCAGGTGGATGTACTCGTACTCGAGGGCCTCGCGGTGCAGCACCGGAGGAGCGCCGTCCGGGGTGTACTCCCACGCGGCGACGTAGGCGTAGTTCTCGTCGTCGCGCAGCGCCTCACCCTCAGGCGTCTGGCTCTCCGCCCGGAAGTGCCCGCCGCAGCTCTCGTTGCGGTGCAGCGCGTCGACGCACATCAGCTCGGCGAGCTCGATGAAGTCGGCGACCCGGCCGGCGTGTTCCAGGTTCTGGTTGAACGTGCCCTGCTCGCCGGAGACCTTCACGTTGGTCCAGAACTCCTGCTTGAGCTCCGGGATCCGGTCCAGCGCCTTGCGCAGGCTCTCCTCCGACCGGTCCATGCCGCACAGGTCCCACATCAGCTTGCCCAGCTCGCGGTGGAACGAGGCGACGGTGCGGGTGCCGTTGATCGACAGCAACTTCGCCGTCTGGTCCTTGATCGCCTGCTGGGCCTCGACGGCGGCCGGATGGGTCGCGTCGACCTTCTCGAACGGCCCGTCGGCCAGGTAGTTGGCCAGCGTGTTCGGCAGCACGAAGTAGCCGTCGGCCAGGCCCTGCATCAGTGCGCTGGCACCGAGCCGGTTGGCGCCCTGGTCGGAGAAGTTGGCCTCGCCGATCACGAACATGCCCGGGATGTTGGACTGCAGGTCGTAGTCGACCCACAGCCCGCCCATCGTGTAGTGCACCGCCGGGTAGATCCGCATCCCGGTCTCGTACGGGTCCTCGCCGGTGATCTGGGCGTACATGTCGAAGAGGTTGCCGTACTTGGCCTCGATCGCCGGGCGGCCCAGTCGCTGCATCGCGTCGGTGAAGTCGAGGTACACGCCGAGCCCGTTCGGGCCCACGCCGCGGCCCTCGTCGCACACGTTCTTCGCCTGACGGGAGGCGATGTCGCGGGGCACCAGGTTGCCGAAGGCGGGGTACTTGCGCTCGAGGAAGTAGTCGCGCTCGTCCTCGGGGATCTGACGCGGGTCGCGGGAGTCGCCGCGCTCCTTGGGCACCCACACCCGGCCGTCGTTGCGCAGCGACTCGCTCATCAGCGTGAGCTTCGACTGGTAGTCGCCGGCCACCGGGATGCAGGTCGGGTGGATCTGGGTGTAGCAGGGGTTGGCGAAGTAGGCGCCGCGCTTGTGTGCCCGCCAGATCGCCGTGGCGTTGGAGCCCTTGGCGTTGGTCGACAGGTAGAAGACGTTGCCGTACCCGCCGCTGGCCAGCACGACCGCGTCGGCGAAGTGGCTGCTGATCTCACCGGTGATGAGATCGCGGGCCACGATGCCGCGGGCCCGGCCGTCGACGATGATGAGGTCGAGCATCTCGGTGCGCGGAAAGGTCTCGACGTTGCCGAGCCCGATCTGCCGCTCGAGTGCCTGGTAGGCGCCGTACAGCAGCTGCTGACCGGTCTGGCCGCGGGCGTAGAAGGTGCGGGAGACCTGGGCGCCACCGAAGGAGCGGTTGTCCAGCAGGCCGCCGTACTCGCGGGCGAAGGGCACGCCCTGGGCCACCGCCTGGTCGATGATGTTGGCGCTCACCTCGGCCAGCCGGTAGGAGTTGCTCTCCCGGGAGCGGAAGTCGCCGCCCTTGACCGTGTCGTAGAACAGCCGGTGCACGCTGTCACCGTCGTTGCGGTAGTTCTTGGCCGCGTTGATCCCGCCCTGGGCGGCGACGCTGTGGGCGCGGCGGGGGCTGTCCTGGAACCAGAAGCTCTTGACGCGGTACCCGGCCTCGCCGAGCGTGGCGGCGGCCGAGCCGCCGGCCAGACCGGTGCCGACGACGATGACGCTGAGCTTGCGGCGGTTGGCCGGGTTGACCAGGCGGGCCCGGAACTTCCGCTCGTTCCATCGTTCGGGGAGCGGGACGTCGGCGGGTGCCTTGGTGTCGGCGATCGGTTCGCCGACGGTGAAGAGGTCGAGGGGCATGTCGGTTCCCGTCAGTCGATGAGGCCGAAGGCGATGGACAGCGGAACGAGCAGGAAGCCCGCGGTCAGCACCGTCGCGACGACGTAGGCCAGCGCGTTCACGCTGCGCTCCCGCCGCCGGTTGGTCTGGCCGAGCGACTGCATCGCACTCCAGATGCCGTGCCGCAGGTGCAGCCCCAACAGCAGCATCGAAACCACGTAGAACAGCGTGATCGGGATGTTGGAGAAGCTGGCGATCAGCCGCTCGTACGGCGTGGTGTCGCCGCCGGCCGGGTTCACTGCGCCGACGGTCAGGTCGAGGATGTGCCAGATGATGAACAGCAGGATGATCGTGCCGCCCCAGCGGAGTGTCCGGGAGGCGAAGCTCTGCTGCACCCGCTTCTTGGTCACGTAGGCGACCGGGCGCGCGCGCCGGGCCTGGGCCCACAGCGAGTAGGCCGCCCAGAAGTGCGCCACCACCGACGCGAGCAGGACGAGCCGGATGATCCACAGCACCGTCTGCGTCGGGACGGCCGGCTCCCCGATGGTGCGGATCCAGCCGGAGTATTCGTTGAAGGACTCGGCGCCCGAGAACGCCTTCAGATTGCCGATCATGTGCGCGATCAAGTACAGGATCATGATGATCCCGCTGACCGCCATGACTGCCTTCTTGACGACCGAGCTGCTGAAACGCCCGGTATTCGGGGCCCCGCGCTGGGCCGGTTGCTGCGTCACTGTCGCCACAGCGGCAAAGGTACGTCCCCTGCCCACGTGACACACAGATGAACGCGACGTGACACGGCTCATGTAAGGCGACCCTCACGGAACCCGCCGCGTCCGGCGTGTCGCCGGAAGCCTGTCGGTGGTGCCCAACGAGTCGCCCGGCCGATGAGTTCCCGCCCGGTGCCCCCGCGCCGGCCGTCGGCGGAGGAGGATCCCTCCCGACGCGCCCGCGCAGAGGAAGGACGACGACGTGGCAGGACCGACCCGAGGCTTCCTCGGCCGCAGCAGGGCCCCGCGCGACCCGCGGCTGCCGCCCGGCCAGTACGACGCCGGCGCCGACTGGCCGGTGCTCACCGCCGAGCCGACCCCCCGGATCACCCCGGAGACCTGGAGCGTCAGCGTCGACGGGGAGGTGGCGAACCCGACCACCTGGACGTGGGACGAGGCACACGAGTTGCCCGGCGCCGAGTACCGCGGCGACATCCACTGCGTGACGACGTGGTCGAAGTTCGACACGCACTTCAGCGGCATCAGCGTCGACTCGCTGCTCGAGGCGGCCCGGCCGACGGCCGAGGGACGGTTCGTGATGGCGACGTCGAAGACCGGTTACACCACCAACCTCCCGCTCGAGGACGTCACCGGCGGCAAGGCCTGGCTGGTGTGGGAGTACGACGGCAAGCCGCTGCCGGTGGAGCACGGCGGGCCGGTGCGGATGCTGGTGCCACACCTGTACTTCTGGAAGAGCGCCAAGTGGATCAGCAAGCTGACCCTGCTCAAGCGCGACCAGCCCGGCTTCTGGGAGCAGAACGGCTACCACGACCGGGGCGACCCCTGGCGCCAGCAGCGCTACCAGGGTGATTAAGGACCCCGTCCTCCTCGCCACTCGCAAGCTCGCGTCGAGCCTCTGGACGGGGCCGTGAGCGGGGCCGGGCGGGCCCCGGCCGGCGGGTGGCGGACCGCGACGGTGGCCGGGGTCCGCCGACCGCTGGCCCGGTCGGTCCAGCTCCGGCTCGACGTCCCCGACCGGGTCGACCACCTGCCCGGTCAGCACTACGTCGTCCGGCTGACCGCAGCGGACGGGTACACCGCCCAGCGGTCGTACTCCGTGGCCTCCGCGCCGGACGACCCGCTGGTCGAGCTGTGGATCGAGCGGCTCGACGACGGTGAGGTCTCCACCTACCTCGCCGACGTGGTGGAGCCCGGTGACGTGCTCGACGTCCGCGGGCCGATCGGCGGCTGGTTCGTCTGGGAGGGGGACGAGCCCGCGCTGCTGATCGGCGGCGGCAGTGGCGTCGTCCCGCTGGTGGCGATGGTCCGGCACGCCCGCGCCATCGGCGCTGGTGATCTGCTGCGCATCGCCGTCTCCACCCGGACGCTGGCGGAGCTGCCCTACGCCGCGGAGCTGGTGGCCGCCGGTGCGCTGGTGGGAACCACCCGGGAGGCGTACGGCATCCGCCCGGCCGCCCGGCTCACCGCGATGGACCTGCTGCCGCTGTGGGAGCCGGGGCAGACGTCCTACGTGTGCGGCTCGACCCCGTTCGCGGAGGCGGCGAGCCAGCTGCTGGTGGGCATGGGCGTACCCCCGGCGTCGATCCGGGTCGAGCGGTTCGGTGCGTCCGGCGAGCCGGTGCCACCGATCTGACCGAGCCGGTCACCGGGTCAGATCCAGCCGTGCCGGCGGGCCTCGGCCACCGCGACGTGCCGGTTGGCGGCGCCCAGCTTCACCGCCGCCGCGGACAGGTGGTTGCGCACCGTGCCGGGGGACAGGTGCGCCCGGGCGGCGATCTCCTCGACCGGAGCGCCGCCGGCGGCCAGCTCCAGCACGTCGGCCTCCCGGGGCGTGAGCGGGCTGTCGCCGGCGCTGATCGCCTCCGCGGCCAGCTCCGGGTCGACGTACCGGCCGCCGCCGTGCACGGTGCGCACCACGTCGGTGAGCACGGCGGCGTTCACCGTCTTCGGCAGGAACCCGCGCACGCCGGCCTCCAGGGCCCGCTTGAGGTGGCCGGGCCGGCCGTGGCCGGTGACGATGACCAGCCCGCAGCCGGGGACGACGGTGGCCAGGTCGCCGGCCAGCGTGATGCCGTCCCGATCGGGCAGCTGCAGGTCCAGCACGGCGACGTCGGGGGTGTGCGCCCGCGCCATGGCCAGCGCCTCGGCCGCGGTGGCGGCCTGGGCCACCACCGCCACGTCGTCCTCCAGGGCCAGCAGCGCGGCCAGCGCGGAGCGGATGAGGTTCTCGTCGTCGGCGAGCAGCACCCGGATCACCAGGGCACCGCCGGCGGAACGGTCGCGGTCAGGCGGAACCGGCCGTGCTCCGCGCGGACGGTCAGCCGGCCGCCGGCCCCCGCCAGCCGCTCGCCCAGGCCGGTGAGCCCGTTGCCCCGGGCGACCGGCCCGTCCGTGGCGCCGTCGTTGTCCACGACCAGCCGCACCCCGTCCTCCTCGACGCCCAGCGAGATGTCGCAGGCCGTCGCCCGGCTGTGCCGCAGTACGTTGGTCACCGCCTCGCGCACCACCCAGCCCAGCGCCGCCTGCACCTCGACCGGCAGCCCGGTCGCCGTGTCCTCGCCGCCGACCGTGCAGGAGACCCCCGCGGCGCGCAGCACCGAGCGGGCGCCGGCCAGCTCGCCGGGCAGGTCGGCGGTCCGGTAGCCCCGGACCACGTCCCGCACCTCGCGCAGCGAGGCCTCGGCGATCCGGCTGATGTCGGCCACCTCCTCCGCGGCGCCGGGGCGCCCCCGGCGCACCAGCTCCCCGGCCAGCTGGCTCTTCACCGCGATGGTGGACAGGTCGCGGCCCATCACGTCGTGCAGGTCGCGGGCGAAGCGCAGCCGTTCCTCCGCGACGGCCAGCTGGAGCTGGATGCCGCGAGATCGTTCCATCTGGAGCACGACGTCCAGGATCCACACGGTGAACCGGAAGGCAGCGGCGACCCCGGTCAGGGCGAACGCGACGGAGAGGCCGACGACGAGGGCCGGAACGGGGTGGTCGCCGTCGATGAGGGCGGCCCCGGCGGCCAGGAGACCCGCACCACCGGCGGCCCATGCCAGCCGGCCCATCGGCCAGGTCACCGACAGGGCGAGCAGCACGGCCGCGGCGACCAGCCCCACCACCCACGGCGCGCTGGGGCTGACGCCGGCGCCGGGAGCCGTCGCGGCCACCCCGGCGACGGCGGTGAGGCCGGCGGGAACGAGCGCCGCGGTGGACTCGCGCCGAGCCGGCCCGGCACCCGTCGCGCGGGCCGTGAACCCCTGGCGGGCCAGCAGCAGGCAGCCGGCCGTGGTGGCCAGCGAGCCGACCAGCAGGACCAGGGCGACGCCGTTGCCGGCATCGGACCAGGCCGGGGCCACCGCGAAGAGGAGCAACGGGGGCAGCGCGACGATGCTGCCGTAGAAGGACCAGCGCGTGTACAGGTCGATCCGCTGGGCGTCGGAGCGGCTGCCCCACCAGCGGGTCATCGTCGGCACGGCACCCATGCTGCCCGGCCCCGTCGCGCCGGGCGCCGGGATCACCGGCGCGGCGCCCAGCGGAACCACCGCCGGGCCGCCCAGCCGCCCACGATCAGCCAGCCGGCGAGCAGCGCCAGCGGCAGCGGGGCGGCGGCCCAGACGCCGGCCAGGTCGACCTCGCGGCCGTCCCACGTCCGGCCGAGCAACCCGAGCCGGGCCAGCTCGACCACCGGGGACACCGGGAGGAGCCGGGCGGCGGTGGCCAGCGGCCCGGGCAGCACGGCGAGCGGGAAGAGCAGCCCGGACAGGGCGGAGGAGGCCACCAGCAGCGGCAGCGCGGTGATCTGCGCGCTCTCCGCACTCCGGGTGAAGGCGGTGCTGGCCGCGGCGAGCAGCAGCATCAGCGCGGCGCCGCCGGCCAGTGCGACCAGCGGCAGGACGGCGTCCACCGGCGACGGCGCCTGCCCGAGGACCGTCATGCCGACGGCGACGACGGCGACCTGGCCGACGCTGATCAGCAGGGTGGGCGCCGCGGTGCCGAGCACCACCTCAGGGCCGGTCAGCTCGCCGGTGCGCATCCGCTGCAGCACGAGCTCCTCGCGGCGGGCCACGAAGGTGGTGAGGAGGTTGTAGTAGGTCAGGTAGACCAGCGTCACCCCGACCGCGGTGACCACCAGCCGGCCGCCGATGTCGTCGGCGTCCCCGGCCCCGCTGCCGATGCCGAGGGTGGGGACGGCCGCGACCAGGAGCAGCGGTAGCACCACGGAGTTGACCACCGCGGTGCGGTTGCGCAGGAAGAGCCGGGTCTCCGCGCCGGCGAGGGCGAGGGTGCGGCGGGCCCGGCTGGGCCCGGTCGTCGGGATGGGGATGGTCGGCGCGGACATCGGGTGCTCCTCCGGCTCCGGTGGGCTCAGCGGGGGGTGGGGACGGCGCCGTCGGCGACGGCGAGGAAGGCCTGCTCCAGGGAGGCCGAGCGGGCCTGCAGGCCGGCGAGGGTCACGCCGGAGGCGGTGGCCCAGCCGAGCAGCGCGGCCAGCGCCGGCTGCAGCGCGCGGGTCTGCAGGAGCACCTGTGGCGCGGGGGAGACCACCTGCACCCCGGGCAGGGCGGGCAGCGGGGGAGCGGTGGGGGCCAGGGAGAACCGGATGGTGGCCGGCTGGGTGTCGGCGATCCCGGCGGGTGTGCCGGCGAGCACCACCTGACCGGCGCGCAGCACGGCGATCGAGTCGGCCAGCTCCTCGGCCTCCTCGAGGTGGTGGGTGGTCAGCACGACCGCCGTCCCGCCCTCGACCATCTCGTGCACGAGCGCCCACACGGTCCGCCGGCTCTCCGGGTCCAGCCCGGTGGTCGGCTCGTCGAGCACCAGCACGCGGGGGCGGCCCAGCAGCGCCAGCGTCAGGTCGAGCCGGCGCCGCTCCCCGCCGGACAGGCTGCCCACCCGGACGTCGGCGCGGCCGGTCAGCCCGACCTGGGCCAGCGCCTCGCCGACCGGCCGGGGCGCGGTGAGGGTGCGGGCCCAGGTGTGCGCCGTCTCGGCGACGGTGAGGTCGCCGGGTAGCCCGCCGGCCTGCAGCAGCACCCCGAGGTGCGGCCGGACGGCGGCCCGTTCCCGGCGGGGGTCGGCGCCGAGCACCCGGACGGTGCCGCCGTCGGCCGGGGCGAGACCTTCGAGCACCTCCAGCGCGGACGTCTTGCCGGCCCCGTTGACCCCGAGCAGGGCGAAGACCTCACCGGGGTGGACGGCGAAGGAGATTCCGCGCACGGCCTCGAAGGAGCCGTACCGGCGGCGCAGGTCGACGACCTCCACCGCCGGTGCGGTGCCGGTGCGGGCCTCGGCCGGTCGGGCCGGGACGTCGGTGGGGATCACGCTCGCCTCCTCGTGCACCCGGCGCAGCCCCTGCTGGGCCGGTCTCGCCGGACGCACTCCCGACGGTGCCGGGCGTACGGGCGCGGCACAGGTGCCGGATCTCATCGACCTGCGCGATCGGCTGCACGGGGCACCCCTGACGGTTGTCACGGGTGGCTGCCGCGGCACTTCCGGCACGAGCCAGCCGGGCGCATGCACCGCTTCGACTTAGGCATGGCTAACCTCAGCACCATGATCGTCCACCCGTCTGGAGTCGCCGTGCCCCGCCGCCCGATCCGTACCGCCACCCGCGCCGCCGCGGTCGCCGCCGTCCTGACCGGGGCCGTCGCGTGCGGCGGCGGCGCCGAGCCCGACGCACCGACCTCCGGAGGCGGGGACGGGGCCTGGCCGGTCACGATCGCGAACAAGTTCGGCACCACGGAGATCCCCGCCGAACCCGAGCGCGTGGTCACCGTCGGCTTCAACGACCAGGATTTCGTGCTGGCGCTGGGCGTGAGCCCGGTCGGCGTCCGGGCGAACCTCGGCGACTACGACGTCGAGAACCGCCCCTGGGCCCAGGAGCAGCTGGCCGGGGTGGCGGAGCTCCCGACCGTGGGCGGCCAGGAGATCGACGTCGAGGCCGTCGCGGCGCTGCAGCCCGACCTGATCATCGGCGTCTACTCCTTTATGGACCAGGCGACCTACGACCAGCTGTCCGGCATCGCCCCCACGCTGGCGCAGACCGACGAGTACACCGACGGGGCCACTCCGTGGCAGGAGCAGACGCTGCTCACCGGCGAGGCCCTGGGCAGGGAGGACGAAGCTCAGGAGCTGGTCGACGAGGTCGAGCGCCAGTTCGCCGACGCGGCGGAGCGGAACCCCGATTTCGACGGTCAGGCGCTGGTGGTCGACTTCGCCGGCGTCGCCGGCTCGGCGCACTACCTGTTCGGCACCGACGACCTGCGCACCCAGTTCTTCACCGACCTCGGCTTCGATGTCGCCGACACGAGCACCGAGGTCAGCCCGGAGCGGCTGGACCTGCTCGATCAGGACGTGCTGATCGGGGGTGGCTACCCGGAGGACGAAGGGCTGACCGATCCGTTGTTCGCCGGGCTGGACGTGGTGAGCCAGGACCGGACCGTCTACCTGGGCGGTTACGACGGCGATGTGATGGGCGCGCTCGGCTACGGCAGCCCGCTGTCCCTGCCCTACCTGCTCGAGCAGCTGGTGCCGCCGCTGGCCCAGGCCGCCGACGGCGACCCGGCCACTGCGGTCGAGCAGCCCACCGTCTAACGCAGGACAGGCCCGGTACGCGACCGCGTACCGGGCCTGTCCTGCGACGGCCCTCGTTCAGGGGCCCGCGCTGAGCGTGCGAAGCGTGGGGAGAACGAGGGTCCTTCTTCAGCTGACCGGCGGCACCGCCGAGGCGGTGACCTGGTCGGCCCGCTCCCACACCTTGTGCCTGCCCATCGCCGCGATGAGCTCCGCGGCCAGCGCTGCTCCGCTGTCGGCGCTGAGCACGCCCGGCCCGGAGGTGTCGATGCCGGCGGCGGTGAGCACCGCGGCGCCGTCGCCCCAGGTGCCGAAGGCCTTCAGCTGCCGGAACGCCTCCTGCAGCAGGACGACGGCCTTGAGGTCCTTGTCCCTGGGCGCGCCGTCGGCGACGACCACGGCATCGAACTCCACCGAGCGGGCGGTGACGAAGGTCCGCTCGACGATCTCCTTCGCCGTGCCCGTCCCGAGCTCCCCGCCGGCGGGTGCGATCACCTTGGTCACCGCGCCCTCGGCCTCGAGCGCCGTCCGCAGCGCGGTGATGCCGGCGATGTCGGCGTCCGGGCCGGCCACGATCCCCACGATGCGGCCCGCGACCGGGAACGGCTCGTCCCTGATCTGCCGGAGCGCCGGGGAGGGCGCCAGGTGCTCGGCCGGGGTGTCCGTCGGGGCCGGCAGGCCGAGGCCGGCGGCGACCGCGGCGCACAGCCCGGTGTCGATCTTCGCGAGCACGGTGAGTGCCCGCTCCTTGATCGCCTGCTCGTAGCACTTGCCGAGCTCGAAGGTGTAGGCCTCCGCGGTGTGCCGCTGCTCCACGTCGGAGAGGCTGGCGTAGAAGAGGGCTGCGTGCGAGAAGTGGTCGTCGAAGGACGCCGGGGCTCCTCGCACCACCTCGCCCTCGACCTTCCGCGGCACGTTGACGTAGCCGCCGTGCGCGGCATCGGCCAGGTCGGGGGAGTCGCCGTCGACGCTGTTGGGCTTGTACGGCGCCAGGCCCTCGTGCACCGCGGACTGGTGGAACCCGTCGCGGCTGTTGTCGTTGACCGGCGCGTGCGGCCGGTTGATCGGGATCTGGGCGAAGTTGGGGCCGCCGAGCCGGGTCAGCTGGGTGTCGAGGTAGGAGAAGTTGCGGCCCTGCAGCAGCGGGTCGTTGGTGAACTCGATGCCGGGGACGACGTGGCCGGTGTGGAAGGCCACCTGCTCGGTCTCGGCGAAGAAGTTCGTCGGGTTCCCGTTGAGGACCAGCTTCCCGATCGGTTGCACCGGGCAGAGCTCCTCGGGCACGATCTTGGTCGGGTCGAGCAGGTCGATGCCCTCGAACGTCTCCTCGTCGGTGTCGGGCATGACCTGGATGCCGAGCTCCCACGCCGGGAAGGCGCCGGCCTCGATGGCGTCGTAGAGGTCGCGGCGGTGGAAGTCGGGGTCGACCCCGGCCGCGATCTGCGCCTCCTCCCAGATCAGGGAGTGCACGCCCAGTTCCGGCTTCCAGTGGAACTTGACCAGCGAGGTCCCCCCGTCGGACCCGACCAGCCGGAAGGTGTGGACGCCGAAGCCCTCCATCATCCGGTACGAGCGCGGGATGCCCCGGTCGCTCATGTTCCAGATCGTGTGGTGGGTGGCCTCGGTGTGCAGGGTGACGAAATCCCAGAAGGTGTCGTGCGCCGACTGCGCCTGCGGGATCTCCCGGTCCGGGTGCGGCTTGCCGGCGTGGATGATGTCCGGGAACTTGATCGCGTCCTGGATGAAGAAGACCGGCATGTTGTTGCCGACCAGGTCCCAGGTGCCCTCCTTCGTGTAGAACTTCGTCGCGAACCCGCGGGTGTCCCGCACGGTGTCGGCCGAACCGCGCGAGCCCAGCACCGTGGAGAAGCGGACGAACACCGGGGTCTCCAGGCCCTCCTCGGCCAGCACCGCGGCCCGGGTGACCGAGGCCGCCGAGCCGTAGGCGGTGAAGACGCCGTGCGCCCCGGCGCCGCGGGCGTGGACCACGCGCTCCGGGATCCGCTCGTGGTCGAAGTGCATGATCTTCTCGCGGAGGTGGAAGTCCTCCAGCAGCACCGGTCCGCGACGGCCGGCCTTGAGCGAGTGGTCGGTGTCGGGGATGCGCACGCCCTGGGTCGAGGTGAGGAACTCCCCGGCCTGGGCCCGGGGGTCCCGGCCCTCCTTCGGGCCCTCGTAGGCGACGCCGGTGGGGCTGACCGTCTTCGGGGCGGACTGGTCGGACTGGCGCTGCGGGGGCATGGGTTCTCCCTGGTCTCGGGACGTGCGGGACGGCGTGGGCTACCCGGATCCCGAACCCCGCGAAACCGTGAGGGCCATCCGCCCCCGCGCCGCCGTCAGCCCGCGGCGGGCTTTTCGGCCGTGTACAGCCAGGCGCGGAACAGGGTGTCGAGGTCGCGGCCGGACTCCTGCTCGGCCAGGGCGACGAAGTCCGCGGTGGTCACCGCCTCGCCGGCCTGCGCGGACGTCCAGGTGCGCAGGGTGCGGAAGAAGTCATCGTCCCCGACCGCCTGGCGCAGGGCGTGCAGGGTCAGCGCCCCGCGGATGTAGACCGCCGCCGAGAACAGCGCGTCGGGGCCGGGGTCGCCGGGGAGCACCGTCCAGAAGGGGTCGTCGGCGGGCAGCAGGTCGCTCATCAGGGTGTCGAACTGCTGCTGCACGGGAACCAGGCCCTCGCGCTCCAGCCACAGCCACTCGGCGTAGGTGGCGAAGCCCTCGTTCAGCCAGAAGTGCTCCCATGCCGCGAGCCGGACGAGGTTGCCGGTCCACTGGTGCGCCAGTTCGTGCACGACCACCAGGTCGCCGCCGATCGGGTCGGCGAAGAAGCCCGACGCGTAGACCGGCCGGGTCTGCGTCTCCAGGGCGAAGGACAGCTCGGCCGGATCGTCGACGATGCCGCCGGCTGCGCGGAACGGGTAGGGGCCGAACAGCTCGGCCAGGAAGGCGAGGACCTCCGGTTGCCGGGCCAGCGACGCCTCGGCCGTGACGCCCAGCGGGGGCAGGTCGGGCAGCTCGGGGAGGGGGGTGAACAGGTCGGGGTCCAGGGCGTCCCAGTACTGCACCCCGGCCACCTCGTAGGCCCGCAGGTCGAACTCGCCGATCGCCAGGACCACCAGGTAGGTGGCCATCGGCGCGGGGGCCCGCCAGTGCCAGGTGGTCCAGCCGGCCGCCGTCCGCCGGCCCTCCAGCACGCCGTTCGACACCGCCTCCAGACCCTCCGGCACGGTGATCCGGACGTCGAAGGAGGCGGCGTCGAGCGGATGGTCGTTGGACGGGAACCAGCTGGCGGCGCTGTCGGGCTGGCCGGCCACCAGCGCGCCGTCGTCGGTGTGGGTGAAGCCGGTGGACCCCAGCGGGCTGGCGAGCTGCTGCGGGATCCCGGAGTAGGTGACGGCGGTGGTGAAGTGCCGGCCGGCGGGCAGCGGCCCCTGCGGTGTGACGGTCAGCTCGCCACCCACCCGGCCCCAGGCGGCGTCCCGGTCGTCCACGGTCACCGACTCGACGTCGAGCCCCTCGAGGTCGAGGTTGAAGCTGGACAGGAACTGGGTGGCTCGCGCCTCGATGGTCGCCGTCGCCCGCAGCAGGTCGGTCGCGGGGTCGTAGGTGAGGGCGAGATCGTAGGACCCGACGTCGTAGCCCCCGTTGCCGGCCAGCGGGTAGTACGGATCGCCGATGCCGGGCGCGCCCGGGGTGGGGTCGTGCGTCGCGGCCGCCGGACCGGCGAGCAGCCCCAGGGTCACGGCGGTGGTCAGGCCCACCGTTGCCAGTCGCCGGTACATGGCCACCTCCGGATGCGCCGCCCGCGGACCTGGCCGGACGCTAGGCCCGGCTGTTCACCCGGTACAGGCCCGCCGCCGGCGGCGCGGCGGGGAGCGAGCGCAGCGTGTCGGCGTCAGTGCACGGGGTGATGTCTGCTGGGCTGGGTGACCGGACCGGCAAGGAGGTGCAGCGGTGATCGAGCTCGACGGGCTGACGAAGCGCTACCGCGCCCGCACGGCGGTGGACGACCTCACCGTGCAGGTGCTGCCGGGCCGGGTCACCGGCTTCCTCGGGCCGAACGGCTCGGGCAAGACGACGACGATGCGCTGCGTGCTCGGGCTCACCCGCCCCACCGCCGGGACGGCGACGGTGCTCGGCGTGCCCTACGCCGAACTGGCGCAGCCGATGCGCCGGGTCGGCGCGCTCATCGACCCCCGAGCCCGGCACCCCGGGCGCACCGCGCACGACCACCTCCGCGCGCTCGCGCAGAGCAATGCGCTGTCCCGCGACCGGGTGGCGGAGGTGGTGGACCTCGTCGGGCTGGGTGCCGTCGCCCACGAGCGGGTGCGCGGCTTCTCCCTGGGCATGGCGCAGCGGCTGGGCATCGCCGTCGCGCTGCTCGGCGACCCCGACGTGCTGCTGTTCGACGAGCCGGTCAACGGCCTGGACCCCGACGGGATCCGCTGGGTGCGGCACCTGCTGCGGGAGCTGGCCGCCGAGGGGCGCACCGTCCTGGTCTCCAGTCACCTGATGAGCGAGATGCAGGACACCGCCGACCACCTGGTGGTGCTCGGCCGAGGCCGGCTGCTGGCCGACGTGCCGATGGCCGAGCTGCTCGGTTCCGGTGCCGCCGTTCGGGTGCGCACCCCGCGGCCCCGGCTGCTCGCCCCGGCGCTGCAGCGGGCCGGCGGGCAGGTACAGCTGGAGCCGGACGGCGCCCTGACCGTCCGCGGCCTGGTCGCCGACCGGATCGGCGACGTCGCCTTCGCCACCGGGCTGCCGGTGCACGAGCTGACCCGGCTGACCATCTCGCTGGAGGCTGCCTATTACGCGCTGACCGGCGATGACGTCGAGTACCGGGCGGGGGAGCGGTGACCGGTCTGCTGGCCGGGGAGTGGACGAAGCTGCGGTCGGTCCGATCCACCTGGTGGGCGCTGGCGGTGTACGTCCTCGGGGTCGGCGGGGTCGGCTGGCTGGCCGCCGCCACCACGCCCACCGCGCCGGCCGCCGACTTCGCCGTGGGCGTGGCGCTCACCGGCTTCGGCTTCGGGCAGCTCGTGGTCGTCGTGCTCGGCGTGCTGGCCGCCGGCTCGGAGTTCGCCACCGGCATGGCGCTGGCCAGCTTCACCGCCGTGCCGCGGCGGGCGCGGTTGCTGGTGGCCAAGACCGCCGTCGTCGCCGGGTCCGCCGCGCTGGTCTCGCTGCTGCTGGCCGCCGGCTGCGCGCTGGCCGCCCGCACCCTCACCGAGGTGCCGGGCGGGGTGCCCCTGGCGGAGTGGCCGGTGCTCCGGCCCCTGCTGCTGCAGACCCTCGGGGCCGGGCTGCTCGCGGTGCTCGGGGTGGGCCTCGGGACGGCGTTGCGCTCCACCGCCGGCGGCGTCGGGCTGGGCATCGCGCTGGTGTTCGTGCTCCCGCCGGGCCTGGCGCTGGCCGGCGGCCCCGTCGCCGGGCGGCTCTCCCAGGCGCTGCCGGCGCTGCGGGTGGGCGGGGACTCGTTCCTCGCCGTCGACACCAGCTGGCCCGTCGGGCTGGCGGTCACCGCCGGCTGGGCCGGCGTGGTCTGGGCGCTGGCCGCCGTGCTGCTGGTGCGCCGCGACATCTGAGGAAGGACCCTCCTGCCCCCCACCGCTCGCAAGCTCGCGGCGGGCCCCTGCAGGAGGGCCGGTCACCCGGCCGTTCCAGCACCTCGCGCCCGGGGTACGTCCGGCGCATGGTGCAGGCACGGCAGGACGACCAGGACAGCGCACGCGAGGAGCTCGGTGAGACCGACGGGCCGACCGAGGACGAGCTGCAGGACGCCTTCGACACCATCGTCAGCGACGGGGCCCAGCGGCTGCACCGCAGCTGGCGGGAGATCCTGACCACCGGCTTCGCCGGTGGGCTGGAGGTGGGGGCCGGCATCCTGCTGCTGTTCGCCGTCTACGCCGAGACCGGCAGCCACCTGCTCGCCGGGCTGGCCTTCGGCGTCGGGTTCGTCGCCCTGCTGCTCGCCCGCAGCGAGCTGTTCACCGAGGGCTTTCTGGTGCCCGTCACCGCGGTCGCCGCCGGCCGGGCCAGCGTGGCCCAGCTGGGCAAGCTGTGGGGCGGCACCCTGCTCGCCAACCTGCTCGGCGGCTGGCTGTTCATGTGGCTGATCGTCCGGGCGTTCCCGGATCTGCGGGCGACGGCCGTGGAGAGCGGCAGGCACTTCGTCGATGCGCCGCTGAACCTGCAGTCGGCCGCGCTGGCCGTCCTCGCCGGCATCGCGATCACCCTGATGACCCGGATGCAGCACGGCACCGAATCGGACGTGGCGAAGATCGTCGCCGCCTTCGCCGGTGCCCTCTTGCTGGCCGGGCTGCAGCTGTTCCACTCGGTCCTGGACTCGCTGATCATCTTTGCGGCGCTGCACGCCGGGGCGCCGTTCGGCTACGCCGACTGGCTGGCCTGGTTCTGGTACAGCGCGCTGCTCAACATGGCCGGCGGCCTGCTGGTGGTCACCCTGCTCCGGCTGGTGCGGAGCAAGGACATGCTCAAGGAGGAGCGGGCCGACGCCCGCGCCGGCGGCTGACGGTCAGCCGCCCTCCGCGGCCTTGCGGATGGTCGCGACGTACCGGTCCAGCGCCAGCGACTGCACCCGCGCGCTGACCGGCCCGCCCAGCCGGGCCAGCCGGGTGGCCCGGCGGGAGAAGGCGCGCAGCGCGTAGGAGACCTCGCCGTCCGGGCGGAGCGAGACGACGAAGGACTCCTCGCCGCTCTCCGGGTGGCCGGGCAGCGTGCCGTAGCCGAAGCCGCGGCGGTCGGGCTCGTCGACGACCCACACCACCCGGCAGGGAATGTCGAGCCCCAGTCGGCGCAGCCCCGCCGTCATCAGGACGACGGTGCCCGGCGTGCTGGCCGGGCCGCTGGCCAGGACGCGCAGCCCGGCGCCGCGCTGGGCGCCCCAGCGGAACACCGCCGCGGCGGCCCGGTCGAAGGCGCCCCGGCCGGAACCGACCACCTCCTGGCGGTCCACGTGGTCGTAGCCGCCGGGCAGCGGCCCCTCGCGGGTGGCCCCGACCTCGGCGTAGGTGAACGGTGCGTCGGCCAACTGCTCGAGTGTCGTCCGCCGGAGGAGTGCCACCGGCTCAGTGTGCAGGGGCGCCGGCGCGGTCGGGTGATGCCGTGACCCCCAGCCGCTGCTCCAGGTCGGCGACGACCCGGGTCAGGTCCTCGGCCGGCACGGCCGGTGACATCCAGAAGCCCTGGGCGTCGTCGCAGCCGTGGGCGACCAGATCCAGCCAGGCGTCCGCGGTCTCCACGCCCTCGGCCACGACGCGCAGCCCGAGGCCGTGCGCCAGGTCGATGATGCTGCGCACGATCGTGCGCGACCCCGTCTGGTCGTGCATCGTCAGCACGAACGACCGGTCGATCTTCAGCGTGTGCACCGGCAGCCGGGCCAGGTAGGCCAGCGAGGCGTGGCCGGTGCCGAAGTCGTCGACCGCGAGACCCACGCCCAGCGCCCGCAGCCGGCCCAGGACCTCCCCGGCGCGCACCGGGTCCTCCATGGCCGCGGTCTCGGTGAGCTCGAGCTCCAGGTCCCGGGGGGACCGGCCCGCCTCGGCCAGCAGCACGGCGACGCGCGAGGGCAGGTCGGGGTCGGTGAGGCTCCGCGCGGACAGGTTCACCGCCACCCGCAACGACAGCCCAGCGGCACGCCAGCGGGTGCTGTCGGCCAGGGCCTGACGCAGCACCACGTCGGTCAGCTCCCGGACCAGACCGGTCTGCTCGGCCAGGTCGATGAACGCCCCGGGCAGCAGCAGGCCGCGGCGTGGGTGTTCCCAGCGGAGCAGTGCCTCGACGGCGACGACCCGGCCGCTGCGCAGCTCGACCTGCGGCTGGTAGTGCACGCGCAGCTCGCCGGTCCGGCAGGCCCGGCGCAGCTCCCCGTGCAGCCGCAGCCGGTCGGCATCGAAGGTGTCGATCCCCGGCGACCACCTGGCGATCCCGGAACGCCCCGAACGGGCGGCCGAGAACGCCACGTCCGCCCGGCGCAGCACTTCCTGGGCGTCGTGGGCGGTGCCCGCGGAGACACCCATGGCGGCCTCCACGTCCAGTTCCAGATCGTCCAGCTCGACCGGCCGGCAGACGCAGGCGAGCAGCCCCTCGGCGAGGAGCCCGGCCTGGTCGGCGTCGACGCCGGTGAGCAGGACCCCGAACTCGTCCCCGCCCAGCCGGGCCAGCGCCGCTCCGGCGGGGACGGCGGAGCGCAGGCGCTCGGCGACCACCTGCAGCAGGGCGTTCCCGGTCTGGTACCCGAGGGTGGCGTTCACGTCGCCGAAGCGGTCCAGGTCGAGCAGCGCCACGACGGGGGTCGGGCCGTCCCCGGCCGCCGCCAGCGCGTCCTCGAGCGCGGCGGAGAACGCCGTGCGGCTGGGGAGCCCGGTGAGCTGGTCGTGCTGCGCCCGGTGCGCCGCCTCGGTCTCTGCTGCGCGTCGGGCATCGTGCTCGCGCTTGAGCTGGGCACCCCGCCGGGCACCGAAGACCATCATGAACAGGTGGGAGACGCCCAGCACCAGCACCACGTGGTCCACCGGCCAGCCGGCCGCCGACCAGGAGACGAACAGGCCCGGCAGGTTCCAGGCGACACTGGCCGCGACCACGCCCGCGGTCAGCGCCACCACCGCCGCGGCCTCGCAGGCGACCCCGCGGCGGAGGTCGGTCCGGTCGTCGTCGGCCACGCGACCTCCCGTCCGCCGGTCGTGGTGGCGCGCGGATCGGCGCCGTCCCGACGGAATCGGCCGTCGATCGCGGTTGCTGGAGCCCGGCGGCGCCGTCGACGGCCCACCGTCCCCCTTCCGGGGGTGGTCCGGCGGTCGGCGTAGGTTCGGCGCACTGTGCTTCCCGCCGTCACCGCCACCCGCTACGTCACGCCGCTGCGTGAGGGCGGCTCGCTCCCCGGGTTGATGGAGGCCGACGACCTCGGCACCTACGTGGTGAAGTGGCGCGCCGCCGGCCAGGGCGTGAAGGTGCTCGCCGCCGAGGTGGTGTGCGGGGAGCTGGCCCGCCGCCTCGCGCTGCCGGTGCCTGCCCTGGTGACCGTCGACGTCGCCCCCGAGCTGGCGGTGGGGGAGCCGGACCAGGAGGTCCAGGAACTGCTGCGCAACTCCGCCGGGGTCAACCTCGGCATGGACTACCTCCCCGGGGCCCTCGATCTCGAGGCCGGGATCGCGGCCGGAACCGCCGAGCTGGCCGGCCGGGTGATCTGGTTCGACGCGCTCGTCGGCAACGTGGACCGGTCGTGGCGGAACCCGAACATGCTCTTCTGGCACGGTCGGCTGTACCTGATCGACCACGGCGCGACGCTGACCTTCCACCACAACTGGCCCGGCGCGCCGGCCGCGGTCGCCCGCTCGTACGACGTCGCCCAGCACGCGCTGGTCGAATGCGATCCCGACGTGCGCGCCGCCGACGCCGCGCTGGCTCCGCTGGTCACCGAGTCGCTGCTCACCGAGGTGCTCGCCCTGGTGCCCGACGCCTGGCTGGAGGGGCCCACACCCGACGAGGCGCCCGCCGACGTCCGGGCCCGGTACGTGGACCAGTTGCTGGCCCGGCTGGCCGCCCGGAACGCCTGGCTGCCCGGGCTGGTCGCCGCGGTCGCCGCCGGCGCGACCGGTCGCCGCGCCGCGCCGCGGGGGCAGAACCGGCCGTCCTGGCTGGGGCCGCCGCCACCCGAGGGGGTCAGCCAGCGGTGACCGGGAAGACCACGACATCGAAGAACACGTTCGAGTACGCGGTGCTGCGGGTCGTGCCGCGGGTCGAGCGGGGGGAGTCGCTGAACGCCGGGGTGCTGGTCTACTGCCGGCAGCGCGACTACCTCGGCTCGCGGGTGCACCTGGACGCCGACCGGCTGCGGGCGCTGGACCCGACCGCCGATCCCGCGGCCATCACCGCGGCGCTGCAGGTGGCCGCCGACGTGTGCGCCGCCGCGCCGGTGTCCGGTGCCGCCGGGCGGGAGGCGCTGGGCTCACGGTTCCGGTGGCTCACCGCGCCGCGGAGCACCGTCGTCCAGCCCGGCCCGGTGCACACCGGGCTGACCGCCGACCCCGACGCGGAGGCCGACCGGCTGCTGCGGCTGCTGGTGCTGCCCGTCGCGGACTGACGCTGCCGGCGCACCGAGTGCGCGTTCCCCGGGTCTCCCTCGGTGGGGAACCCCGATCAGCCAGCAGCCGAGGCAGCGCGGCGGGGTGGGGCTACTCAGCCGGGCAGCAGGGCATCCACCCGACGGGCGAGCTCCAGGTCCAGCTCGGTGACCCCGCCGGCGGAGTGGCTGACGACGGCGATCCGCAGGGTGCGCCACCGCAGGTCGATGTCCGGGTGGTGGTCCATCTCCTCGGCGGCCGCCGCGATCGCCACGATCGTGTCCACCGCCGCCCGGAAGTCGGCCAGCTCCACGGTCCGCTCGATGCCGTCGACGTCGCCGGACCAGGAGGGGAGCCGGCTCAGCGCGGCGGCGACCTCGTCGGTGGAGAGCTTCGGTGGGCGGGGCATGGCCCCATCCTGCCCCTCAGGCCTCGTCCCAGGGTCCCGTGGCGCGCGAAGCGTGTCGTGGGGTGGGACGAGGTCCTTGATCAGAGGTGCAGGCCGCATTCCGTCTTTCCCTTGCCGGCCCACCGGCCGGCGCGCGGGTCCTCGCCCGGGGCCACCGGCCGGGTGCAGGGCGCACAGCCGATCGAGGCGTAGCCGAGCTCGGCGAGGGGGTTGACCGGCACCTGGTGCTCGGCGACGTAGGCGTCGACGTCGTCCTGGGTCCAGGCGGCCAGCGGGTTGACCTTGATCATCCCGCGCTTCGCGTCCCAGTCGACCAGCTTCGTGCCGGCCCGGGTGGCGGCCTCGTCGCGGCGCACACCCGAGCCCCAGGCCAGCAGACCGGACAGCGCCCGGGCCAGCGGCTCCACCTTGCGCAGCGAGCAGCACAGGTCGGGGTCGCGCTCGTAGAGCTTCTCCCCGTGCTCGGCGTCCTGCTCGGCCACCGTCCGCGACGGCTGGACGTCGACCAGCGTGATCGGCAGGACGCCGGTGATCCAGTCGCGGGTGCCGATCGTCTCGGCGAAGTGGTAGCCGGTGTTCAGGAAGACCACCCGGACGCCCGGGAACGCCGTGCTGGCCAGGTGGGCCAGCAGCCCGTCGGCCATCGAGGAGGTGACCGCGAAGTCGTCGCCGAACGTGTCGCCGGCCCACTTCAGCACGGCGAGCGCCTGCTGCACCGGGTCGGTGATGCCCTCGAACAGGGCGTCGGCCCCGGCGGCGAGTTCCGGGGTCGGGCGGACGACGGCGGTGGTCACGAGTGGGACACCCCTGTTCCGGTCAGTCGGATGATGAACGTGCGCAGGCAGGCGCCGCAGTGCCACTCGGCCCCGGCGTCGCCGTGCGGCGTCAGGTCCTCGTCCCCGCAGTACGGGCAGTGGAACGGGGGCAGTTGCCGCGCTCTTCCTGGTGTGGGCTCGCTCACGGGGCTCAGAGCAGCCAGGCCTCGTCGGCCCGGGCGACGTAGGCGGCGAACCGCTCGCCGGGCTCGCGGCGCTCCAGGTAGCCGCGGAGGATCCGCTCGCAGTAGTCGGCCGACTCGTCCTTGGTCACCTTGTGACCGCGGAACTTGCGGCCGAAAGTGGCCTCGACGCCCAGATGCCCACCGAGGTGGACCTGGAAGCCCTCGACCATCTCACCCTCGTCGTTCTTGACCATCGACCCCTTGAAGCCGATGTCGGCGGTCTGGAAGCGCGCGCAGGAGTTCGGGCAGCCGTTGACGTTGATCCCGATCGGCTCGTCGAAGTCCGGCAGCCGCTTCTCCAGCTCGGAGTAGAGATCCTGGGCGTGCTGCTTGGTCTCGACGATCGCCAGCTTGCAGAACTCGAGGCCGGTGCAGGCCATCGTGCCGCGACGGAAGGCGCTCGGGCGGACGAGCAGGTCGTGCCGGGCCAGCGTGTCCACCAGGTCCTCGACCCGCTCATCGGGCACGTCCAGGATGACCAGCTTCTGCTGGGTCGTCGTTCGGATGCGGCCGTTGCCGTACTCGGCGGCGAGGTCGGCCACCCGGGTCAGCAACGAGCCGCTGATGCGGCCGGTGCGCAGCGCGAAGCCGAGGGCGTTGCTGCCGTCCTTCTGCTTGCGCACGCCGACGTGGTCGCGCTGGTCGTGCGCCGCCGGGGCCGGGGCCGGGCCATCGGGCAGGGCGGCGTGCAGGTACTCGTCCTGCAGGACCTGACGGAACCTCTCCGGGCCCCAGTCGGCCATCAGGAACTTCATCCGGGCGTGGTTGCGCTGCCGGCGGTAGCCGTAGTCCCGGAAGATCGAGGTCGCGGCCGCCCAGACGTCGGTGACCTGGTCGGGGCGGACGAAGACGCCGATCCGCTGGGCCAGCTTCGGGTTCGTCGACAGGCCGCCGCCGATCCACAGGTCGTAGCCGGCCTCGCCGGCCTCGTTGCGGACGCCGACGAAGGAGACGTCGTCCAGCTCGGGCTCGGTGCAGTGGTCGACGCAGCCGGACATCGACGTCTTCCACTTGCGGGGCAGGTTGCTGAAGGCCGGGTCGCCGAGGTACCGCTCGACCGTCTGGGCCATCACGCCGCTGGCGTCGAGGACCTCGTCGGCCAGGACGCCGGCCAGCGGGCAGTTCAGCATCCCGCGCGGGGTGTCGCCGCACGCCTCGGTCGTCGTCAGGCCCACGGCCTCCAGCCGCCGCCAGATCTCCGGGATGTCCTCGATCCGGATCCAGTGCAGCTGCACGTTCTGCCGGTCGGTGATGTCGGCGACGTCCCGGCCGAAGTCGGTGCTGATCCCGCCGATGACGCCGAGCTGCTCGCTGCTCAGGGCGCCGCCGTCGGTGCGCACCCGCATCATGAAGTAGGAATCCTCGAGCTCCTCGGGCTCCAGCACGGCGGTCTTGCCGCCGGGGATGCCCTGGGCCCGCTGCGTGTAGAGGCCCATCCAGCGCATGCGGCCGCGCAGGTCGCCGGGGTCGATGCCGTCGAACCCGCTCTTCGAGTACAGGTCGAGGATCCGCTGGCGGACCTCGAGGCCGTCGGAGTCCTTCTTCATCCGCTCGTTGGGGTTCAGCGGCTCCCGGTAACCGAGCGCCCACTGGCCCTGCCCGCGGACGGGGCGGTTGCTGGTGCGGGTGGGGGAGGACACGTCAGTACTTCTCCTCTGCGCCGGCGCGCGCCGCACGGGCGGGCTACCGGGGTGCTGCCGATGGGGGGGTGTGCAGCGGTGGCTGCGGGCGGAACCGGGTCAGCGCGCGGTGCGACACGCGGCGCTGGAGACCCGCGCCAGATCGATGTGCAGCCGCGCCACGAGGAGCGAGCCGCAGTCAGTCACACCCTGATCGTCCCACATGTTGCCGCGATGGGCCCGTGGCCCCGGCGCGTCGCCGGTCAGCCGGCTGCCGTCGCCGGCTTCTCGCCGGCCGCCCCGCCGTCGTCCTGGCTGCCGGTGGCGCCGAAGGAACGCCACGCGCCCTCCAGTTCCACCAGCTCGGTGACGTTGGCCGGCAGCGTGCCGGCGACGACGTCGGCCAGGGTCACCCGCTCCAGGACCTGGCGGTAGCTCTCCCGGGCCGCCACCCACACGCTGGCCAGGGCCGTGGCGGCACCGGGGTACTCGACGTCCTCGGGGCGCTGGCCGTGCACCTCGGCGAGGAAGCCCTGCTCGATCCGCATGACCCGGGCGATCGAGACCTGCTCGGCAGGCAGCGCCAGCCGGTAACCGCCCTCGCGGCCGCGCTGGCTGGTGACCAGCCGCGCGTGCTGCAGGTCGCCCAGGATCGACTGGAGGAACCGCGAGGGAATGCCCTGTGCCTGGGCGATGCGGTCACAGGTCAGGGCGTCGGGCGCAACGGCGGCCAGTTCGATGGCCGCCCGTACCGCGTAGTCGACTCGGGCGGAGATGCGCACGGCCCCATCCTGCCGTGTCTGAGAGGCTGCCGCGGTGCCCCAGCTGCGGTTCACCACTCTGGTGGAGGCGCCGTCGACCGTCGCGTTCGATGTCGCGCGCGCCCTCGGCCGGCCCTGGCCGCGCCCGTTGCGCGAGGTCGAGTCGCTGCGCCCGTACCGGGACGTCTACGCCGCGGCCCCGGGCCCGGGATCCCGGACGCACACCCGCTCGTTCGCCGCCACCGGCGCCGGCACGCTCGTCGTCGAGCAGGTCGACTGGTGCACGGGGCTCCCCGGGGTGCTCGGTGGGCTGGTCGACCGGACGGTGGTGCGACGCCGGCTGCTGCGGGCGATGCAGGCGCACCTGGACGCCTACGCCGCGGCCGCCGCCCTCCGTGCGCTGGCGGTGACCCAGGTGGTGGGTGCGGCGGTGGTCGACGAGCAGCGCCGGGTGCTGGTCGCCCAGCGCGGCACCGGCTCCCTCGCCGGGCTGTGGGAGTTCCCCGGCGGCAAGGTCGAGCGCGGCGAGACCGACCTGGCCGCCCTGGTCCGGGAGTGTCGCGAGGAGCTGGGCGTCGTCGTCGTCCCGCGGGCGTTCGTCGGCGAGGTCCCGCTGGACGGCGTCGTCGCCGGCGGGGCCCCGGGCGCCTCGACCCTGCGGGTGTGGTGGTGCCGGATCGCCGGAGGCGAGCTGTCCGCCGCCGAGCACAGCGAGTTGCGCTGGCTGCCCGGCGCGGACCTCGAGGCGCTGGACTGGATCCCCGCCGACCGGCCGCTGCTCCCCGCCGTCCGCGCCCTCCTCGCCCGCCGCTGACCCCCGCCGGTCGGCAGCCGGGTGGTTCGGCGCCCGTTCAGTTCCGTGACGGGCCCGGTGCTGGTGATCGTGCCCCGTGGCTGTCCGTGGGACGGACCCCGCGGTGTGCGGGTGCACAAGACCGACCTCGGGCCGGCGGACACCTGGATGGCAGAGGACGGCGTCCGTGTCACCTCGGCACAGCGCAGCGCGTGGGAGTTGGCGACCTTGGAGACGACCGGGACGGCGGTCGCTTTCATCGATGGCATGTTGCATGCCGGCCGGCTCAGCGAGCAGGCGTTCGTGGCCGAGGTGGCGCGTCGGCGAGGGCAGTGGCGGAGCAAGCGGGCGGCCGGCGTCGTGGCCCTCGTCGACGGCCGAAAAGGCGCGGGTGCGGGGTGCGGATGCGGGGGAGCGCCGTCCCTGACCGGGCCGGGGACGGCGCTCTTGTCGCGGGCGGCCGCCGCCGCCCGGCTTCTTCAGTGGATGAGTCGGTAGGTCACTTGAAGATGTCCTTGACCTTCTCGCCGGCCTGCTTGGCGTTGCCGGAAGCCTGGTCGGCGTGGCCCTCCGCCTCGAGGTCGCGGTTGTCGGTCGCCTTGCCGGCGGCCTCCTTGCCCTGACCCGCGAGCTCCTCGGCCTTGTTCTTCATCTTGTCCATGCCGCTCACGGTTCCTCCTCGAGTGCTGCGATCCAGTCAGCGGGATCGATACCCCCGGTGGCCGGTCTGACACATCGGCGCGGGGCGGAGCGTGCCGGTGGCACCCAATTCGTGCACCGGGACGGTCCTGCGTCTGGAAATCGCCCGGCGAAGTGCGGTTGGCGACGCACTTCTTGCGGGCTCCGGGCGGTGCTCGCGAGCCCAGATCACAAATGGGTGACGGCCGTGGACGGCGTTCTCCGGCGCTGCCTACTGTCCAGTAGTCACGGCCTGCTCACTCGGGCCGGCCGAGCCCTACGACACACTGTGACGAGTCCGTCCCCGGCCCATCCGGCCGATCCCGGGTCGGTCGACCTGATCATTCCGCCCGCGCATGCGGGTCGAGGAGGCAAGCGAACGTGAAGTTCAGCAAGCGGAGTGCGGCGCTCGTCGCCACCGGCGTCGCCGGCGCCCTGGTGCTGTCGGCGTGCGGCGGCAGTGATGACGGCGGAGGCGAGGACGGCTCCGGTGGCCAGTCGGGCCGCGTGGTGTTCGGTGAGGCGACCGACTTCCCGGAGAACCTCTTCCCGAACATCGCCGCGGGCAACGCCGTCTCGACGGCGAACATCCTGAACGGCATCCTCCCGGGCACTTTCAACGCTCTCCCGGACTTCAGCGTCGAGTACAACGACAACCTGCTGGCCGAGGAGCCCACCCTCGAGACCGAGGGGGGCACCCAGGTCAACGTCTACACGATCCGGGACGAGGCCGTGTGGAGCGACGGCACGCCGATCACCGCCGACGACTTCGAGTTCACCTGGCGGAGCAGCCGCAGCGGTGACCCGGCTGCCGGCGGCTGTGCCTCGGTGCTGTCGACCACGGGCTACGAGCAGATCGAGTCGGTCGAGGGCTCCGACGACGGCAAGACGGTCACGGTCACCTATGCAACTCCCTACGCCGACTGGCAGGGGTTGTTCAGCGGCGACTTCGGCGGCGGCATCCTGCCGGCGCACCTGATGGACGACGAGGACCCGGTCGCGCTGTGCGAGTCGCTGACCGCCGGCTGGCCGATCAGCGAAGGGCTCCCCAGCGACATCTCGGGCGGGCCGTGGCAGCTGCTGGCGGAGAACATCGACGTCGGGGGTCAGATCGTCGTCCTCACGCCGAACCCCGAGTGGTGGGGCGACGGGCCGAACCTCGAGCAGCTGGTCATCCAGAACATCGGCAACGACCCGACCACGGCGGTGCAGGGCATCCAGAGCGGCGAGCTCGGCGTGATCTACCCGCAGCCGCAGCTGGACCTGGTCGAGCAGGTCCAGGGCTTGGAGCCCAACGTCGAGAGCGAGATCACCTTCGGTCTGTCGTTCGAGCACCTGGACTTCAACACCCAGGACCCGCACCTGGCCGACATCAACGTGCGGCGCGCGTTCGCCATGGCGCTGGACCGGGAGGAGATCGTCGAGCAGACCGTCGGTCAGTTCTCCTCCGACGCGCAGGTCCTGCAGAACCGGATCTACTTCAACAACCAGCCGCAGTACGAGGCGACCGCGCCCGATGAGTACCAGACCCAGAACGTCGAGATGGCCCGCCAGCTGCTGGAGCAGTCGGGCTACACCGCCGGCCCGGACGGGATCTACGTCCACCCCGAGCGCGGCCCGCTGAACATCCAGATCGACACGACGGCCAACAACCCGCTGCGCCAGACGACGATCGAGGTGATGATCCCGCAGCTGCGTGAGGCAGGCATCAACGCCACGTACAACGCCAACCCGGACATCTTCGCCAACGTCGACAAGCCGACCTCCCTCGCGGCCGGTGGCTTCCAGGCGGCGCTGTTCGCCTGGGTGGGCTCGCCGCTGCGCGCCGCCACCCAGTCGATCTACAGCTCCCCGCAGGGCGACAACGTGCAGCAGAACTACTCGCGGCAGGGCACGCCGGAGATCGACGCGCTGTTCCAGCAGTTCGTGACCGAGCCGGACCCCGAGGCGCAGGCCGAGCTGGGCAACCAGATCGACGCGCTGCTGTGGGAGCAGATGGCCACGGTGCCGCTCTACCAGAAGCCGACCTTCATCGCCTACCAGAGCGCGATCGAAGGCGTGGAGGACAACTCCACCCAGGCCGGTCCGTTGTGGAACTCGGAGACCTGGACCCTCCAGTGACCGCTGCGGTCAGCACCTGACCCCGGCCCGCGGCCCCTGGGAGCACCTCCCGGGGGCCGCGGTGTGTCCGGAGTCGAGGTTCCGACGCCACGCCCGCCACGTGGCCGCCGTGGCCCCCGACCGGCCGGGTCGCCCGCTCCTCGCCGCGTCGTGCGCACGACCTGCGTACGCGCCCGGCGGGCCGCTGAACTGGTCGTTCCAGACCGGACGACTTCCGCTCCCGGCGTAAGGTCACCGCATGTTCTTCTTCACGATCCGGCGGATCATCGCGTCCGTCTTCGTGTTGCTCGCCAGCTCTTTCCTGGTGTTCGCGCTCTGCGCCGCCAGCTTCGACCCGCTCGCCCGCTACTACACGCTGCAGCCGCGCCCGCCGGAGTCGTTCTTCGCCAACCTGCGGGAGGAGCTCGGGCTCGACGACAACTTCTTCGTGCGCTATTGGAACTGGCTGACCGGGGCCCTCACCGGCGATTTCGGCGAGACGGTCAACGGCACCCCGGTGGCCGAGCAGCTGGGCAGCCGGCTGTTGGTCACCGGCCGGATGATCCTGCTGGCCATGGTGATCGCCATCGTGCTGGCGATCATCGTGGGCGTCATCGGCGCGGTCCGGCAGTACAAGGCCTCCGACTACGTCCTGACGTTCCTCGTGTACCTGCTGATCGCGTTGCCGACCTTCTGGTTCGCTGCGCTGCTGAAGGAGTTCGTCGCCGGAGGGGTCAACGACCTGTTCGGTGAGCAGATCCTCTACACGATCGGCGAGGAGACGCCCGGGCTGGCGTTGTACGCCGATGGCTGGGAGCTGTGGTCGGACCGGCTCGGGCACCTGGTGCTGCCCACGGTCAGCCTGGCGCTGCTGGCCTTCGCCGCCTGGAGCCGGTTCCAGCGGTCGGCCATGCTCGACGTCCTGGGATCGGACTACATGCGGCTGGCACGGGCCAAGGGGCTCACCTATCGGCGCACGGTCGTCCGGCACGGGCTGCGCAACGCGCTCATCCCGCTGACCACCGTGGTGGCGCTCTACGTCGGCACCCTCTTCGGCGGCGCGATCATCACCGAGCAGGTGTTCGTCTGGCACGGCATGGGTGAGTACCTCATCCAGAACGGCATCGGGAACAACGACATCAACGTCGTGCTCGGCTGGCTCCTGGTGAGCGCGGTGTTCGTCGTGCTGTTCAACCTGGTCGCCGACATCCTCTACGCGGTCCTCGACCCCCGCATCCGACTGTCCTGACCGGCGTACGGGCGCAGAGAGAAGAGGCAGACATGGTGGCTACCGAGACGTCCACCGGCCCCGCCGTCCCCGGCGTACCGAGCAGTCCCGAGGGGGGCGGGGTCGAGCGCGAGTTCACCGTCAAGGCGCGCAGCCAGCGGCAGCAGATCGTCCGGCGGTTCCTGCACGACAAGGTCGGCATGACCGGGCTGGCGATCTTCGTGCTGATGCTCGGCTTCGGCTTCCTGGGGCCGGTCATCCAGGGGGTCGACTACGCCGATCAGAATGTCGGTGCCCAGTCGGTCCCGCCGGGCACCGCCGACTACCTCTTCGGCAGCGACGAGATCGGCCGGGACCTGCTGGCCGGGCTGATGCAGGGCGTCCAGCGATCCCTGTTCATCGTGCTGCTGTTCGTCGTCATCGCCTTGCCGATCGGGTTGCTCGTGGGCGCGCTCGCGGGCTACTTCGGCAGGTGGGTCGACAGCGTGCTCATGCGGCTCGTCGACCTGATCCTCACCGTGCCGCTCCTGGTCGTGCTGATCGTCGTCGCGAGCAACTTCCCGGGGTCGCGGACGCCGCTGGGCGTGGGGATCATCCTGGGGCTGTTCGGCTGGCTCGACCTCGCCCGCATCGTGCGCAGCCAGTTCCTCTCGCTGCGCGAGAAGGAGTACGTGGAGGCGGCGCACGCAATGGGCGCCTCCAGCCGGCGGATCATCTTCAAGCACCTGATCCCCAACGCGCTCGGCTCGCTGATCGTCTGGACGACCCTCGCCGCGGCGGTGGCCATCATCCTCGAGGCGTCGCTGACCTACCTGGGCTTCGGGGTCAACGGGGCCAACCAGACGAGCCTGGGCCGGCTCGTCTCCGACGGGGTGCAGGCCGCGAGCACCCGACCCTGGCTGTTCTACTTCCCGGGCCTCACGTTGATCATCATCGTGCTGTCGATCAACCTGATCGGCGACGGCATCCGCGACGCCTTCGACCCGAGCAACCGCCGCGTGCGGGCCTGAACAGGAGTTCCATGTCCACCCTCGGGACCCCGGGCCCCGCTGCGTCCGCGTCCGGTGCCACCGCTGCCGGCGCCACCTCGACCGGCACCCTGAGCCAGGCCGGCTCCCGCACCACCAGCCTCGGCGGCTTCGATCCCTCGGCGCCGCTGCTGGAGGTCAGCGACCTCAACGTCCGCTTTCCGAGCGAGGACGGGCTGGTCCACGCCGTCCGCGGTGTCGACTACACGTTGCGATCCGGTGAGGTGCTGGGCATCGTCGGTGAGTCCGGCTCCGGCAAGTCGGTGACGTCGCTGGCGGTCATGGGTCTGCTGCCCGCGTCGGCCCGGGTCGCCGGCTCGATCCGGTACCGCGGGCAGGAACTGCTCGGGCAGAAGGACCGCAGCATGTCCCGGGTTCGTGGCAAGGGCGTCTCGATGATCTTCCAGGACCCGATGACCTCGCTGGACCCGGTGTACCGGATCGGCTACCAGATCGAGGAGACGCTGCGCGCTCACGACCGGTCGCTGTCGTCCAAGGCGGCCGGGGCGCGCGCGGTCGAGCTTCTGGAACTCGTCGGCATCCCCAACGCCGCGGAGCGGGTGAAGTCCTACCCGCACGAGTTCTCCGGCGGAATGCGCCAGCGGGTGGTCATCGCCATCGCCATGGCCAACCAGCCGGAGGTGATCATCGCCGACGAGCCGACGACGGCGCTCGACGTCACCGTCCAGGCGCAGATCCTCGAGGTGCTGCAGACGGCGCTGCAGGAGACCGGCGCGGCCATGGTCCTCATCACGCACGACCTGGGTGTGGTCGCCGGGATCGCCGACCGGGTGCTGGTCATGTACGCCGGGCGGCCGGTGGAGGTGGGCAGCGTCGAGGACATCTACTACGAGCCCCGGATGCCCTACACCCTCGGATTGCTCGGGTCCCTGCCGCGGCTGGACTCCACCACCAAGGAGCGGCTCACCCCGATCCTCGGATCGCCGCCCTCGCTGCTGAACATGCCGCCGGGGTGTCCCTTCGCGCCCCGTTGCCCGCTGCACGTCACCGAGTGCGACGAGGCCGAGCCGCCGCTGTTCGAGGTGGGCGCCGGGCACACCGCGGCCTGCATCCGCACCCAGGAGGTGGCCAAGGCGCACGGCCGCGCCGGCGAGGTCTTCAACCAGACCGCCGGGGACGCGCAGCCGGCCGGGGACGCGCGGGCCACGACCGGGACCAGGAACGGAGATCGGGCATGACCGCCGCCGGCACGCAGCGCACCGGCGACGCCGCCCCCCGGCCCGGTCAACCGATCCTGCGCGTCCGCGGGCTGGAGAAGCACTTCCCGATCAAGGGCGGCGGCCTGCTCAAGCGCACGGTCGGCGCGGTCCGCGCCGTGGACGGCATCGACCTCGATCTGTATGCCGGCGAGGTGCTCGGCCTGGTCGGCGAGTCAGGGTGCGGCAAGTCCACCACCGGCCGGGCGATCCTTAACCTGCAGCCGGCGACCGCCGGATCGGTGACGTTCCAGGGACGCGAGCTGGTGGGGCTGTCCCGCAGAGACATGCGCCCGCTACGGCGGGACATCCAGTTGGTGTTCCAGGACCCCTACGCGTCGCTGAACCCCCGGCTGCCGGTGTTCGACATCGTCGCCGAGCCGCTGATCATCCACGGCCTGACCAAGAACGACGCCGAGTTGCGGTCCCGCGTCCGGGAGTTGGTGGAGACCGTCGGGCTGAACCCTGAGCACACCAACCGGTACCCCTCGGAGTTCTCCGGTGGACAGCGGCAGCGCATCGGCATCGCCCGCGCGCTGGCCCTGCAGCCCAAGGTGCTGGTGCTCGACGAGCCGGTGTCGGCACTGGACGTCTCCATCCAGGCCGGCGTCATCAACCTGCTCGAAGATCTGAAGAACGAGCTGGGGCTGTCCTACCTGTTCATCGCCCACGACCTGTCGGTGGTCAAGCACATCTCCGACCGGGTCGCCGTCATGTACCTGGGCCGGATCATCGAGATCGCCGATCGCGACGAGCTATTCGAGCGGCCGGCGCACCCGTACACGCAGGCTCTGCTGTCGGCGATCCCGCTGCCCGACCCCCGTCGTGAGCGCGCCCGGCAGCGGATCATCATCTCCGGCGACGTGCCGAGCCCGGCCAACCCGCCGTCGGGCTGCCGCTTCCGCACGCGGTGCCAGAAGTTCGCCAACGTGCTCACCGACGGTCAGCGCGAGCTGTGCATCACCGCCGACCCCGCGCTCGAGGACCGCGGGGCCGGCCACCTCAACGCCTGCCACTACGCCGAGCCGGCCAGGGTGTTGTAGGGAACCGACGACCACGGGCAGTCCAGTCGTGATCCGGCGCGGACCCGGAGGGTCCCGCCGGAGCTCGACGCAACGGCTCCCCGCGACAGGGGAACGGCACCTGGCCGCGGTGCGGCCCGAAGGGTCGCGATGTAATGGCTCGCGTGACAGACCACCGCATGCTGTTCGTGCACGCCCATCCCGACGACGAGACGATCAACAACGGGGCCACCATGGCCCGCTACGTCGCGGAGGGGGCGCACGTCACCCTGCTCACCTGCACGCTCGGTGAGGAGGGTGAGGTCCTGGTGCCCGAGCTCGGGCAGCTCGCCGCTGACCGGGCCGACCAGCTCGGCGGCTACCGGATCAGCGAGCTCGCCGCGGCCATGGCCGCGCTCGGCGTCACCGACTGGCGGTTCCTGGGCGGCGCCGGGCGGTACCGCGACTCCGGGATGATGGGGACGCCGGCCAACGGCGCCGCGCGCGCCTTCTGGAACGCCGACCTGGACGAGGCGGCCGACCATGCGGTGGCCGTCGTCCGGGAGGTCCGCCCGCAGGTGCTGGTCACCTACGACGAGAACGGCGGCTACGGCCACCCCGACCACATCCAGGCCCACCGGGTCGCGATGCGCGCCGTGGAACTGGCCGCCGACCCCACCCACCGGCCCGAGCTGGGCGAGGCCTGGGAGGTCGCGAAGGTCTACTGGTGCTGCATGCCCCGCTCGGTGCTGCGCGACGGCATCGCCGCCATGGCCGCGCTCGGCGAGGCCTCCCCGTTCGAGGGGCTCGGTGACATCGACGAGGTGCCCTTCGCGGTGCCCGACGAGCTGGTGACCGCCGCCGTCGACGGCAGCGCGCACGCGGCGGACAAGGACGCCGCGATGCGTTCCCACCCCACCCAGATCACCGTGGACGGCCCGTTCTTCGCGTTGTCGAACAACCTCGGCCTGGAAGTGATGGCCACCGAGTACTACCGGCTGGTCCGCGGGCAGCGTGGCCCGGCCGGCGCCGGCGCGGCCGGCTGGGAGGACGACCTCTTCGCCGGCCTGCCGTGAGCCGGTCGCTGCGGCGGCTCGGCTGGGCGCTGCTGGCCGTCCTGGTGGCCGGCTGGCTGGCTCTGGTGGAGGTCTTCTGGCTGCCGTGGCGGGTGGGTGGCGTCCCGGTGCCGGTGTCGGTGCTCGCCGCGGTGGCCGGCAACCTGGTGCTCGTGCGGGCCGCGCACCGGCTGTCGGGCTCCCGGCTGGTCGGCGCCCTGCCGGCGGTGGTGTGGCTGGTCATCGCCGTCGGCGGTTCGGTCCGCCGGCCCGAGGGGGATCTCCTGATCACCGGTGGGGACGGCGCCACGCAACTGGTCAACCTGGCGTTCCTGCTGCTCGGCGTGGTCGCGGCGTCGCTCGCCGTCGGCCGGATGCTGGGCGCGCCGCCGCGCCCGCCCGCGGGCGCGGCGCAGGCCGTCAGCCGGGGCGGCGGCGCCGGTAGCGGCAGCGATGGTGCCCGATGAAGGCCGACCGCCGGTAGCGGGCGAGGGCGGCCCGGTTGGCCGCGACGACCCGCAGGTGCACCGAGCAGGCGCCGCGTCCGGCCCCCAGTGCTGCAGCCCGCTATAGCCCCGCCATCACCTCGGTGGCCAGGCCCCGTCGCGGTAGCCGGTCAGCCAGGCGTCGTCCGGGGGCGCGCCCGCCACCAGGGCGGAGTTGGCCCGCAGTGGAGCCACCGCCGGCGCGCAGCAGCCACTCGCCGAGCCGGTCGCCCTCCAGGCCCGGCCGTCGGCGCCCGGCCAGCAGTTCGAGGTCGACCACGCCGAGCGGCGATCTTCGCCCTCCCCTGGGGGTGACCTTCCGTCGGCGGCCGCGCGGAGCCGGTCGGCGGGTCCGGGCACCCCTTTCGCAGGCCGACCAGGGGCAGGGGATACTTGGCACGATCGAACCGACCCTGGCCGTGGCCAGGGTCGCCGCCCGTGCGCCCCCGGAGGAACCCCGTGACCTACGTCATCACCCAGGCCTGTGTCGACGTTCTCGACAAGGCGTGCATCGACGAGTGTCCGGTGGACTGCATCTACGAGGGCGAACGGATGCTCTACATCCACCCCGACGAGTGCGTCGACTGTGGTGCCTGCGAGCCGGTCTGCCCGGTGGAGGCCATCTACTACGAGGACGATGTCCCGGACAAGTGGAAGGACTACTACAACGCCAACGTGGAGTTCTTCTCCGACCTGGGCAGCCCCGGTGGTGCCGCCAAGACGGGCAAGATCCCCAAGGACCACCCGCTGGTGGCCGCCCTTCCGCCGCAGGCGGAGTGACCGCGGCGGCACCTCGGGCGGGGGCCGCCCACCGGTTGCCGGATTTCCCCTGGGACTCCCTGGCGCCGGCCCGGTCCCGTGCGGCCGAGCATCCCGGCGGCGTCGTCGACCTGTCGATCGGCACGCCGGTCGACCCCACACCGCAGGTGCTGGTCGAGGCGCTGGCGGCGGCCGGCAACGCGCCGGGCTACCCGACCGCGTTGGGCACCGCCGACGTGCGCCGCGCCGCCGCGGGCTGGCTGCAGCGGCGGCTGGGCGTCACGCTGGCCGATCCGTTCGGCGCCGACCCCTCGGTGATCCCCACGATCGGTTCCAAGGAGCTGGTCGCGTTCCTGCCGACCATGCTCGGACTGTCCGGCCGTGGCACCGTCGTCGTCCCCGAGGTCGCCTACCCCACCTACGAGGTCGGCGCGATCGTCGCCGGGCTGCAGGTGCTGCGCACCGACACCCCACCGGACGACGCCGCCGACGTCGTGCTGGCCTGGCTGAACTCGCCGGGGAACCCGCACGGCCGGGTGCTCTCCGACGACGAGCTCGCCCGTTGGGTGCGCTGGGGCCGCGAGCAAGGCGTCCCGGTCGTCGCCGACGAGTGCTACGTCGAGCTGGGCTGGGACGTCGCGCCGCGCTCCGTGCTGCACCCGGCCGTGGCCGGTCCCGACCACACCGGCCTGCTCGCCGTGCACTCGCTGTCCAAGCAATCCACGGCTGCCGGCTACCGCGGCGGGCTGCTGTCCGGTGACCCGGCGCTGGTGCGGCGGGTCTGGGAGGCCCGCCGCCACCTCGGGCTGCTGGTGCCCACGCCGGTGCAGGCTGCGATGGTGGCCGCACTGTCCGACGACGAGCACGTCGAGGCGCAGCGGGCCCGGTACGGCCGCCGCCGCGCGAAGCTGACCGCGGCGGTGCGCGCCGCCGGCGCGCGGATCGACCATTCCGAGGCCGGCCTCTACCTGTGGGTCACCCGGGACGAGGACTGCTGGACGACGATCGACTGGCTGGCCGGGCTCGGCGTCATCGCCGCACCGGGCAGCTTCTACGGCCCGGCCGGTTCGCGGCACGTGCGGATGGCGCTGACCGCCTCCGACGAGCGGATCGAGGCGGCGGTCGCGCGCCTGGCGGGCTGAGCGCTTCCGGCCGCGACGGCCGCTCAGCCGGCCCGGGCGAGCGTGCTGCTGGAGGGCCGCCCGCAGCTCGTCCAACCGGCGATGGGCGTGACCGTCGAGCGCGGCCGAAACCGCGTTCGCTGCCGCGTCGTGCTCAGCCGATCGTCGGCTGGACCGCGCCGGAGCCCGATGGGCGTTGTCGGCGGCTGGATGCCATCCGCGTGGACGAACAACCGCGACAACCGCCTCGTGGTCGCTGGTTGAGCGCGTGCGGCGTCGCGATCCATGGGCCCTTGCAGTGCGGGCAGGTCCACGAGCAGCGGTCGATGCTGTTGGGCTTGAGCTGGCCCGGCCCCACGCCGGGGTGGGTCACGTTGTCGACGAAGTACCCGGCCAACAGTGGGTGGCGATCAGCGAAGCTGCGCCCCGGTCGTGGCCTCGCAGATCGAGCGGCGCCTCGGCGGTAGGAGCAGGGTGGGCAGCCGGTTCCGAGCAGCGTGCGATTCGCCACGCGCGCCTCCCATCGGTGTCCGCACTCCGGGCACATCCACAGGACCCGGTCCTCGCCTGCGGGCGTGAGGTCGGCTGCAGTGAGACCTGGACGTCCGACCACCTCGACGAGTTGGTCGGCCACGAGGGGGTGCTCCGAGCGCAGACTCCGTCGCCGTGGGTCTGTTCGAAGGGCCCGCCACCGGCGGTCAGCACGAGCCAGCGCCGCATCCTCCGCGAGGGGCGTGAGGTCCTGGATCCGTGTCGATGGCGAGATCGCCGCCACGACCTGCAGCACGGCCAGGGACCACGACCACGGGTCGTGTTCGTCGTCCGTTGACAGGAAGATCTGCTGCTCGACGGTTGCCCGCCCTGAACGCAGCAACCCGAGAGTCCTCGGCCGCACCCGGACGTACTGGCGTCCCGCGAGCCGTTCGAGCTTGCGAGTGTCTCGTTCCACCGACTCGTGAGACGAGTGCCAGCGACTGGGGTCGAGGTCGATGAGCAGGTCGAGGGAGTCGATCAGCAGGTCGATGTGCTCGTCCGCCGCGCGGTCGGTTCGACGCACGCGAGCGCCGACGCTCACGGTGACACCCGTGCTGGCCTGCACGAGTTCGGCGACCTGGAACTCCAGGCGGCTCGTCCAGAGGCCGGCCAGGCACGTGGGGCATTGCGTAGCGTGCCGCACGCGCTGACGTGCCGTGGTTTCCCACTCGTGTCCTCGGCGGCAGCGCCAGCGCACGCGGTCATGTGACCCGCTGGGCGTGCTCTCGAGGCCTCGGTCCGGCCGGCTGAGGTTCGTCACGAACTCAGCGACGAGTCCTGGTCTGGCCACGGACAGCGGCGATGACTTTGCGACCCGGGATCGCGCCAGTGCGAGCCCGCGCTCCCGTGCACATGCTGGGCAACCAGACTTCCGCTTGGTGCGGTTCGCCACGGAGGTGACCCACTCCTCGGCACAGTCAGGGCACCGCCATCGACACCGGGCCCCGCTCCCGGACATCAAGTCAGCCGGCAGGTGGCTCAACGGTGCCCCGTCGACCACACGCACGAACTGCGCCGCGATGTCCGGATCGGTGATGCTCAGACCGAGCGACCGGGCACGCAGCGCTCGGCAATCGAGTCCCCAGCGGCGTGCGACCAGCCGGACGAGGGAGCCGCTGCGGGCGTAGAGCTCGCCGATCCGGTCGGGCGTCAGCCCGCCTGCGAGGAGTTCTTCCAGTGCGTCCCGGGTCATGTCGTCCCATCGCTGGGGTCTGGCTTCCCTCGGATCGATCACGAGCCGAGTCTGTCCAGCGGCTACGACAGTTCCGATCTCTCAGTTGGCCAGCTGTAGCTGTAGATCACCGACGACCTCGCCGGTCTGGACCCAGCCGCCGCCCGGGCTCCACGACCAGTCGGCGAAGCGCACCCCGGCCAGCTGCAGCCGCTCGGCGTGCGCCACGGCCCAGCTCGCCTCCGGCCACCCGGCCGCGGCCACCGAGACGAGACCGCCGGGCAGGACGGTCGGGGTACCGGCCTCGCGGCGGACGACGTCGGCGACGGCGGCCGCGCGGTCTTCGACCGGGCCGCTCGCCTGAGGCGGGCTGAAGGTGCACGACAGCTGCGCGGGTGAGTCCGACAGCAGCGCGCCGGCCAGCGTCTGGGCCATGCCGGTCCACTGTCGGTAGGCCAGCGGGAACGCGCTGCGCTGCACCGCGTCCGCGGTAGTCGTCAGGTCACCGGTCTCCCAGCCGGGCACCTTCACCAGCCCGTCGAGGAACTTGCCGGTGGCGTAGACCGGGTCCTGCACCTGCGCCTCGCTGCCCCAGCCCTGCGAGGGGCGCTGCTGGAACAGGCCCAGGGAGTCGCGGTCGCCGTAGTCGAGGTTGCGGATCCGCGACTCCTGCTGCGCCGTCGCCAGGGCGATCACCGTCGCCCGCTGCGGCAGCCCGCGGCTGCGGGCCACTGCCGCGATCGTGGCGGCGTTGGCCGCCTGCGCGGTGGTGAGGGTCAGGTCGGAGCCGGCCACGGTGCAGCGGCCGGCGATCGGGGTGGTCCCGGGGGCATCCCGGTGCACGGCGAGCACGGCCACCAGGGTGAGCGCGGCGACGGCGGCCAGCCAGCCGAGCCCGCGGCCAACGGCGGCACGCCGAGCTCGGCGCGACCGCCGGGCCGGACGTCGGCCCCCGCGGCGGGCCGGCTGCCGGGGCCGCACCGCGGTGGAGCCACTCCGGGCCGGTGGCCGACGGGGCGTCACCGGGGCGCTGGTCATCGTCGCCGATGGTAGGTGCGTCAGCTGTGCGGACCCGGTGAGCCGGCGCCGCGCGCCGCGCCGGGCCGGGCCCCTGCAGGGTCCCGCCGCGAGCGTGCGAGCGGTGGGGGGCAGGGGCTCCTTTCTCAGTTGGCGTGCAGGGCGGCGTTGAGCGCCCCCCAGTCGCCGTCCCGCGGGATGGCCTCGAGCGCGCCGGACACCGAGTTCCGGCGGAAGAGCAGCCCGTCGCGGCCGGAGAGGTCGGCGGCCTTGACCACCGAACCGTCGGGCAGCGTCACCCGCGAACCGGCCGTCACGTAGCAGCCGGCCTCGACGACGCACCGGTTGCCCAGGGAGATGCCGATGCCGGCGTTGGCGCCGAGCAGGCAGCCCGCGCCGATCGAGACGACCTGCTTGCCGCCGCCGGACAGGGTGCCCATGATCGAGGCGCCGCCGCCGATGTCGGAGTCGGGGCCGACGACGACCCCGGCGCTGATCCGGCCCTCCACCATCGAGGGGCCGAGCGTCCCGGCGTTGAAGTTCACGAACCCCTCGTGCATGACGGTGGTGCCCTCGGCCAGGTGGGCGCCCAGGCGCACCCGGTCGGCGTCGGCGATCCGCACGCCGGAGGGAACGACGTAGTCGACCATCCGCGGGAACTTGTCGACGGAGAAGACCGTCAGGTTGCCCAGCGCGGCCCGCATCCGGACGGCGGAGAACCCGGCCGCCTCGACCGGCCCCGCGCTGGTCCACGCCACGTTGGTGAGCAACCCGAACACGCCGTCCATGTTCATCCCGTGCGGGCGCACCAGCCGGTGCGACAGCAGCTGCAGCCGCAGGTAGACGTCGTGCGCGTCGACCGGCGGGGCGGCCAGGTCGGCGATCGCCGTGCGGACGGCGAAGACCTGCACGCCCCGGGCGTCGTCGGTGCGCACCAGACCCCCGTAGTCCGGGCCCAGCTCGCCCTCGGCCTCCAGGATCCCGATCTGCCGGGTGCCGGTGGGCAGGCCCTGCGGCGCACCGAGCCGGGGCGCGGGGTACCAGGTGTCCAGCACGGTGCCGGCGGTGGTCACCGTGGCGATGCCGACGGCGGTCGCGCCGGACGGGGAGGCGGTGGCTGTGGTCACGGTGGGCCACGCTACCGAGGCGGCCCGCACCGCGGGCGGCCCCTAGGCTCAGTGCCCGTGACAGCCCCTGCCGGTCCGCCCCCCGTGCTCGACCTGTCCGCCGACGTGCTGGCCCTGACCCGCGCGCTGGTCGACGTCCCGTCGGCCTCGGGCTCCGAGCGGGTGCTCGCCGACGCGGTCGAGGCCGCGCTCCGGGCACTCGGTGGCCTGGAGGTGGTCCGGGTCGGCGACACCGTGCTGGCCCGGACGAACCTCGACCGGCCCTCCCGGGTGGTGCTCGCCGGCCACCTGGACACCGTTCCGGTCGCCGGCAACGTACCCAGCCGGGTCGACGGGGCAGCCGGGTTGCTGTACGGCTGCGGCACCAGCGACATGAAGGCCGGCGACGCGGTGATGCTCCGGCTGGCCGGGCGCTTCGGCGTTCCGGGCGCCGCCCCCGCGCACGACCTCACCTTCGTCTTCTACGACAACGAGGAGGTCGAGGCCACCCGCAACGGCCTCGGCCGGGTCGCCCGGGAGCTGCGTGGCTGGCTCTACGGCGATCTGGCGATCCTGCTCGAGCCGACCGACGGTGCCGTCGAGGGCGGCTGCCAGGGCACGCTGCGGGTGGTCCTCGACGTCCCGGGCCGGCGGGCGCACAGCGCCCGCTCGTGGCTCGGGGTCAACGCCGTCCACGGGGCGGCCGGGATCCTCGCCGCGCTGGCGGCCTACCCGGCGCGCGAGGTGGAGATCGACGGCCTGCAGTACCGGGAGGGCCTCAACGCCGTGCGGATCGAGGGCGGGGTCGCCGGCAACGTCGTCCCCGACTCCTGCCGGGTGACCGTCAACTTCCGGTTCGCGCCCGACCGCGACGAGGACCAGGCCCTGGCGCACGTCCGGGAGGTCTTCGCGGAGGCGCTGGCCGCCGGGGTGACCCTCGAGGTCACCGACTCCGCCGGCGGCGCGCTGCCCGGCCTGTCCGAGCCCGCGGCCGCTGCCTTCGTCGCGGCCGTGGGGCGGCCGGCCCGGGCCAAGCTGGGCTGGACCGACGTCGCCCGGTTCGCCGCGTTCGGCATCCCGGCGCTCAACTACGGGCCCGGCGACCCGCAGCAGGCGCACACCGTCGACGAGCACGTCCGGATCGACCGGCTGCAGCCGGCCGAGGACGCCCTCGTCGCCTATCTGACCGACCCTCGGGGGAGTGGGACATGAGCGAGACAGCAGACGGCCGGCGGCGGCGCCCGGCGCGGCACCGCGGCCCGATCACGTTGCGGGGCGGCGAGCCCGACCCGCAGACCGCCGGGACGACGACCGACCAGCGGCTGCTGGACCGCCGCGGCGGCAGCGACTGGGTGCACGCCGACCCGTGGCGGGTCCTGCGGATCCAGGCCGAGTTCGTCGAGGGGTTCGGCCTGCTGGCCGAGCTGCCGCGCGCGGTCAGCGTGTTCGGCAGTGCCCGTACCAAGCCCGACTCCCCGTACTACGCGGCCGCCGAGCAGGTCGGCGGCGAGCTGGCGAAGGCCGGGTACGCGGTGATCACCGGCGGCGGGCCGGGCGCGATGGAGGCAGCCAACAAGGGCGCCTGCGACGCCGGTGGCATGTCGGTCGGGCTGGGCATCGAGCTGCCGTTCGAGCAGGAGCTCAACGAGTGGGTCGACGTCGGCGTGCTGTTCCGCTACTTCTTCGTGCGCAAGACGATGTTCGTGAAGTACGCGCAGGCCTTCGTGATCCTCCCCGGCGGCTTCGGCACCCTCGACGAGCTCTTCGAGGCCCTCACCCTCGTCCAGACCCGGAAGGTCACCCGGTTCCCGGTGATCCTGTTCGGCAGCGCCTACTGGAGCGGCCTGGTCGACTGGATCCGCGACACGATGATCGAGGCCGGCACGGTGTCGCCCGGCGACCTCGACCTGCTGCACGTCACCGACGACGTGGCCGAGGTGGTTGCGGTCATCGAGGCGGCCGAGGTGGAGCGGGAGGCCGCCGCCCGCGGGGTCGACGGCACGGTCGCCCGGCCCGCTCCCCTCGACGACTGACCGCCGGTGTCCGCCGTCGTCTTCGTCCTCGGTCTGCTCGTGGTCGGCGGGCTGCTGTTCCTCGGGGCCTCGCTGCTGCTGGGCCGCGGCGAGACGCAGCCGCCGGCGGACCTGGACCGCTCACCGGTCGAGCTGCCCGACGACCGCCCGGTCGCCGGCGACGACGTCCGGGCGCTGCGCATCTCGCCGGCCTTCCGGGGCTACCGGATGGCCGAGGTCGACTGGCTGCTCGACCAGCTGGCGCGCACCCTCGACGAGCGGGACGCCGCGATCGCGGCGCTCCGCGCCGCAACGGCGGCCCGGGTCGGCACCGCGGCCCGCGCTCGAGACGACACCGACCCCGAGGGCGTCCCCGCGGCGACCGTCGACGACGACGAGGAGCACGCCGATGCCTGAAGTGAACCTGTCCGTGGACGTGGCCGCACCGGCCGAGCAGGTGTGGGCCGCGCTGGTCGACTGGGAGACGCAGGGGCGGTGGATGCTGCTCACCGACGTGCGCACCGAGGACGGCGACGGTCGGGTGCCCGGCGCGCAGGGCGTCGGTGGCCGGCTCGTCGCCCGCACCGGCGTCCCGCTGCCCGGCGGGCGGCGGCTGGGCGTTCTCGACCCGATGCTGATCACCAGCTGGGAGGCCCCGCGCCGGGTCGACGTCCGGCACCTCGGGCGCGTGGTCCGGGGCACCGGCACGTTCGAGGTGGTGCCCCGCGGGGAGTCGACGTCCACGTTCGTGTGGACCGAGTCCCTCGACCTGCCGCTCGGCCGGCTCGGGCAGCTCGGCTGGCCGCTGGTGCGGCCGGCGATGGTGGCGGGTGTCCGGTACTCGCTGAGGCGCTTCGCCGCCTACGCCGCCGCCCACCCCGCCTGAAGGAGGACCGACCGGCCCCCGGCCCGCTCCAGGGGCCCGGCCCGAGCTTGCGAGGGTCGGGGAGGAGCGGGTCCTTCCACTCGCGGCGGGCCCCGGCAGGTCGGCCGGCAGTCCGGATGGGGGTCAGGGGGCGGTGCGGGCGCGGCGGACGGCGACCACCGACCAGGCCGCGGCCACCACCCAGACGGCGAGGACCACCAGCAGCAGGTTGCGGCCGTACTCGCGGGGCAGGAACGACGGGTTCGCCGGGCTGTTGCCGGGGGTGAGCAGGAACGGCAGCGTCACCAGCGTGAGCACCCCGCTGACCGCCGCGGCCACCACCACGGGGGCCCGGGCCGGGCCCGGCAGGAACCGGGCGGCCAGCCAGCCGAGCCCGATCCACAGCGGGGCGATCACCAGGTCGTGCAGCAGCGCGCTGCCGAGGAACCAGGTCGCCCAGGAGGAGAGCGGGATCCGGCTGCCGGCGGTGAGCAGGCCGTACCCGCCGTAGAGCACCGCGGCCAGGCCGGGCAGCAGGAACAGCCACCGCCACCACGGCCGGAGCCCCGAGGTGACCGGCCGGGCCGGGTCGCCGGCGTACGGGTCGGCGGACGGGCTCATGCCGGCGCCACCCGCGTGACCCACTTGGTCTGCATGACCCCGGGCCGGTTCGGGGCGATCAGCCGCACCGGGTAGCCGTGGTCGAGGTGCAGCGGCTCGCCCTCCAGCTGCAGGGCCAGCAGGGTGCGCGGGCTGCGGGCATGCGGCGGGGCCACCGTCGAGGCCCGGTACAGCCCGCCGGGCTGCAGTGACTCGACGGTCACGGCGGTGCCCCGCGGCAGCCCCGCCGCGGCCAGCAGGTCGGCCAGCCGTACCCCGGTCCACGTTCCCCCGGCGCTCCAGCCCTCCACGCAGGTGATCGGCAGCTGCTCGGTGTGCTGCGGGAAGGCCCGCAGGTCGGCCAGGGTGAGATCGAGCCGGTCGGGGCCCTCCACGGTCAGCCGGTAGGCCGGGTCGAGGGCGGTCCCGGTGACCCCGGCCCGTTCGGCGGTCTGCCGCACGGGCAGGTCCTGCGGCCCCACGCCCGGGTGGCGCGGAGCGAGCACCGAGACGTCGGCCAGCGGCGAGAAGGTCTGCCCGACCATGGTGACGGTGACCGCGCCGGCACCCAGCCCGGCGGCCACGACGAAGGCCCGGCGGGACACCGGCTGCTGCTCGGCAGCACCGTCCACCGCGGTCCGCTCGTCGGCCTGCTCCGGGGTCAGCCCGGCCACCGCGCCGGGTGATCCCCGGCGGGCCAGCCCGCGGCGGATCTCCGGCGCCTTGGCGCCCACGTGCACCGCGACGGCGCCGATGGCGATCCAGCCGGTCCAGAAGTGCGCGTCGGGGAAGAAGAACCCCCACGGGTACCACTGCGCGGTATTGAGCAGGCCGGTGACCAGCTGCATGGCGCAGGCGCCGACCAGCACCAGGATCGACAGCCGGCCGACCACCCGCGACGGCGACCCGGCCGGCGGCCACTCGAACAGCTTCGGGTAGACGGTCCACAGCTTGACGAGCAGCAACGGGATCGCGGTCAGGCCGGTCGTGACGTGCAGGCCCTGGGTGACCCCGTACAGCCAGACCGGCGACGCCGGCCAGACGAACCAGCCCGGGGCGTGCTGGATCAGGTGGCTGAGCAGCCCGGTGAGGAAGCAGACGAGGAAGGCGGCCCCGAGGAATCCGCCCACCCGGGCCGACCGCCGCTCGGAGTGCAGCGGGCTGCGGAAGGCGCCCGGCCGGAACGGCCCGCGGCGGAGGGCGTCGGGTGGCGCCGGCAGCCGGGCGCCCAGCGCCCGGTCCAGGGCGGATGTCATGCCGTTCCCGCCGGCCCCGCGACGACCCCGTCGACCGCCCGGCGGGTGCGGCTGCCCGGCGGGCAGAGCGCGGCGACCGTCACCGCGTCGGCGAAGTGGTCGATGTCGGTCAGCTGGGGCAGGTCGAGCACGGTCAGCCCGGCACCCTCGAGGGCCGCCCGGGTGAGCACGGCGGTGTCCGCCCGGGACATCGGCACGTCGCGGAGGACCGCCGCGCCGTCGGGGGAGTGCACGCCCAGCGCCCACCAGCCGCCGTCCGGGGCGACGCCCAGCACCGCCGTGCCCGGCCCGGCGGCGACCAGCGTGGCCAGTGACGCGGCGAGCAGGTCGGGGAAGACCTGCGGGGTGTCCATGCCGATCAGCAGGGTGGGCAGGTCGCCCTCGGGGCCGGCCATCGCGTCGGTGAAGGCCTGTGCCAACCGGGTGCCGAGGTCGCCGTCGACCTGTCGGACGACGACGCACCCGGACAGGTCCAGCGCGCCCGGCGCGCCGTCGAGGGCGACCACCCGGCGCTGCACCGGCGTGGCCCGCACGACGTCCAGCGTGTCGCCGATGGCCGCGGCGGCGATCTCCGCGGCCTGCCCGGGCGTGCACGGCGGGCTGAGCCGGGTCTTGCTCCGGCCGGGCACGGGCGCCTTGGTGATCACCAGCAGCGCGGTCACCGGGACAGCACCTCGCGCATGTCGCGGATGGTGCGGACCGTTCCGAGCACCGTGCCGGTGACCTTGGACGTCGTCCCCTCCGCCCGGGGTGCGTAGCCGACGTCGACCTCGGTGATCCGCCAGCCGGCGTCGGCCGCCCTGGTGACCATCTCCAGCGGGTAGCCGAAGCGCCGGTCGGTGATGCCGAGGTCCAGCAGGGCCTGCCGCCGTCCGGCGCGCATCGGGCCCAGGTCGTGCAACGCCAGCCCGGTGCGCCGGCGCAGCAGCACGCCCAGCGCGGTGTTGGCCACCCGGGCGTGCACCGGCCAGGCACCCCGCTGGGTGGGCCGGCGGCGGCCGAGCACCAGGTCGGCGTTCCCGGCGAGCACCGGTTCGGCGACCCGCGGCAGCTGCGCGGGGTCCATCGACCCGTCGGCGTCGCAGAAGCAGACGACGTCGGCGGTCGCCGCCACCAGCCCCGCGTGCGCGGCGGCGCCGAAGCCGCGCTGCGGCACGTGCACGACCGTCGCGCCGTGCTCGGCGGCGATCTGCGCGGAGCCGTCGGTGGACCCGTTGTCCGCGACGATGGCGCGGTAGCCGGCGGGCAGCCGGGGGAGCAGCCAGGGCAGGGCCCCCGCCTCGTCGAGACAGGGGAAGACGACATCCGGCACGCGCGGACCGTACCCAGCGGACCTGGTCATCGCCCGGTGTCCGCACCGCCGGCCCGGGCCGGGTGTACCAGCGCCGCCCGGCGGGCCGACCTACGCTCCGACACCGTGACCCCCATCCCGGCCGAGACACCGGCGGCCGGGGTGGGCCGGCGCGGCTGGATCGCGGTGCTCGCCGTGGCCGCCGTCGTGCTCGCCGTCGCGGAGGTCGGCCGCCGGCTCACCCAGGACGGCACGGTGCTGCACCTGGCCGGCGGGTACGTGCTGCGCGGCAGGTTCGACGTCGTCCTCACCCCGCGGGTGCTGCTGCCGGTCGCGGTCGGCCTGGCCGGGGTGCTCTGGGGCCCGGCGCTGGCCGCCCGGCTGCGGTGGGGGGTGCTGTTGCCGGGGTCCGCCGTCGCGGCCGCCGGCTGGGCGGTGGCCCTGGCGCTGTCCTCCGGGTGGTCCCGGCTGCCCGAGCCGCTCTCCGTCCGGTACGAGTACCCCTACGACGTGCCCCGGGTCGGTGACCTCGGCACGTTCCTGGCCACCTTCGTGGACTCCGTGCCGGCCGACGCGGCCGATCCCTGGACGACGCACGTGGCCGGTCACCCGCCGGGCGCCCTGCTGGCCTTCGTGCTGCTGGACCGGCTGGGCCTGGGCGGCCTGGGCTGGGCCGCGGCGTTGTGCATCGCCGGGGGCGCGCTCGCGGTGCCCGCCGTCCTGGTGGCCGTGCGGGCGGTGGGGGGAGAGCAGCCGGCCCGGCGCGCGGCGCCCTTCCTGGTGTTCGCCCCGGTCGCGCTGTGGGTCGCCACCAGCGCGGACGCGTTCTTCGCCGGCGTGGCGGCCTGGGGCGTCGCGCTGCTGGCGACGGCCGCCGCACGCGCCCCGGGGCCGGCGTCGGACCTGCGTGCCGTCGCCGGCGGACTGCTGCTGGGCGCCGCGCTGTTCCTGTCCTTCGGCCTCACCGCCCTCGGGCTGGTCGCCCTCGCCGTGGTGGGGGTGCACCGGGAACGGCTCGGCCGCGGCGGCGTCATCCGGGTGCTCGCCGTCGGGGCGGCCGGAGTGCTGGCCGTCGTCGTCCTGTTCGCGGTCGGCGGCTACTGGTGGGTGGAGGGCTTCGCCGCGGCCGGGGACCGGGTGCGCTCGGGCCCGTCCTACGCCAACCGGCCGCTGGCCTTCTTCCTGGTCGCCAACCTCGCCGCGGCGGCCCTCGCCCTCGGCCCGGCGGCGGTGGCCGGGCTGGCCTCGCTGCGGCGGCAGCCGCCGGCGCTGCTGCCGCTGGCCGCGCTCGCCGGGATCGCGGTCAGCGACCTCACCGGCCTGGTGCGTGGGGAGACCGAGCGGATCTGGCTGCCCTTCTACGTGTGGGTCCTGGTGGCCACGGCGTTCCTGCCCGCGCGGGGACGGCGCGGGTGGCTGGCGGCGTCGGCCGCCCTCGCGGTCGGTATCGAGGTCGGCGTCCGCACCGAGTGGTGACCTCACGGGCTCCGGGCCCTGGGGTTTCGCTGCCGGAAGCCCCGGGCGGGGATGTCGGTGGGCTCGGCCATGATGGCCCGGTGACGACGAGGTCCGGGGTGCCCACGTGAGCGAGCTCGCGAGCTCACGCATGGGCACAGCAGCTCCGCGAACGCGGCTGACGAGCGCCGGCGAGGAGGACTCGTGAGCGAGCTCGCGAGCTCACGCATGGGCACAGCAGCTCCGCGAACGCGGCTGACGAGCGCCGGCGAGGAGGATTCGTGAGCCGGCGGGGGTGGCTGCTGTTCGCCGCCATGTCGCTGATCTGGGGCCTTCCGTACCTGCTGATCAAGGTCGCCGTCGAGGAGCTCTCCCCGGTGGTCGTGGTCTTCCTGCGCTGTCTCGTCGGCGCCCTCCTGCTGCTGCCCTGGGCGCTCGCCCGGGGGCGGTTCCGGCGGGCGCTGCGGCACTGGCGGGCGCTGCTGCTGTTCACCGTGCTGGAGATGACCGGGCCCTGGTTCCTGCTGTCCTGGGCCGAGCAGTCGCTGTCGTCCTCGCTCACCGGGCTGCTCGTCGCCGGCGTGCCGTTCGTCGCCGCGCTGGCGGCCCGGCTGGCCGGGGAGGAGGAGCGGCTCTCCCCGGTGCGAATCGGCGGCATGCTGCTGGGCGTCGTCGGCATCGCGGTTCTGCTGGGCCTCGACGTGGCCGGTGCGCAGCTGGCCGCCATCGGTGCGATCGCGCTGGTCATCCTGGGGTACGCCACCGCGCCGCTGGTGGTCAGCCGGTCGCTGCCCGACGTCTCGGGGGTGACCGCGAGCGCCTTCGCGCTGGTGGTCACCGCGCTGGTCTACGCGCCCTTCGCGGTGCCCCAGCTGGGCCGGGCGGCCGACGCCTCGGTCGACGCGCTGGTCTCGCTGCTCGTGCTCGGGGTGGTCTGCACCGCGCTGGCGCTCGCACTGTTCTTCGCCCTGATCCGCGAGGCCGGCCCGCAGCGGGCGCTGGTGTTCACCTTCGTCAACCCGGCCGTCGCCGTGCTGCTCGGCGTCCTGCTCCTCGACGAGCCGTTCACCCTTGGCCTGGCCGTCGGGCTGCCGCTGATCCTGGTCGGCTGCATGCTGGCCACCCGGCGCAACCCGGTGCGCACCGCACCGTCCGAGCTCAGCGACGTCGACAGCGCCGTCCCCTGACCCGTCCTGGCGAGCGCAGCCGGGGAATGCCCGACCCGTGCCGGTGCCGTCCGTGGCGGGCAGCACGGGCCCGTCTCCCCCTCCGGTGGGAGACGGGTCAATCCGCAGGTCCCGGGAACCGATCACCTGTCCATGGACCTGAGGCCGCCGGACGGATGGAGGACCGCGAGCGCGCCGCCGGCGTGCTCACCCGGCTGCGGGCCATGGGCGTGGGCATCGCCATCGACGACTACGGGACCGGCTACTCCAGCCTGGCGTACCTGGCCGAGCTGCCGGTCACCGAGCTCAAGCTGGACCGGGCCTTCGTCGGCTCGCTGACCGAGAGTCCCCGCAACGCCGCCATCGTCACCTCGACGCTGCAGCTCGCCCACGCGCTGGGGCTGGTGCTGGTCGCCGAGGGGGTGGAGGACCAGGCGACGCTCGACGCGCTCGCCGTCCTCGGCTGCGACCTGGTGCAGGGCTATCACCTCACCCGCCCGCTGCCGGCCACGGAGCTGGAGCGCTGGCTCGACGCCCGGGCGCCGGCAGCGCCGGCGCGGTCCGCCTGAGCGGGCCTCAGGCCAGCCGGCGCAGCTCCGGCCAGATCTCCGGCCAGCCGGCCCGCCGGTCGCGCAGCACCCAGACCGGCCGGCCCTGCTCGTCGTTGTCCAGCCCCACGCCGTTGTCGATCCGCGCCACCTGCTCGACCCGGCCGAACCACCGGCGCAGCTCCACCTCGGCGATGCCGACGGAGATGAGGGTGGTGGCCTCCTCCGGCGGCGGGCCCCACGTCCAGTAGGAGTTGTGCCGGCTGTACGCCGGGGCCAGCTCGGGCAGGTACCGGTCGACGGCGCCGGCCTCGCCGTAGTTCCCGGTCAGGACGGCGACCCGCTCGCCGTCGGGCAGCCCCGCGCGCACCCGGGCCAGGACGGCCGCGAACGCCGGCCAGCCGACCGTCTCCCCGGCGTCGTAGTTGACGTCGGGGACCGGGGTGCCGGCCAGCCGGGCCACCGGGACGACCGGCAGGAAGAGCACCGCCGCGATCCCGAGGCTGAGTACCGGCGCGGCGGCCAGCAGGCCACCGCGCAGCCGGGCCGCGCCCCGCCGCGCCCACGCCATCGCGGGCTCGGCGCCGGCCGCCAGCAGCAGCGGGTAGAGCCCGGCCAGGTAGTAGGGCTTGCCTCCGGTGGCCACGAACGCGGCGGCGAGCAGCGGGTAGGCGACGGCGAAGGCCCGCCAGGTCGCCAGCGCCGGGTCGCGCAGCAGCCGCAGCCAGCCGGCCACCCACACCGGCAGCAGCACCGGGCTGACCAGCACGAGCTGGTAGGGCAGGAAGAGGTACCAGGGCTCGCTGGTGCCCGAGCTGCCGGCCGCGATGGCCCGGGACAGCTCCAGCTGGGGCAGCCCGTTGGCCAGCTGCCAGATGACGTGCGGAGCCCACAGTGCCGCGCCCAGCAGCGCGCCCAGCCACGGCCACGGCGACCGCAGCGCCGGCCGGGGGCCGACGGCGAGCACCCCGACCGCGACCGCGGCGAGCAGGAACGCCGGCAGCGTCTTGTTCAGCAGCGCCAGCCCGGCGACCGCGCCGACCGCCAGCCACACCCGGCCGCCGTCGCGCAGCGCCCGGACCAGCAGCCAGCTCAGCGCCGTCCAGCCGAGCAGGTCCGGCGTCGACGTCGACAGCAGGTGGCCGACGGCGAGCAGCACGGCGGCGCCGGCCGTCGATGCGGCGGCCAGCAGCTGGCCGGCCCGGCCGCTGCCGAACTCCCGGGCCAGCAGCCCGGCCAGCAGCACGACCAGCCCGGCGGCCAGCGCCGAGGGCAGCCGGAGGCCGACCAGCGACCCGGGCGCGACGGTGTCCATCACCCGGGCCAGGAAGGGGGTCAGCGGCGGCTGGTCGACGAACCCCCAGGCCAGCTCCCGGCCCGCCCGCAGGAAGTACAGCTCGTCCCGGTGGTACCCGTAGCGGCCGGCGGTGGCCAGCAGCAGCGCGACGAGCGCACCGGCCACCGCGAGCAGCCCCCGCCAGGCGACGTCCGGACGGCGGACGACGGTGGCCGGAGAGGGCGCGATGCCGAGCACGCCGGGAACCTAGCGGCAGGATCGGGCAGAGATGGCCATTCCTGCCGTCGAGGGGTCAGGGGGCGGGGCGCAGCGGAGCGGTGGCGAACTGGCGCATGCCGTCGGCGAAGGTCACCCGGGCCGCGTAGCCGAGCTCGTCCTGCGCCCGCGCCGGAGCGGCCACCACGTGCCGGACGTCGCCGATCCGGTACTCCCCGGTGACCACCGGCGCGGGCCCACCGAACGCCTCGGCCAGCGCGGCCGCCATGTCCCCGACGGTGTGCGGCACCCCGGAGGCGACGTTGTAGGCCCGCAGCGCCCCGTCGGGCGGCTCGGCCTCCAGCGCCCGCAGGTTGGCCTGCGCGACGTCGGTGACGTGCACGAAGTCCCGCTGCTGGCCGCCGTCCTCGAACACCCGCGGAGCCCGGCCGCTCTCCAGGGCACTGCGGAAGATCGAGGCCACCCCGGCGTAGGGCGTGTCACGCGGCATGTGCGGGCCGTAGACGTTGTGGTATCTCAGCGCGACCGCGCCGCCACCGGTCGACCGTGCCCAGGATGCGGCCAGGTGCTCCTGGGCGAGCTTGGTGGCGGCATAGGTGTTACGCGGGTCGGGCGGGGTGTCCTCGCCGACCGCGCCCCAGCTGAGCTGCCGGCCGCAGACCGGGCAGGGCGGCTCGAAGCGGCCGTCGTCGAGGTCGGCGCGGCGGCGCGGCGCGGCGGGAACGACGCCGTGCTCGGCGCACTCGTAACGGCTCTCGCCGTAGACGACCATCGAGCTGGCCAGCACCAGCCGGCCGACGTCCGCGCGGGCCATCGCGGCCAGCAGCACCGCCGTCCCGAGGTCGTTGATGCCGGCGTAGTCGGGCATGTCCTGGACATCCACCCCCAGGCCGACCATCGCCGCCTGGTGGCAGACCGCCTCCACCCCGTCCAGCGCCCGGTCGACGGCGTCCCGGTCGCGGACGTCGCCCACCAGCAGATCCACGCCGGTCAGGTTCGGGACCCCGCCGGGGTACGCCGGGTGGACGGCGGGCAGCAGCGCGTCGAGCACGCGCACCTCGTGCCCGGCGGTGGCGCAGGCAGCGACGACGTGCGAGCCGATGAAGCCCGCCCCTCCGGTGATCAGCACGCGCACGAGGAAGGACGCTAGCCTCGTCGGCCGTGGCCGACCCGGTGGACGACGGAGCAGGGCACGTCGAGCGGTGCGCGTGGGCGAACAGCGCACCCGAGTACGTCCGCTACCACGACGAGGAGTGGGGGAGACCGCTCACCGGCGACGACGCCCTGTTCGAGCGGGTCTGCCTGGAGGCGTTCCAGTCCGGGCTGTCCTGGATCACCATCCTGCGCAAGCGGCCGGCCTTCCGCGCCGCGTTCGCCGGTTTCGAGATCGACGCGGTCGCCGCATTCACGCCACCCGACGTCGAGCGGCTGATGGCCGACGCCGCCATCGTCCGCAACCGGGCCAAGATCCGCGCGGCGATCGGCAACGCGCGCGCCGCGCAGCAGCTGCCCGAGGGCCTGTCGGACCTGCTGTGGTCGTTCGCGCCGGCGGCGCGGCCGCCGCGTCCGCGGACCCTGGCCGAGGTGCCGGCGACCACTCCGGAGTCGGTCGCGATGGCCAGGGAGCTCAAGCGGCGGGGCTTCGCGTTCGTGGGTCCGACCACCGCCTATGCCCTCATGCAGGCCACCGGCATGGTCGACGACCACGTGGCCGGCTGCTTCCGCGCGAGTTCTGCTGAGCACCTCTAACGGGTTCGGCGGGGGGTCAGGTTGGTCGAACGCTGCGCGATACGGGATCATTGGTGCGAGCTCTGCACGAACAGTCGCCACACCACGGGCCAGCAGGCGCGTGGGTGGCCGGTGAAGGAGGCACGCATGGCGGCCATGAAGCCGCGCACGGGTGAAGGTCCCCTCGAGGTCACCAAGGAGGGCCGCGGCCTGGTCATGCGCGTCCCCCTGGAAGGTGGCGGGCGGCTGGTCGTCGAGCTGTCCCCCGACGAGGCGACCGCCCTCTCCGAAGCCCTGAAGGGCGCGACCAGCTGAACACCGCGGCGAGCCTGCCTCCGGGCAGCCCCGCGCACGACGACACGGCCCCGGCCGCCGGCAACCCGCCGGCGACCGGGGCCGCGCCGTCTCCGCGGGTCGAGGTCAGCGCCGCGCTGCCGCCGCTGGCCGAGGACGACGTCCTCGCCGTGCCGGTCGGCGCCTCGGGCGCCCTGCCCGCCTGGCTGACCGACCCGGCGCCGGGCACCCGGCCAGCGGTGAACGCCGGGTTCCTCGCCGGTGCGCTCACCGACACCGGCAACGGCGGCAAGCCCGGCGGCCTCACCGACGTGCCGGTCGCCGGCCGTCGGCCGCGCAGCGTCGTCGCGGTCGGCGTGGGTGACGCCACCCTGCCCGAGCTGCGCTCCTACGCCGCCGTCGCCGTCCGCCGGGCACAGACGCTCGCCGAGCACGGCGCCCGCCGCCTGGTGCTGCCGCTCGACACCGCGGCCGCCCCGGCCGGCGCCGACGAGGTGCGGGCCGCCGTCGAGACCGCGCTGCTCGCCGGCTACCGCTTCCGCCACACCTCCACCGCCCACCCGCCGCGGCTGACCGGGGTCACGGTCGTCGCGGTCGACGCCGACGACCCGGCCGTGGCCGCCGCCGCCGAGGCCGGCCGGGTCACCGCCGGATCGGTCGCCTGGGCCCGCGACCTGGTCAACACCCCGAGCAGCACCAAGAACCCGGCCTGGCTGGCCGACCAGGCCGTCGACCGGCTCGGCGGTCTCCCGCACGTCACGGTCACCGTGCTGGGCGCCGACGAGCTGCGCGCCGGCGGCTTCGGCGGCGTGCTGGCCGTCGGTGCGGCATCGGCGTCCCCGCCGCGGGTCGTCGTCGCCACCTACCGGCCGCCGGCCGCCGGTTCCGCGCACCCGGTCCTCGTCGGCAAGGGCATCACCTTCGACACCGGTGGCCTGTCGATCAAGACCAACGCCGGTATGCGCAAGATGAAGACCGACATGGCCGGCGGCGCCGCCGTGCTGGCCGCGGTCGACGCCGCCGCGCGGCTGGGGCTGCCCGGCGCCGTGACCGCCGTGGTCGCCGCCGCGGAGAACGCCGTCTCCGGGGCCGGCTACCGGCCCGCCGACATCGTGCGGCACGTCGGCGGCCGGACGACGGAGGTGCGCAACACCGACGCCGAGGGCCGGCTGGTGCTCGCCGACGCACTGGCACACGCGCGCCTGCGGCTGGGCGCCACCGTGCTGGTCGACGTCGCCACCCTCACCGGCGCGATGCGGACCGCGCTGGGGGCGCGGACCGCGGGGCTCTACGCCACCGCCGACGGGCTGGCCGACGCGCTGCTGACCGCCGGGGCGCACACCGGTGAGCGGTTCTGGCGGATGCCGCTGACCGAGGAGCACGTCGGGCACCTGCGCCCGTTGCTGGACTCCCCGGTGGCCGACGCCAACAACGCCCCGGGCAACCCCGGCGCCACGACCGCCGCGCTGTTCCTCCAGCCGTTCGCCGGCGACCTGCCGTGGGCGCACCTGGACGTCGCCGGTCCCGCCCGGGCCGGCAGCGACGACGCCGAGGTCGTCAAGGGCGGCACGGGCTTCGCCGCCCGCACCCTGCTGCGCTGGCTGGAAGCCGGGGCGCCGGTGGAGCGGCCCGGCGACGTCGATCTCGACCGAGGGTGTCCCGTCGGCCTGTCGTGGGCATGAGAGCCAGGTGAGCCGCGCCGCCCGGCGCGACACGACCCGAGGGGGACACACCGTGGGGATGGCGGACAAGGCCAAGGACGCCCTGAACAGCGACAAGGGTGAGCAGGTCAGCGACAAGGGCCTGGACAAGGGCGAGCAGCTGGCCGACAAGAAGACCGGCGGCACGCACGACGCGCAGGTCGACAAGGGCCGCGGTCTGGCCGACGGCAAGCTCGGCAACCAGTAGCCGACCGCGCCGGCGGCTGGGGTCGGCCGACCTCAGCCGCCGTCGGGCGGCCGCATCGGGCAGGATCCACCCGATGGCTGACTCCTACGACGACCACACCAGTGGGGTCGTGTTCCCGGCCGGCCCCGACGGCCGGCGGAGCACCGCCGCGCTGGGCCGGGCGGTGGTGGCCGACGCGCTGCGTCCGGCCGACCGGCCCGGGGCCCGCGCCGCGGAGCAGGAGACCAACTGGCGGGCGGGCTACCTCGGCCACGTCCGCCGCACCGTCGAGGCCGGGCTGGCATCCCGGGAGGCGGCGTTGTCGATCGCCGGTGCCGGACTGCAGTCGCTGTCCGACCGCATGCGGGTGGCCGGCCCCGACGGCGAGCAGGAGCTCGCTGTGCTGCGCAGCGCGCCGGCGGGGCGGTCGCTGGCCACCGAGGCGATTCCCGGCACCGCGGCCCCGGAGGAGGAGTTCTCCCTGCCCTACCGGGGGCAGCGGCTGCGTGGGGACGACCTGTTCCGCCGGCTGGACGCCTGGGTCGACGGCGGCGTCGTGGAGCCCTCCTGCGCCGAGGCGGTGCGCACGGTGGCGGCCCACCCCGAGTGGCTGTCGCTGCCCGGCAGCACGGTGACCGTGCTGGGCGCCGGCGCGGAAATGGGGCCGCTGCCCGCGCTGCTGCGCTGGGGGGCCACGGTCGCCGCGGTCGACCTGCCCCGGCCGGAGCTGTGGTCGCGGGTGCTGGACACCGCCCGGCGCGGCGCGGGCACGCTGCTGATCCCCGTCGGCGACGGCGGCCGGGACCTGACCGCGCGCGCCGGAGCCGACCTGATCGGCGAGGTGCCGGCGGTCGCCGACTGGGTGGCCGGGCTGCCCGGCGCCCCCGTGCTGGGCAACTACGTCTACGCCGACGGTGCCACCAACGTCCGGGTGTCGGTGGCCGTCGATGCGCTCACCGAGCGGGTGGCCGGGTGGCGCCCCGAGACCACGCTGGCCTTCCTGGCCACCCCCACCGACGTGTTCGCCGTTCCCGCCGAGGCGGTGCAGGCATCGGTGACCGGCTACGCGCAGCGCTCCCGGTCCGCCAAGCTGCTGGCCCGGCCGCTGCGCACGCTGTCGGCCGGCCGGCTGCTCCGGCGCGCCTACCTGCCCGGCGCCGACCCCGGGATCGCCGACAGCCTGGTGCCGCAGCAGGGCCCCAACTACGCGCTGGCCAAACGGCTGCAGCGGTGGCGGGCCTCGGTCGCCCGGGCGGAGGGGCGCACGGTGTCGATGAACGTCGCTCCGCCGACCCGGACGCGCTCGGTGGTCAAGAACCGGGCGCTCGCCGCTGCCTACGCCGGCGCGCACCGGTTCGGGGTGGAGGTGTTCGAACCCGCGACGTCCAACGTGCTGATGGCCGCGTTGCTGGTGCACGATCTGCACACCGGGGGCGGTCCGGCGCACGAGCACCCCTGGCAGGACGAGGCGTACGCCGCCGCCCACGGTGGCCTCTGGCGTACGCCCTACGCCCCGCGCAGCGTGCTGGGGCTGGCCGCGGCCCTCGGCCTCGGTGCGGCCCGCGGCTGAGCTCCCTGGGGCCAGGCCGCCTGGTCCCCGGGCTCCTACCTCACGGCGCGCCACGAGGTAGGAGGCGCCACGGTGCGGGAGGACGCCGGTTTCGGCTACCCGGCTCAGGGTCGAGGTCAGGGTCGCGTCAGGGACGGGTTCAGGGCTCTCCCCGATGCGGCGGGAGGCCGGTGGCGGCGAGGCTTCCTGCCATGACTCCCCACCCCACCTCCTGCCCCGGGGCGACCACGTGATCGTCGCGCAGCAGCTCACCAAGACCTATGCCGGCCGGACCGCGGTCGATGGGATCAGCTTCACCGTCGAGCCCGGCCGGGTCACCGGCTTCCTCGGCCCCAACGGGGCCGGCAAGTCCACCACCATGCGGATGATCCTGGGCCTGGACCGGCCCACCGCCGGCAGCGTGACCGTCAACGGCCACCGCTACGGCGACTTCCCGGCACCCCTGCGCGAGGTCGGCGCGCTGCTCGAGGCCCGGGCCGTCCACCCCGGCCGGTCGGCGCGCGACCACCTCCGCTGGATGGCCGCCAGCAATGGCATCCCGAGGGCGCGGGTCGACGAGGTGCTCGACCTGGTCGGCCTCACCTCGGTGGCCGACCAGCGGGTCGGCCGCTTCTCCCTCGGCATGGGACAGCGGCTGGGCATCGCCGCGGCGCTGATCGGCGACCCGCCGGTCGTCGTCCTCGACGAGCCGGTCAACGGCCTGGACCCCGAGGGCATCCGCTGGGTGCGCACGCTGGCCCAGGACCTGGCCCGGCAGGGCCGCACGGTGTTCGTCTCCAGCCACCTGATGTCGGAGATGGCGCTGACCGCCGAGCACCTCGTCGTCATCGGCCGCGGCAAGGTGCTGGCCGACTGCTCGACGGCGGACTTCATCGGCCGGCACGCCGCCTCCTTCGTGCGGGTGCGCAGCCCGCACCGCGGCCAGGTCGCCGACCTGCTGCGGGGGCACGGCCTGGAGGTCACCGCCGCCGGCGAGGAGCTGCACGTGCAGGGCCTGGACGCCGCCGGCATCGGCGACCTGGTCGGCGCCCGCGGCCTGGTGCTGCACGAGCTGACCCTGGTGCGGTCCTCCCTGGAGGACGCCTTCATGACCCTGACCGCCGACAGCGTGGAGTTCGCGGCGCACACCGCAGGAGCCTCCCGATGACCGCCGTGACCACCGACCGGGCCACCTCCCGACCCGCGGAGCACCGTGCCGCCACCCCTGGCTTCGGGTCGACGCTGCATGCCGAGTGGGTGAAGTTCTGGACCGTCCGGTCGACGACCTGGTCGTTCGGCGCGATGTTCGTGCTCGGCGCCGGCCTGACCGTGCTGGTCTGCGCCACCAGCGCCGACGGGCTCGCCAGCGGCCGGGAGGGCGAGTCGCCGGGGTCGTTCGTCACCTTCGGGATGATGTTCGCCCAGATCGCCGCCGTGGTGCTCGGCGCCCTGACGGTGACCAGCGAGTACGGCACCGGGATGATCCGGGCCACGCTGGCCGCCACCCCGCGGCGCGGAGCCGTGCTCGCCACCAAGGCGCTGGTGCTCACGGGCACCCTCTTCGTGGCCGGCGTCGTCACCGCCGTGGCCGGCTACCTCGGCGGCAACGCGTTCCTGGCCGCCGCCGGGATCGGCGTCGACCTCGGTGACGAGGGAGTGCTGCGCTCACTGGTCGGTAGCGGGCTGTACATGGCCGGGCTGGGCCTGTTCGCCGCCGCGGCCGGGTTGCTGCTCCGGCACACCGCCGCCGCCCTGTCGCTGGTGCTGGCGCTGGTGTTCGTCGTCGGCAACATGGCCTTCCTGCTGCCGGGCAGCTGGGGCGAGTGGACGGCGAAGCTGCTGCCCGGCAACGCGGGCTCGCCGGTTGCCACCCCGGTTCCGTTCAACCCGCTCCTGCTGGACCCGTGGATCGGCTTCGCGGTGTTCTCCGCCGAGGTGGCGGCGCTGCTGCTGGTCGGATGGCTGGTCTTCCAGCGGCGCGACGCCTGAAGAAGGACCTCCTTCCCCCCACCCCTCGCAAGCTCGGGGCGGGACCCTGAAGGGGGCCATGCACGCCCATCCGTCGCGTTGCACGCCCTGCCCCGCGTGCAACGCGACCTCGGCGCGTGCAAGGCGGCCCCGCTGCAGGGGCCCGGCGCGAGCTTGCGAGTGATGGGGGGGGGCAGCGGGGTCCTTCAGCAGGCCGGCCCCACCAGGCTGGCCACGATCTCGGCCGACAGGGTGACCAGCGGCAGCCCGCCGCCGGGATGCGCCGAGCCGCCGACCAGGAACAGCCCGGGCAGCGCCGCGGCGTTGCCCGGGCGAAGGAACGCCGCCCGGGCGCCGTTGCTGGACGTCCCGTAGATCGAGCCGCCGACGCTGCCGGTCTCCCGGGCCAGGTCCGCCGGGGTGCGCACCACCCGCCACCGGACCCGGTCGCGCACGTCCAGGCCCCGGCGGGCCATCGTGGCGAGCACCCGGTCGGCGTAGGAGTCGGCCAGGCCGGGGGCGTCCCAGTCGACGCCGTCCCCGGGTTCGTGCCGCGGGGCGTTGACCAGCACGAACCACGACTCGCTGGCGGCGTCGGGCCGGGTGGCCGGGTCGTCGGGTGCGCTGACGTAGACGGTGGGGTCCTCGACCGGCCGCTTCGGGCCCTGCACGCCGAAGAGGGCGTCGAACTCGGCGTCGTAATCGGCGGGGAACAGCACCGTGTGGTGGGCCAGGCCCGGGGTGCGGCCGCGCAGCGCCAGCAGCAGCACGAATCCCGAGGACGACGGGGTCACCCGGCGCAGCGCCGCCTGGGCGCGCCGCGCGGGGGCCTGCGCGGGCAGCAGATCCCGGTAGAGCGCGGTGGCGTCGGCGTTGCAGACGACGACGTCGGCCGGCACCCGCTCGCCGTCGGCCAGCCGGACCCCGGCCGCGCGCCCGCCGTCGACCAGCACCTCGGCCACCGGCGTCCCGGTGCGGACGATGACGCGGTGGTCCGCCGCCCGGAGGGCCACCGCCTCGACCAGCCGGCGCAGCCCGCCGCGCACGTACCAGGAGCCGTACGCCTGCTCGGCCCACGGCACGGTGGCCAGCGCGGCCGGCGCGCGCCGGGGGTCGGAGCCGGAGTAGGTGGCGTACCGGTCCAGCAGCGCCCGCAGCCGCGGGTCGGTGAGGTACTGCCCGCCCAGCCCGCGCAGCGACCGCCACGGCGCGATGGTGGCCAGGTCGCCGGTGCGCCGGGCGAGCCGCAGCAGCGTGGCCGGCCCGGCGAGCGGGGAACGGAGGAACGGCTGCTCGGTCACCGCCCACATGGCGGCTGCCCGGTCGAGGAAGGCCGACCACTGGGCGCCGGTGCCCGCCCCGAGGGCCTCGTCCAGCGCGGCGGGAACGGCGTCGAGCCGGCCGGGCATGGCCAGCGGCGTGCCGTCGGCGAACCGGTAGCCGACCGCTGGGTCCAGCCGCTGCAGGTCGAGCACGTCGGACAGGGGTGCGCCGGTGGCGGCGAAGAGCTCCTCGAGCACCTGCGGCAGCGTGACCAGGCTCGGGCCGGTGTCGAAGCCGTGCCCGTCGCGGGCGTACCAGCCGAGCTTCCCGCCGACCTGCGGCGCCTGCTCCAGCACGGTGACGGCGTGGCCGGCGGCGCCCAGCCGGGCAGCGGCTGCCAGGCCACCGAGCCCGGCGCCGATGACGACGACCCGGGCCACGCCGCCACGGTAGCCGGGGCGCCGCCGGCACTCAGCGGAAGACGACGTCGACGGTGCGGAAGGCGCCCAGCTCGTGGTCGGCGACGAAGTACCCGTGGTCCTGCCGTACCCGGTCGGCGGCCTCCCCGGCGAACCGCAGCACATCGTCGACGAACAGCTCCCGTCCGCCGATGGCCTCCAGGATGGCCGGCTCGACGTCGTAGTCGACGTTCCCGGTGTCGTCGGACATGGCGTGGGTGTGCGCCAGCACCCGCCCGCAGATCTCGGCGTAGTCCTTCCACTGGCTCCCCGACAGGGAGCCGAGGCTGATGTCGTCGCGGAACGGGGCCCGTTCCCGCACCAGGAAGCTGTGTCCGTCGATGTCGACGCTGCCGTAGAACACGTCCCCGTTGACCAGGTGCACCCGCTGCGCGTGCCGGATCCGGTCGGCCTGGCCGTCGACCTCGTAGTCCGAGGGCGGCACCAGCCCGGCCAGGGCCGACCGGCGGGCCCGCTTGAACTCCAGGAGCAGGTCGTCGGTCCCGTCGGCGGAGGGGCCGGCGATCAGCACGAAGTACCGGGTCAGCCCCAGCGACGCCGTCCCGGCGCCCTTGCGTTCCGCGACGTCCCTGACCTGCATCCGGCCGGCCCGTTCGGGCACCGGGATCTCGTTCTCGGCGACGAACCGGTCGACGATCTCCTGGAACTCCGACCGCCGGCTGCTGACCGGCACCAGTTCCTCGTCGGCCCGGAAACCGCTGCGCGACTCGTCGAGCAGACCGGCCAGCCAGTCGGCGCGGCTGCGCGCCAGGCTGCTGGCGATGAGATCGGCGATCAGGGGCGGGGCGTTGTCCAGCCGGAGCTGCTCGTCCTGCTCCGTCCCGTCGGCGGCGTAGGACGCGATGCCCGCGATGTACCCCTGCACGAAGCGGCGGGCGATGGCCCGCTGCTTCGTGGCGCCGTACCCGCCCTTCTCCGCGGCGCCGAGGAGGAAGCCGACGGCGCCGCGCTTGAGGTCCCACGTGAAGGGTGCGTAGTACGCGTCGTCGAAGTCGTTGACCCCGAAGGTCGGCACGTTGTCGGCGCTGGGCATCACCCCGAAGTTGCCCGGGTGCACGTCACCGAGAGCCAGGACGGTGGGCATCCGGGCGTCCTCCCCGACGAGGTCCCGGTAGAACAGCAGGTTGGTGCCGCGGAAGAAGTGGAAGACCGACCCCGCCAGCTTGTCGAACTTGGCCCGTGCCTCCAGGTCGTGGCTGGCGATGCGGGTCTCGTGGTCCTCCCGCACGGTCTCGCGCACGTGCAGCCGGCGGTCGTTGCCGCGCAGCATCCGGGGGATGGCCACCATGGAACCCCTGGCCCGCGCCTCGGCCAGCTCCCGGAAGGCGTCCACCCGGGAGCCGACCTGCCGCCCGTCCCCGTGGCGGGAGCCCGCACCTCCGTCCGAACTGCCCGACCCGGTCGACTCCTCCCGCAGCCGGGCGACCAGCTGCCGCTTGGTCATGCCGGCCGCACCGGGGATCTCCTGCTCCCGGGCGTGGCGCAGCAGGGCGGGGCGGGTTGCGGTCTCGAGCGAGGTGACGTTCTCCATCATCCCGCGCTACCCGCGGGCCGCGGCCGGAGCACCACCCGGCGCGAGGCGTCGACCAATCGTCACATTCCCGGCCGGCGGTGCGCGTCGGCTCAGTGCACGTCCCGCCGGGCGAACAGGACGACGCCCAGCCCGGTGATCGCGGCGGTGACCAGGCCCAGGTAGACCCCGGCCTGCACGCTGCCCAGCACGTAGACCGCGGACTCGAGCACCGGCCGGCCCGCGGCGTCGACGGTCTCGACCGGGCGGGAGAGCTCCAGCCCACCGGGGAGCGCGAGCGCCGCGGCGTTGTTCGTGAGCAGCCACGGCTGCCACGCCGGGCGGAGCACGTTCACCGCCGTCTCCAGCACGGCGAAGTACACGAAGCCGATGCCCAGCGCGGCCCCGGTGTTGCGCACCAGATTGGTCAGCCCCAGGCCCAGCAGCCCGGCCAGCAGGGTCAGCAGGACTCCGCGACCGGCGGCCGCGGCGAGCTCGGGCCAGAAGTCGTCCGGCAGCGGGGCGCCGTCGCCGACCAGGGCCTGCAGCAGCCCGGCGGTCGCCGGCCAGGCCAGCTGGGCCAGCACCCCGAGGACGACGCTCGCCGCGGCGGCCACCAGCAGCTTGGCGCCCATCACCCGGGCGCGGCGCGGCTCCCAGAACAGCTGCGCGACGATCGACCGGCTCGACCACTCCGCGCCGACGAAGGTGGCGCCGAGCAGGAAGGCGAGCATCGCCGACAGCACACCCACGGCGATCGCCCCCTCCACCCCGGCCGCCGCCAGCGAGAAGGCCGGCGGGTCGAGGAAGTCCGCGGCCCGGAGGTCCGCGACCGTCTGCGCGGGCCCGCACCAGTCGTCGCCGGAGATCTCGGCCGGCCGGGCCGGGTCGTCCAGGCAGTCCTGCCGGAACCGCTCGCTGAGCGCGACGGACTGCTGCATCGCCGTCCGGGCCTCGGCCAGCCGCTCGGGCGTGGGGGAGGAGAACTGGGTCAGCGCGAGGACGACGGCGCCCAGCCAGCCGAGCACGGCCAGCGCCAGCACCACCCGGATGAAGCTGCGGGCCAGCAGCCGGTGCACCTCGGCGCGCAGCAGCTCGCTGAACCGGCCGGCCGGCCGGGTCGGCGGCTCCGGTGCGGTCGGCGACGCGGTGTCGACGGCGGTGCTCATGCCGGCGGCGCGGTCAGTGCGAGGAAGGTGCTCTCCAGGTCCGCGGACACCGGTGTCAGCTCCTCCAGGTAGTGCCCGTGCTCGGCGAGGAGCCGGGTGACCGCGCCCGGGTCGGCGACGCCGTGCACCAGCAACCCGTCGGGGGCAGGGGTCACCGCGAACCCGGCTGCGGTCAGCACCGCGGTGGCCTCGGCGAGCGCCGGCACCCGGATCCGCACGTCGCCCGTCGAGCGGCCGGCCAGCACTTCGGCGACGGGTCCGGAGGCGATGCACCGGCCCTGCGCCATGATCGAGACGGAGTCGGCGACCTGCTCGATCTCGGCCAGCAGGTGGGAGGAGAGCAGCACCGTCGTCGACCCGTCGGAGCCCAGCCGGCGGATCAGCTCGCGGACGTCGCGGATGCCGGCCGGGTCCAGGCCGTTGCTGGGCTCGTCGAGGAGCAGCAGCCGCGGCGACTTCAGCAGCGCGGCGGCGATGCCCAGCCGCTGCTTCATCCCGAGCGAGTAGCCCCGGAACCGGTCGGTCGCCCGGTTCCGCAGGTCGACGGTCTTCAGCACCTCCTCGACCCGGCTGCGGGGGATCCCCGCGGTCGCGGCGAGCAGCTGGAGGTTCTGCCGGCCGGAGAAGCCGGGGAAGAACAGCGGCGTCTCCACCAGGGCCCCCACGCTCCCGATCACCTGCGGCAGCTCGGCCGGCACCGGACGGTCGAGCAGCCGCACCTCGCCGGCGTCGGGCCGGACCAGCCCCAGCAGCACCCGGATCGTCGTCGTCTTGCCCGAGCCGTTGGGCCCCAGGAAGCCGTGTACACCACCGGTTCCGACGACCAGGTGGAGGTCGTCCAGCGCCCGCCGCGGGGGACGGCCCAGGCGGGTGTAGGTCTTGGTCACCGCGTGCAGTTCCACCGCGGGCACGGGTCCTCCTCGGTCGGGCGGGGACGGGAAACGACGGTGGCACAACGCCAGACCGGGGGACACCACCTGCGCCGCGCGTCGTCGCAGTGGCAGGCTGCCCCGGTGCGCTCGCTGTCCGGACTGGCCCGACGCGGGGACTCCGCGCTGCGGGAGGTGCTGTCCCGGGCGGCCCGCCGCCGCGGCTGGACGCCGGCGGTGCTGGCCTACCCCGGCTACGGCAGCGGCGGGCGGATCCGGGTGCTCGGCCGGGTGCTGCTGGCCCCGCCCGGTGCCTCTCCGCAGGACCGGCGCGCGTTGCCCGGGTGGCAGCGGTTCCTCACCCTGGAGGCGCCGCACGCCGAGGTCACCGTCGAGGTGGCCGGCGTCGTCCGCACGGTCCGCAGCGACGCCGACGGGCTCGTCGACGTCACCCTCGAGGTGCCGGCCGGCCTGCTGGGCGACCGCGGGCAGGTGCCCGCCGTGTTGTCGGCCGGCAGCCGGTCGGCCACCGCGCCGGTCCACCTGTCCTCACCCGGCGCCGCCCGCGGCATCGTCTGCGACATCGACGACACCGTGCTGGTCACCGGCATCGCCACCCCGCTGCGGGCGGCCTGGCGCACGTTCGTCCAGCCGATGGCCACCCGGCGGGCCGTCCCCGGCATGGCCGCACTGCTCCGGCAGCTCACCGCCGGTGCCCCGCACGTGCCGGTCGTGTACCTGAGCAACGGGCCGTGGAACCTGGCCGGCCCGCTGGCCGGCTTCCTCGAGCGGGCCGGCTTCCCGGCCGGCGCCCTGCTGCTCACCGACTGGGGCCCCCGGCCGACCCGCTGGTTCCGGGACGGCCGGGCGCACAAGCGGTCCGCGCTGCACCGGCTCGCCGACGACCTGCCCGGTGTGGGCTGGACGCTGGTGGGCGACACCTCCGAGCACGACCCGGCCCTCTACCGGGCCTTCGTCGCCGCCCGGCCCGACCGGGTGCGGGCGGTGCTGCTGCGCGACGTCCAGTCGCCGATAGGAAGTGAGCATCGCAGCGAGCGCCAGCGAGCGAGGAGCGGAGCGACCGCGGAGGCGACCGGTGTTCCCGCCTCGCCGACAGGAAGTGAGCATCGCAGCGAGCGCCAGCGAGCGAGGAGCGGAGCGACCGCGGAGGCGACCGGTGTTCCCGCTCCGGACGGGGCGGCGCGGGTGGAGCGGGTCGGGGCCGTGCCGGTCGTCTACGCCCCCGACGGCGCGAGCCTGGCCGCAGCGCTCGCCGAGCTGGACTGATCCGGCCGGCGCCCGAACAGCGCGGCCAGCGCCGCGTCGGAGTCGGCCAGCGCCGACCGGTCGAAGGTGCTGCTGGACGTGACCAGCTCCGCCGCGCCGGTCCGTTCCAGCAACTCGGCCAGCCGGGCACCGACCTGCTCGGTGGTGCCGGCGATGCCCGCCGAGGCCGTCTCCTCGACATAGCGCCGCTGGGCGGCCGTCATCGCGCGGGACCGGATGGCGGCCACCGGCTCCAGCGGCGGGAAGACCCCGGTGGTGCGGGCCTGCGCCATCGCCCAGGCCTCGGGCAGCAGCAGCTCCTCGGCCCGGGCCGGCGTGTCGGCGATCAGCACGTCGAGGCTCACCGCCACCTCCGGCTCCGGGGCGGCTGCGGAGGGCCGGTAGGTGTCGCGGTAGGCGGCCAGCGCCGCCAGGCCCGGCGCCGGGTCGTCGGCCACGCCGAGCAGCGGCCCGCCGACGACGACCGGCAGGCCCAGCTCGGCGGCCACGGTCAGGCCGCGGGCGGTGGCCAGCACGTACAGCGGGACGTCGCCGTCCGGCCGGGGGTGGGCGGTGATCGCGGCGGTGCCGGCCAGGTGGTCGCGCAACTCTGCCAGGTCGGCACCGAAGTCGCGGATGCGGTCGGAGCGCAGCGCCCGCCGCACCGGCGCGGTGAAGCCGGGGGAGCGGCCGACCCCCAGGTCGACCCGGTCGGGGGCGAACGCGGTGAGCGTGGCGAACTGCTCGGCGACCACCAGCGGCTGGTGGTGCGGCAGCATCACGCCGGCCGAGCCGATCCGGATCGACGTCGTCCGGGCGGCGACGGCGGCCAGCAGCACCGCCGGGCTCGCTCCGGCCACCCCGGGCACGCCGTGGTGCTCGGCGACCCAGAACCGGTCGTAGCCCAGCCGCTCGGCCTGCCGGGCCCGGTCGGCGGTGGCCCGCAGCGCGGTGGCGTCATCGGAACCCGCGCGGGTGCGCGAGCGGTCGAGCAGGGACAGCCCGGCGCTCAGCACGGTGCTCAGAACGCGTACCGGACGGTCAGCCACGGCGCGTGGGTGCCGATCAGCTCGCGCAGCCGCGCGACCCCGGCCCGCTTGACGCCGGCCCGGTAGCGCACGTTGTCCTGCCCGTTCTGCGAGCGCTTGGGTTCCTGCAGCTCCGGTCGCCAGAGCACCTCCTCGGCGCGCGGGTGCCAGCCGAGGTTCACCTCGTGCAGCCCGGCGTTGTGGGTCAGCAGGATCACCTCGGCGGCGGCCTGCTCCTTGGCCGCGGGGGAGAGGACGTCGTCCAGCTGCCGCAGCAATTCCGCCCAGTCGGCCTCCCAGCCCTCGCGGAGCACCACCGGCGAGAGGTTGAGGTGCACCTCGTACCCGGCGGCGACGAAGTCGTCGACGGCGGCGATCCGCTCGGCCACCCGGCTGGTGCGCACGTCCAGCAGGTGGGCGTCGCGCTCGGGCAGCACCGAGAACCGGACGCGGGTGCGACCGGCCGGCTCGAGGTCGAGCAGCTCGCGGTTGACGTACTTGGTGGCGAACGAGGCCTTCGCGGTCGGCAGGTCGCGGAAGGTGGCCACCAGGTCGGCCACGTTGTCGCTGACCAGCGCGTCGACCGAGCAGTCGCCGTTCTCGCCGATGTCGTAGACCCAGGAGTCGCGGTCGACCTGGTCCGGCTCGGCCTTGCGTCCCTGCCGGGCCACGTGCCGGCGCAGGTACCCGGTGATCTGCTCGATGTTGGTGAACACGGTGATCGGGTTGGCGTAGCCCTTGCGCCGCGGCACGTAGCAGTAGGCGCAGGCCATGGCGCAGCCGTTGGCCGTCGAGGGGGCGATGAAGTCGGCCGAGCGGCCGTTGGGGCGGGCGGCGAGGGACTTCTTCACGCCCAGCACCAGCGTCTCGGACTTCACCCGCACCCACCGGTCGATGTTGCCGGCGTTGCCGTGCAGGTCGGGGACCTGCCAGTGCGAGGGCACCTCGACCACCTCGGCGGCGGGGAAGCGGGCCAGCACCTGCCGGCCGCGGGGCGAGGTGGCGGCGGCCGGCTCGGCGTAGATGCGGGCGACGTCGAAGAGCCGGTTGGCCACCGGTGTCTCGGCCGGCGCCACCCCGTCGACGTCGTCGAAGAGGGTGAGCGGCGTGTCCACAGCGGTCACGCCGGGTGCAGCACCGCGCAGTGGGCCGTCATTCCGGAACCCGCGGTGGCGTGGCCCTAGGCTTCCCGCGTTCCCGTCTGCGACCGGAGGTCTCCCCGTGCTGGCCAACATCGGTTACGCCGTCGCCTACACCGGCGTCGGCCTCCTGCTGCTGGTGGTGGGTGCCCTCGCCCTCGACCTGCTGACCCCCGGCCACCTGGCGCGGCACATCTACGAGGAACGCTCGGTCAACGCCGGCATCGCGCTGGCGGCCGGCTTCCTCGGCCAGGGCGCGATCGCGTTCACGACCATCTGGACGAATGCGACCAGCGGCTTCGGCCGGGCGCTGCTCTACACCGTGGTGTTCGGTCTGCTCGGCGTGCTCCTGCAGGCGGTTGCCTTCCTGATCCTGGACCTGCTCACCCCCGGCAAGCTCGGCGAGATGCTGATGCAGGTGCCCTTCCACCCGGCCAGCCTGGTGACTGCGGCCTCGCAGCTGGCCGTCGCGGCGATCATCGTGGCCTCGATCTGGCCCTGACCCGACCGCGCAGGGCAGGATCGCTGCCATGAGCCGGATCAACGACGTCGGTGGGATGGCCGGGTTCCCGGCGATCGTCGAGGAGGCCGACGAACCACGGTTCCACGCCGACTGGGAAGCGCACGTCTTCGCTCTCAACGGCGCGCTGATCAAGCGGGGCGTCTACAACCTCGACGAGTTCCGCGACGCGCAGGAGCGGCTGCCCGTCGAGCAGTACCTGGCCGCCTCGTACTACGAGCGCTGGTTCGCCGCGATCACGACCCTGCTGGCCGAGAAGGGCGTCGCGTCGGCGGACGACCTGGCGGTGGGCGATGACTCCGCGCACTGACCGGTTCGCCGTCGGCGACCGGGTGCGCACCCGGACCGTGGACGTCGACGGGCACACCCGGCTGCCTCGCTACGCGCGCGGCGCGGTGGGCGTGGTGGTGCAACCGGCCGGAGTGCACCCGCTGGCCGACGACCGGGCCCGCGGGGTGTCCGGCCCGCCGCAGACCGTCTACCACGTGCGGTTCGCCGCTGCCGACCTCTTCGGCGCCGGCGACCACACGGTGACCGTGGAGCTGTGGAACGACTACCTGACACCGGTGGAGGGCCCGTGAGCCACGACAGTTCGCTGATCTCGGCGCAGGTGCGGCACGTCGAGGCGCTGCTGGAGCAGCGCGGCCTGCTGGACGCCGGGGAGATCGACACCCGCATCGACGAGTTCCTCGCCGGCGGCACGCCGGCCAACGGCGCACGGATCGTCGCCCGGGCCTGGGTGGACCCCGGCTTCGCGTCCCGGTTGCTGGCCGACGCCAACGGGGCGATCCGCGAGATCGGGCTCTCGATGGCCGGTGGCCTGCAGGAGCAGCGGCTGAAGGTCGTCGCCAACACCGACGGCGAGCACAACGTCGTCGTGTGCACGCTGTGCTCCTGCTACCCGATCGCGCTACTGGGGCCCTCGCCCGGCTGGTACAAGAGCGAGGCCTACCGCTCCCGGGTGGTCCGCGACCCCCGCGGGGTGCTGCGGGAGTTCGGCGTGGAGCTGCCCGCCGGCACGCAGGTGTCGGTCTGGGACGCCAGCGCGGAGTCGCGCTACCTGGTGCTGCCGCGCCGTCCCGAGGGCACGGAGGGGCTGGCCGAGGACGAGCTCGCCGCCCTGGTCACCCGCAAGGGGCTGATCGGCACCGCCGCGGTCTGACCGCCGACCGCACCGTGAGGACGGTGGTCCGCGGGTGGCTCAGGCGCGGGCGGCCAGCACCGAGCGGTAGACCTCCACCGTCTGCGCGGCGATCGCCGGCC
>NZ_BAAGVS010000019.1:0-75078 GCF_054780755.1 Modestobacter lapidis | reverse complement strand
CCGACCGCGCCGGCGACCACGTCGACTTGGGCGGCAGTGATGTCCCCGGCAGCGAACCCCGCGGCCATGACCGGGAAGTGCTCCAACACCCGACCCGAACGCACGATCCGGGAGGCCTCGGCCGGCGCCAGCCGCGGATGCCCGATCAACCACGACCGCGTGCTCTTCAACCCGTCGTACTCGACGGCCTGCGTGCAACCCGCGTGCCGCACCGTCCGGGCCAGCTCGGCGGTGGCCCGGTTCACCACCCGCACCAGCTCCGCCACCCGATCCAGCACCAACCCATCGCTCAACCCGTGCAGATCCTCAGCCGCGAGCGCGTCCAGAGCCGAGGACAACTCGCCCATGACACCTCCCGCAGCGACTCGAACTGATGTTCGAAGCCTACCGCGAGCCAACGACCATCACAAGATGAAAGTCCAGCTCAGGGCGGCGAAACGACCCGTCAGGAGGCGGCCCCCGGTCTTGGTGGCAGTCTCCACCGGATCACCCGATCATGGCGCGAAGGACGACGCGACGACCAGTCGGATCCGACCGGTCCGAACGAGAGGAGACACAGTGCCCAGGTTCGTGACGATCAGGTACGGGGACGGGGCGGGCTACGACCGCACCGACGCCGCGGTACGGGACGCCGCGCACGCGCACGACGCCCGTCTCCAGGAGACCGGCGTCGCGATGGGCATCGCCGACCCGCGCGAAACGCGCCCCTTGTGTCGCCCTGGACCTGCACGTACAGTTTTATGTACGTGCGGATGGAGGTCGGTCATGCGAACGATGAGCTATTCAGAGTCCCGCGCCAAGTATGCGGAGACGCTCAGCGCGGTCGTCAACGACCGCGAGGAGGTCGTGATCACCCGCGCCGGGCACGATCCGGTGGTCATGGTGTCGCTCGACGATTATGAGTCGTTGAAGGAAGCCGCGTACCTGCTCAGAAGCCCGGAGAACGCCCGTCGACTGCTCGCGTCCATCGATCGGCTCGAAGCCGGTCGGGGGGTCGAGCGGGGTCTCGTTGAGTGAGGCTGGTCTGGGACGAAAGCGCCTGGGATGACTACTTGTGGTGGCAGACTCAGGACCGAAAGATCCTGAAACGAATCAACACCCTCATCGCGGACGTCGACCGCCACGGCAACGACGGGATCGGCAAGCCGGAACCCCTGAAGCACGGGTTCCACGGCTACTGGTCGCGGCGCATCACCGATGAGCACCGACTCATCTACCGGATCAACGACGACGAGATACGCATAGCTGCCTGCCGTTACCACTACGGCAGCTGAGGCGTCGCATGGGACGACGAGCCGGCCATGCGTCACGTCGTCAGACGATCCGCACCCGTAGCCGGCGGAAGCCGCGGCCCTTGCTCTCCATCTTCACCACCTCGACCCGGCCCACCATCGAGGTGGACGCCACGTGGGTGCCGCCGTCGGCCTGGGTGTCCAGCCCGACGATGTCCACGATCCGTACCTCCTCCAGGTCGGGCGGGAGCAGGTTGGTCGCCGTCCGGATGATGTCCGGGATCGCGAACGCCTCGTCCCGCGGCAGCACCTTCACCTCGATGCGGCGGTCGGCGGCGAGCTCGGCGTTGACCGACTCGGCGATGCGGTCCTTGAAGTCGGGCGGCACCTCGGCCAGGTCGAAGTCCATCCGGGCGGTCAGCGGCTCCATGTTGCCGCCGGTGACCAGCGCCCCGAAGTCGCGGAACACCACGCCGGTGAGCACGTGCAGGCCGGAGTGGGTGCGCATCAGTGCGGTCCGGCGGTCGTCGTCCAGGGCTCCGCGCACCGCCGTGCCCACCGGCGGCAGCGGGTCGCCGTCGGCCGGCAGCAGGTACAGCTCGTCGCCGCGCCGGGTGCCGGCGATCCGGGTGCGCACCCCACCCCACAGCAGCACGCCCTCGTCCGGCGGCTGCCCGCCGCCGCCGGGATAGAACGCCGACCGGTCCAGCACGATCCCCGTCTCCGGGTCCGACGCGACCACCGTCGCGTCCCACTCCCGCACGGTCGCGTCGACGAGGTCCAACCGGTGGGTGCGTCCGTGTCCGTACGTGGTCTCCACCGGGTCATCGTGCCCGCTGCCGCCCGAGGGCGCGGCGAGCCCTGCGCGTGAAGGGGTGCGTCGGCCCTCAGCTCGGGGAGGAGTCCTCGTCGGGCACCCGGCTGAACGTGGCCAGCGATCCCTTCTTCGAGAAGGCCGCCCACGTGTTCAGCGAGGTGATGGCGACCACCGCGATGCACCAGAACACCAGGAAGGCCTGGCCGCCCCCCTCCGCGTCGCTGAACTGGGTGACGCCGAACACGAGCATCCCGATCCCCACGACGATCCCCAGCACGGCGGCGGGTCTACTCGGCTTGTACCGGTACGAGCTCATCGGGAACAGCCCCTCTCCTCGGCGAACGCCCTGGTCAGGCACAGGATACCGAGATGATGATCTACCTGCGAGCCGAACGGGCGTGGCCGCGACCGTGGGCGCGGGAAGAAGCGCGGCCCCCCGTACGGTTGCCAGTCGCCACGGAGCACGTCCACGCGCCGTCGTCCGCACCCCTCACCGAGGAGCAGCACCCCGTTGTCGAGCTCGTCCCGCGACGTCGCACCCCATCCCGACCTGGCCACCGAGCAGGACCACGTCACCGGCCTCTACCGCCGGCTCGACACCGCCCGCGCCCGGGCGGTGACCCGGATGGAGCAGGCCATCTCCGGGCCGGTCGCCGGCAATCCGCAGGCCCTCGGCGAGCGGGAGGCCGCCGCCGACTTCCAGGCCCGGCGCATCACCATGCTGGATGCCGCCGAGCCCGGCCTGGTCATCGGCCGGCTCGACCGCACCGAGGTTCCGCAGCCGCTCTACATCGGCCGCACCGGCCTGGCCGCCGACGATCCCGGCGGCGACCCCGCCCTGGTCGACTGGCGCGCCCCGGCGGCCCGGCCGTTCTACACCGCCACCGCCTTCTCCCCCGACGGCGTGGCACGCCGCCGGCACATCCGCACCCTCGGCCGCCGGGTCACCGACATCGACGACGAGGTGCTGGTCCTCGCGGAGGGCGAGGAGGGCGACCCCACCGCCCTCACCGGCGAGGCGGCGCTGCTGCGTGCGCTGACCGCCGACCGCACCGGCCGGATGACCGACATCGTCCGCACCATCCAGGTCGAGCAGGACCGGATCATCCGCAGCGACGCCCGCGGGGTGCTCGTCGTGCAGGGCGGCCCCGGCACCGGCAAGACCGCCGTCGCGCTGCACCGCGCCGCCTACCTGCTCTACACCCACCGCGACCGGCTGGCCCGCAGCGGACTGCTCGTCGTCGGGCCCACCCCCACCTTCCTGCGCTACATCGCCGACGTGCTGCCCGCGCTCGGCGAGACCGGCGTGCTGCTGTCCGGGCTCGGCCAGCTCCGGCCGGGCATCGACGCCCGCGCCGACGAGCGGCCCGAGGTCGCCGAGGTCAAGGGCCGGCTGGTTATGGTCGACGTGCTCACCCAGGCCGTGAAGCAGCGGCAGACCGTGCCGCGCGGGGTCCGCGAGATCGTCGTCGACGGGGTGCCGATCAAGCTCCGCCCGGCCGACCTGTCCCGCGCCCGGACCGTCGGCCGGCGCGCCTCCCGGCTGCACAACCTGGGGCGCGGCGCCTTCGCCCGGGCCGTCGTGGACCTCGTCGCCCAGCGCTACGCCGACCGGCTCGGCGCCGACGTCCGCGGCGGCGCCGGCCTGCTGGACGCCGGCGATGTCGCCGCCATCCGCCGGGAGATCCGCGCCGAGCCCGCGGTCCGCGCCCTGGTCGACGAGCTCTGGCCGCGGCTGACCCCCGAGCGACTGCTCACCGACCTGTTCGCCGACCCCGACCGGCTCGCCGCCGTCACCCCCGGCTGGGACGACGCCGACCGCGCCCTGCTGCACCGCGCGCCGACCGGCGACTGGACCCCCGCCGACGTGCCGCTGCTCGAGGAGGCCGACGAGCTCCTCGGCCTCGACGACTCCGCCGAGCGGGCCGCCGAGGAACGCCGGCAGCGCCGCGCCAGGGCGTCGGCGCAGCAGACCCTCGACCTGCTCCACGGCTCCCGCTCCACCGACCTCGAGGACGACGAGGAGGGGGAGGAGCTCACCGCCGGCGACCTGCTCGATGCCGCCGGGCTCGCCGAGCGCGAGGAACTGGCCGACTACCGGACGACGGCCGAGCGGGCCGCCGCCGACCGCACCTGGGCCTTCGGGCACGTGGTGGTCGACGAGGCCCAGGAGCTGTCGGCGATGGCCTGGCGGCTGCTGGTCCGCAAGTGCCCCACCCGCTCGATGACCGTGGTCGGCGACCTCGCCCAGACCGGCAGCCTGGCCGGCGCCGACAGCTGGGCCGACGTCCTCAAGCCGCACGCCGAGGGCCAGTGGCGGCTGGCCGAGCTCACGGTCAACTACCGCACCCCGACCGAGATCATGGCGGTGGCCGCCGACGTGCTGGCCGCCGGCGGGTCGCTGCTGGCGGCCCCCCGGTCGGTGCGCAGCTCCGGCGTCCCGCCGTGGGCTGCGGCGGTGCCGGCGGCCGAGCTGCCGGCCCGGGTCGCCACCGCGACCGCGGAGTTGGCCGCGCAGGGCGGCACCACGGCGGTGCTCGCTCCGCGCACCCGGCTGCCCGCCGTCCTCGCCGCCCTGCAGGAGACGCTGCCCGCCGTCACGGCCGGGCCGGACGCCGATTCCTCCGCCGGGCCCGTCGTGCTGCTGCCCGAGCAGGCGAAGGGCCTGGAGTTCGACTCGGTGCTGCTGGTCGACCCGCAGGGCGTGCTCGACGAGGGGGTGCGCGGGTACAGCGACCTCTACGTCGCGCTGACCCGCGCCACCCAGCGGCTCGGCGTGCTCTCCCCCGGCGCGTTGCCGGCCGAGCTGGCACGCCTGGTCACCGCCTGAGCGGCGGTACCCCGCCGGCGGGGGCGGGCGGCAGCACCGTCGTCCGCTGCCTCAGTCGACCCGCAGCACCTCGGCGACCGGCCGCCGCCCGCTGGCCACGGCCTCCCCGGCCGGGTACCCCAGCCGCAGCAGCATCTGCGGGTGACCCACCAGCGCGAGCCGGTGCGACAGCCGGTTGCGCGCCCACGGCTGGTCGAGCGCCTGGGTGAGCGGGGAGGCCGCGAGCCCGGCGACGGTGACCCGCAGCAGCAGCCGGCCCAGCGCCTGCCCGGCCTGCAGCCAGCCGGCCCGGTCGTCGGACATCGTGCCCAGCAGCAGCACCGCGGGGTGTTCCACCGACGGCGGCGGCTCGTCGTCGGCGGCGGCCGGCGCCGGCGGGCGAGCCGCCCCCGGGTCGGCGACGAAGTCGCGGACCAGCCAGTTGGACGGCCGCCGCGACCGGTCCCCCTCCGGCAGCGCGGCCACCGGCACGCCGTCGGAGGCGGTCGGGTCGGTGCGCGTCCAGGCGTGCAGCTCGGCGAGGTAGGCCGGGTCGCGCTGCTCCAGCTGCTCGACCTGGCCGAGCAGGAACACCGTGGCGGCCTCCTCGTCCTCCCGGCTCACCGGCTTGAGCCACACGCCGTCCCGGCCGATCTCGGCCTGCAACTCGTCGACCAGCCCGGTCGGCACCGGCCGGTCGAGGAACGGCAGCCGGTCGGTGTGCCGCCGGGCGATCGCCCCGGCCAGCTCCCGCTCGGCCGCGGACGGCTCCCGCGCCCCGGTCACCCGGATCGTGGCGAGGTGGTCGGGGTCGGCCGGGTCGGGGACCAGCTCCGCCTCGCCGGCGTGGCCCAGGGCGGCCAGCGCGACGACGGCGAAGTGCACCGCGACCCCGCAGCTCACCACCTGCTGGCGCCGGGTCGGGTCGATCGCCGGCAGCGCCCGCCCGGGGTCCAGCCGGACGTCCAGCCGGTCGCCGGTCGCGGCGAACAGCCACGGCTGCGTGTTGTGGATCGACGGCGCGCGCACCGCCTGCCCGACCACCTGCTGCCACTGATCCGCGTCGAGCACGTCGGCCTCCACGATCCTCGGTCGTCCTGCCCCTGACCCTACGGGCGGCGGGTGAGGGCCAGCAGCGCGATGTCGTCGGACCGGTGGGTACCGGCCAGGTCGCCGAGCAGCCGGTCGCACAGCTCATCGGGGTCGGTGGTCGGAACCCGGGTGGCGGCAGCCAGCAACCGGGCCAGGCCGGCGTCGATGTCGCTCCAGCGGCTCTCCACCAGGCCGTCGGTGAACAGCACCAGCGTCGCTCCCGGGGGCACCACGCCGGTCCACTCCGCCGCCTCCCCCGGCGGCGCCCCGAGCATCCGGGTGGGGCGTACCGGCAGGAACTCGGCGTGGCCGTCGGTGATCAGCAGCGGCGGCGGGTGGCCGGCCGAGGCGACCCGCAGCTCGCCCGACGGCAGGTCCAGGGACGCGAACAGGGCCGTGGCCATCCGTTGCAGGCCGAGCAGCGGCCAGCTGGCCTGCAACCGGTCGATCACCGCCGACGGCGACGGCGACTCGACCAGCAGCGCCCGGTACACGCTGCGCAGCTGGCCCATGGTGGCGGCCGCGGTGATGTCGTGCCCGACCACGTCACCGACGGCGATCGCCACGTGCCCCTCACCGAGCGGCGCCACGTCGTAGAAGTCGCCGCCGATCTCCGCTCCCCGGTTGGCGGCCAGGTAGCGCACCGCCACCGCCACCCCGGGGACCTCCGGTGGGGGCGGCGGCAGCAGCGTGGCCTGCAGCGTGTGCGAGGTGCGGACCTCGAACTCGTACCGCTGCGCCTTGGCCATGACCAGGGAGACCTGGTGGGCGAGCTGCTCGGCGACCTCGACGTCCGCGGCGGTGAACGCACCCCGCCGCCGGTCCGCGCCCAGGGTGAGCACGCCCAGCACCCGCCCCTCCGCGACCAGCGGCACGGCGACGATGCTGGTGAGCTGCAGGGCGCGCACCGTCCGCAGCTCCACCGGATCACGGACCACGGTGGCCAGCCACGCGTCGTCGACGGCGGAGAACCACTGCGTGCGGCCCTCGGCCAGCGCCCGCTGCGCCGGATACGGCAGGTCGCGCGCCGGTGGGGCCCACTCGCGGAGCGTGTCGACCAGGTGCTGCCTCGCCGGATCGCCGTGCCGGGCCACGACCCGCTGGACGCCGTGCTCGGTGGCCAGGTCCAGCACGCACATGTCGGCCAGCCGCGGCACGGCGAGGTCGGCGAGGCGCTCGACCGTCTCCGCCACACCGGTGGCAGCGGCCATCAGCCGGGCCGCGTGCAGCAGGAAGCCCGACCGCTCGGCCTGCCGGGTCGTCTCCTCGTGGAGCCGGGCCCGCTCCAGCGCCTGGCCGGCCTGCCGCCCGAGGGTCCAGAGCAGGTCGACGTCGCCGGCCGGCAGCTCGCCGTCCACCGGCTCGGCGAGCGAGATCAGCTCGCCCTCCTGCCGGCCCAGACCCAGCACCAGGACGCCCAGCCGTCGGGTGTCGACGGTCACCGGGACGACGACGAGCGCGGTGAGCCCGCCCGCGACGAGCGCGGCGTCCAGCTCCGGCCGCTGCTCGCGCAGCCGCCCGCCGGGGGTGAGCACCCGCAGCCCCTCGGCGAGCTCCAGGGCCACCCGTCCGCCGGCCGCGGTGGCCAGCTCACCCAGCAGCCCCGGCGGGAGCCCCTCGCTGCGGGCCACCACCAGGGTCGGTCCGCTCTCCCCCGGCCCGCCGCCGACCGGCACCGATGCCCGCTCGTCGGGCTCGTCGCCGACCAGCCAGAGCGCCACGCCGCGGGCCGACAGCGCCGCCCGCGCCCGGTCCACGACCACGGCCGCGACGTCGGCGACCGAGGTGGCGCCGGCCAGCTCCTCGACGACCTGCTGCAGCGTCCGCGCCCGCGCCCGTGACTCCTCGGCTGACCGCTGGGCGGTCAGGATCTCCCGCTCGTACCGCCGGCGGGCGGTGGCCTCGAACAGCGTCGCGCGCACCATCACCGGGGCGCCCTCGCCGTCCCGCACCTCGACGGCGTTGACCAGGCACGGCAGCAGCGTGCCGTCCACCCGGACGACGTCCAGGGCGACCTCGCGCACGGCTCCCTGCATGCGCAGCAGCGGCGCCAGGTGGGTGTCGTGGAAGACCTGGCCGCCGACGCTGAGCAGGTCGCGCAGCTTGGTGCGCAGCAGCTGCTCGCCGGCCAGCCCGGTCCAGGCGCAGAAGGTCCGGTTGACCTTGACGATCGTCCCGTCGGGCAGCGTGGAGAGGTAGCCGCACGGGGCGTTCTCGTACAGGTCCGCCGAATCGTCCTCCAGCAGCTGGTCCAGGTGCGCGCGCCCGGCGTCGTCACGCCGGCGCTCGGCCGCCATGGCCCGGCCCGTCAGAGGAACGACCGGATGGCGGCGGTCGTCTCGTCCGGTGCGCTCAAATTCGGGCAGTGCCCGGTGGCGGCGAGCTGGTGGAAGACGCTGCCCGGCACGTGGTCGTGCACGTAGCGGCCGACGAACTCCGGCGCGATCACGTCCTCGGCGCACTGCAGCACCAGCGTCGGCAGCCACAGCGAGGCGAGGTCCGCCCGGTTGTCGGACAGGAACGAGACCCGGGCGAACTGCCGCGCCACGTCCGGCGCCGTGCGGCAGAAGCTGTTGGTCAGTTCCGCGGCCAGCTCCGGCCGGTCGGGGTTGCCCATGATCACCGGGGCCATCGCGGCCGACCAGCCGAGGTGGTTGGCGTCGAGGCTGTCGAGCAGTTCGGTGATCTGCGCCCGGGAGAACCCGCCGGCGTAGCCCTCGGCGTCGACGTACCGGGGGCTGGGGCCGACCATCACCATCGCGCCGAACCGGTGCGGCGCCTGCCGGTAGGCCAGCAGGCCGATCATCGCGCTCACCGAGTGGCCGACGAACACCACGTCGGTCAGGTCGAGCTCCTCGAGCACCTCGACGAGGTCATCGGCGTACCCGCGCAGCGAGCCGTACTTCACCGGGTCGTAGGCCGACAGGTCGGAGTGCCCGAAACCGACGTGGTCGAAGGTGACCACCCGGTGGTCGACCTCGAAGTCGGGGGTCATGAACCGCCACATGTTCTGGTCACAGCCGTACCCGTGGGCGAACACGACGGGCCGGCCGCCGGGGACACCGCTCACACGGACGTCGTTCCGTGTGCTCACGATCATGGCCTGAACCTACCGACCGGAACGGCGGGGAGCCACCTCCGCGCCGGGTGCAGGAGCGCCCCGTCGAGGAGGTGGCCCGTCCCTCGTCCCAGCCGACCGACCGGCCGCTCGCGCCGGCCCGTCAGCTCACGGCCGTTCGGGGAACGCCGCCAGGATCTCCTCCTGCGTGGTGTGCTGGCCGCCCTTCATGGTCGCGCCCACGTTGACGAGCTGGTCGATGTCGGCCAGCGGGTCGCCGTCGATGAACACCAGGTCGGCCAGCTTGCCGGGCTCGACCGTGCCCAGGTCCGCGGCCACGCCCATGGTCTCGGCCGCGATACTGGTCGCCGTCCGGAGCGCTTCCGCCTCGGTCATGCCACCGGCGACGAGGGACCGCAGGACCATGTGGTTCTGGATCCCCGGGATGGCCAGGGGGGAGTCCGTTCCGGCCGATACGTTCCCTCCGGCCCGCAGAATCTCCGCGTACAGAGCGGTCGACGCCGAGATCCGCGCCACCTGCTCGGCCGTCGGCACGGTGGCCACGGCTTCCTCGACGCGCGCGATGTCGCTGGCCGGCAGCAGTCGCTGCACCCGCGGATCGTCGGCCAGCCCAGGCTGCAGCCCGAGCAGGCCTGCCGCGTTGAACGGCGTGGCCACGAGGTCGACGCCGCCGGCGGAGTACACGTCGACCACGTCCTGGTAGCTGCGTCCGGCCGGGCTGGTGACGTTGTTGTAGCCGGCACGTTGGGTGGCACCCAGGTGACTCGTGCCGTCCAACCCGAGCGTGGCGGTCGTGGTGAGGATGTGCGAGAAGGCCGGAACTCCCTCAGCGTGCGCGACCTCCGCAACCCGGGCCATGTGATGCGGCGCTGTCCGAACGTAGGTTTTGTAGAGGTCGGGCTCGAGGGCGCTTTGCCGGTCCAGCTCCCGCTCCAGCTGCTCGTCGGACACGATCGCGCGCGTCTCGGGGTGCGAGACGCGGGAGCCGTCGATGAGTTCACCGGCGACGAAGGAACGCGGCCCGAGCAGCTCGCCGGCGGCGAGGGATTCCCGGGCGGACACCGCCTCGTTGAGGAACCCTCCCATCGACACGGTCGAGGTAAAGCCCATGGACAAGTAGAAGTTCCACCACTTGGTGCCGTAGAAGCGCATGTCCTGCGGGTGGCTGTGCATCTCGAACATGCCGGGCATCACGGTCTGGTCGGAGGCGTCGATGAACCGCGCGCCCCGGTGGCCGCGATCCCGGTGCGGCTCGACGCGGACGATCCGGTCTCCGTCGAGGACGATGTCGACGTCCTCGACCGCCTCCTCGCTCACGCCGTCCCACATTCGTCCGGCATGGATAACCGTGCGCCCGTGGGCGACATCGTCCTGCCACTTCAGCTTCACCTCGTGCTCGCGGACGTCGCCCCCGTCGATACCGACGGACGTGAGCTCCCCGTGGTGGAGGTAGAGCAGCCGCTGCGAGTCCCCGCTCCAGGACGGGGAGTCGGCGGTCTCCTCGGTCACCTGCCGGGCCGGGCCGGTCGGCGCGCCATCCGGCCCCACGGGGATGACCCAGAGGACGGACTCCATGATGAAGGCCATCCAGGCGCCGTCCGGGGACCACACCGGCCCGCTGTCACCGAGGTCGGCGATCGATCCGTCGTCTGCCACCGGGTAGGGGACCTGGGCGCCGGTCTGCGTGTCGACCACCCAGATGGAGTTGAAGTCCTCGCGGAACCGCTTGTTCGGGGCGAAGGCACCGTCACCCAGGGCCAGGTACCGGCCGTCCGGCGACCACGACGTCCCCTCCCACAGTTCCCCTCCGGGACCGGCACCGAGGCTGGTCACCGCGCCGCTGGCGAGGTCGAGGACCTGCAGGCCGTTGTCCTGGTCCAGGTAGGCCAGCCGTGCCGTGTCCGGGGACAGCGAGGCGCCGTACTCGGCCCCCGCACCGCTGGTGAGCTTCTGCTCCTGACCGGTCGCGAGGTCGCGCCGGTACACGTCCGGCGACCCCTGCTTGTCCGAGGTGTACGTGATCGCCTGCCCATCCCGGGACCACTCGACGTCGTACTCCCAGTACTGGTCGTCGGTCAGCTGCCGCGGCTTCCCCGCGGTCAGGAGGTGTAGGTCGTTGAGCGCGCCAAAAACGATGGTTCGGCCGTCGGGCGACAGCCGGGGGTTGACCAGCCCCTCAACGGAGTGGGGCGCCGATGAGCTCCACTCCCGTTCCTTGGGTTCCCATACGGGCCGCTCGAGCTCCACGACCGCCTCGAAGGGGATCTCCTGTCGCGCCCCAGTCGTCAGGTCCCGGATCCACACCCGGCCGTCGGCCGTGTAGAGGAACGTGCTGTCCGACATCCACCGCGGGGCGAAGGTGAAGACGTCCTCGCCCTGGGTGACGGCGGTGCCGTTGAGGAACAGGCCGCCGCCCTGCCAGTAGAGGACGCCGGACCCGTCCGGCGTCCAGGACGGTGCCCGTCCGCCGGTGGTCAGAGGGCGGCGATTGCCGTCCCGGTCGACCGCGGCGATCAGCGTGTTCCGGCCCTCCGCCTCGACGAAGGCGATCTCGTTGCCGTCGGGGGACCAGGCAGGCTCGTACTCCTCGGTGGCACTGCTCGTCCAGCGGGTCAGATCACCGCTGTCGACGGCGACGGCGTAGATGTCGAACGATCCCTCGCCCGCGCGGTCGGAGGCGAAGGTGATGGCGCTGCCGTCGGGTGACCACGCCGGCTCACGGTCGTCATGGGAACCGAACGTCAGCTGACGGAGCCCCGTCCCGTCCGGGCGGACCACCCAGATGTGGTAGTACCCGCCGCGGTAACTCTGAAAGGCAATGAGCCCGCCATCGGGCGAGTAGACGGGCCGGGTGGCCTCCAGCGACGGCTCGGTGATCTGTGTCGCCACCCCGCCGTCGGCCGGGACCGTCCACAGCATCGAGTAGACGTCGAGGACGACGGTGCCGCCGTCCGGGGACACCGCTGCCGCGAGGTTGGTGACCTCCGACATCGGCACCTCCACCGTCCGGGAGGACCCGTCTCCGGCACTGGCCGGGTGCGGGGCCACCGCCGTCCCGACAACGAGAGAGGCGACGGCGAGCCCGGAGACGGTCACCATCGCCGAGGCGCGACGCCGACGCCGCCGGGCCCGTGCCGGGCTCTGCCCGCTGTAGTGGATCCTCGATCGGCTGCGCGGCACGGCGCTCTCCCCACGTGGACACCCATGCCTGACGCCCGCCCATTGCGCGCCCCAACTATGCGTGGAGTGCGCGGAGGATCACAACATCATGTCGACACGTCGTCAAGTTTATGTAGCACGTCCGGCCGGACCGGGACGGACGACAGTCATCACCACACGGCTGGCCGGCCGTGCGGGAATGCGGCGCAGCGAGATCGACAGGTCCTGCTCGGGCAGCACGTACTCCAGCGCGGCGAGCCGGCCGGCGAGCGCCGCCAGCAGCGCGACCGTGACGTCCTCCCCGGGGCAGCGGTGCCCGGTGCGCGGATCGCCGGCGCCCTGCGGCACCAGCTCGAACGGGCCGATCCGCCGGACCTCGCCGCCGGCGAGGAACCGCTCGGGCCGGAAGACGTAGGGGTCGCCCCACAGCTGCGGGTCGTGGTTCTGCCCGAACAGGTCGAGCAGCACCATCGCCCCGGCCGGCACCCGGACGCCGTTCCACTCGACCTCCCGCGGCGCCCGGCCACCGATGAACGGCGCGAACGGGTAGAACCGCCGCACCTCGTGGGCGAAGGCCGTCGGAAACGCCGCGTCCCCGGTGCGCAGCCGGTCCCGGTTGGCCGGCCAGGAGTGCAGCGCATGGGCGGCGAAGGCGACGAACCAGCAGACGGCCACCGTCGGCCGCAGGACGTTGAGCAGCTCGACCGCGGCCACCCGGGGCTCGAGCAGCTCCCCGTCGGAGTCGCGGTGCCGGCAGACGACGTCGACCACCGACCCCGCCGGGACCGTCCGGGCGCCGCTGCGCACGTCGTCCACCAGGCCGGCGAGCCAGGCCTCGCGCCGCTGCCGGACCCGGCGCGCCCGCCAGTGCCGCGGGGCGCCGGTGGCGAAGCCGTCGACCAGGGTGGTCAGGTCGCGGGCCAGCGCGGGCACCTCCGCCTCGGTCAGCGGCACCCCGGCCCAGCTGCACACGCCGCGGGTGAGCACCCGGCCCACCTCGTCGAACAGCACCACCCGGGGGCGGGCGGCCCACTGCGGCACGGCGTCGTCCCAGGCCGCGGTGACCGCGTCGACCAGCGCGCCCGTTCCCGAGCCCATCAGCAGGTCGACGAACATCGCCTTGCGCACCCGGTGCGCCTCGCCGTCCAGCGTGTGCACCGCGCCGTGGCCGAACAGCGTGCTGACCACCGGTTCGGGCAGCGCACCGCGGCGATGCACGTGGTCCTCGTCGTAGAGGAACCGGGCGCCCTCGGGCCCGGCCACGCCCAGGGTCCGCCGGCCCATCAGCCGGGTGTGCAGGGCGGTCCGGACGCCACCGGCACGGGCGGCGGCGCGGCGGCGGTCGGGGAACCACGCGTACCCCTGGGTCAGCATCGGGATCGTGTTGTCCAGGCGGAGCCTCCGGATCATGGTCTGCCGTTGCCCACCTGTCCGGCGGGGAAACGGCCCGGGTCCTCGTACCCGAGCCGGGCGAGCAGCTCCTGCACCTCCTGGCCGGCCCAGCTCTGCCCGGACCCGACGTCGATCTCCTCGGCCACCCGGCTGAGCGCCGCGGACAGCACCGTCTCCTCCTCGTCGAGCAGCCCGCGGTACGCGGGGTCGAGGAGGTAGCCGGCCGGCCGGCTGGACAGGCACCCGAGCAGGTCCAGCAGCACCTCCAGCCGACGTGCGGCCTCGGCGGCCGACGCGTCGGCCGGCGCCATCGCCACGGTCGCCACGTCGCGCTCCCACAGCCGGGCCCGGACCGGGTCCTCGCGCAGCGCCAGCACGGTGCCCGCGTGGCGGTGGTCGCCCGCCATGGTTCCGTCCAGCGCGGTGCGCACCTGGTGGGCGATCCGGATCAGGTCGTCGTCCAGCATGGAGGTGCCCACGAAGAGCACGTGCCGGGTGAACAGCAGCGACTGGAGGACCCCGGCCAGCGCGCTGCGGGAATCACCGCGCAGGTACTCCTCCCGGGTGAGCACGATGCTCCCCGGGCGGGCGGCGTCGCCGTGCAGCTTCAGCAGCCACGCGCTGCCGGGGGTCGCCTCGTCGAACGGCAGCACCTCCAGCCGGCGGCCGACGTCCTCGGCGGCCAGCTCGACCAGCGGGTCGTAGTTGGTGGTCACGTACTCGCGGACCGGGAGCCCGGCGATCATCGCGTGCGCCAGCGAGTAAGGCCCCGGTCCGAAACGCTGGTGCACGTAGGCCCCGAGTTCGTCGCGGCCGAGCTCGCGGGCGAGCAGCGCGGCGGCGTCCTGCGGCGGCAGCTGCGACAGCCCCGCCCGCAGACCGTCGTCCAGCCCGGCCCGCCCGGCGAGCTCGTCCAGCAGCTGCTCCCAGGTGGGCAGCCCGGCGGCGGCGCTCACCCCCGCCCCCAGGAACACGGCGAGCTGGCCGCGCCGGGCGCGTTCCCCCAGCTGCCCGGCGACCCGGCACAGCTCGTCGGGCAGCTCCCAGCCACCGCCGTCGGCACGGCGCACCCGCTGGGCAGCGGCCAGGTCGCTGGGCCGGCGCAGCACCAGGGCGACGTCGTAGCCGTGCTCGTCGGCCGCCTCCCGCAGCACCGGCAGCAACTGCTGCAGCAGGGCGCCGCGCTCTCCTGCCGCGCCGCCCCAGCCGGTGCCCAGCGCCGGCAGCCCGACCAGCCGGCGGGCCCGCCCGTGCGCCGGCCGGGGCACCTCCCGCCGGGCGACGGCGGCCAGCGCCTCGCGTGCCCCGGCGAGCAGCCACGGCAGGCCGCGCCCGGCGTCGTCGAGCGTGTCGACCAGCCACGCCTGCCGCTCACCGGCGCCGGGGACGGCGACCACCCGGTCCGCGCCCGACCAGTCGACCTGCACGACGGCGCCGCCGTCGTCGGCGCCGGTGACAGCGTCCGGCGGCAGCAGCGACACCCAGCTGCGCGTCACCCGCAGCGAGCGGTCGGTCGGCACCAGGACGTCGTCGCAGGACAGCCTGGTCAGGTCGGCGCCCACCACGAACACGTGCCCGCTCATCCCGCGCCGCTACCCGCCCGAGCCGTTCGGCACCATCGACCCGGGCTCGAGCCCGGCGCCGGCGCGGACCCGCCGCGCCGCGGCGTACGCGGGCCGGCGGAAGCGGGCCAGCGGGCCATCGGCCCGCAGCCCGGGCGGCGCGTGCAGCACCGCGTCGACGTGCAGCTCGGGGTCCAGCGGCCGCAGCGGGTTCCCCACGCGCAGCCGGGCGAAGGGCTCCCACGCGCCACCCTCCAGGGCGGCGACCAGGGTGAAGCGCAGCGGCCGGCCGGCCACCGCGGCCGCCAGCGGAGCCGGTTCCGTCGGGACACCGGAGCCCTCCGGCAGCGCGGCCAGCTGCACCGGCCCGAACACGGAGCGGTAGGACATGATCGAGCCGTAGGCGGTCGCGGCGTCCCGGCGCAGCACCGGCACCCGCCGCGTCCACCGGCCCCGGCCGGTCGAGGACAGCAGCAGGTCGACCGGCCGGGCCCCGGACCCGTCGCCCGGCAGCCGCACCACCAGGCCCAGCACGTCCGGCCACGCCCCGGGCAGCCCGGCCCCGCGGGAGAACCGGACCAGCACCCGGTCGACGCGCCGCTCGTCGAGCCAGTCGATCCCCCAGGGCCGGGGCGGGCCGGTGCGGTGCAGGACGCCGCTGCACAGCGCACCGCGCGGGTGCATCGGCTTGGCGCCGCGCACCCGGGTCAGCGCGGCCAGCGGGACGGCGACCGCACGGCCGGCCAGGTCGACGAGGTCGGGCACGGTCCTTCGGTACCACCGGCGGCGCCGTTCCACCCATCCCGGAGCCGGACCGGCGCGGCCGGGAGGATGCCGGCATGGACCATCCGCCGCTCGGTCTGCTGCTGGACGTGGACGGGCCGATCGCCAGCCCGCTCACCCGCACCGTCGCCCAGCCGGGCATCCTCCCGGACCTGCGGGCGCTGCTGGCCGCCGGCATCCCGGTGGTGTTCAACACCGGACGGTCCGACGCCTTCCTCCGGGAACGGGTGATCGCGCCGCTGGTGGCCGGTGGCTGGCCGGCCGGCGCCCGCCTGCACGCGGTCTGCGAGAAGGGCGCCGTGTGGGGCACGGTCGGCGCCGACGGGCTGGGCGAGGTGCACGTCGACGACACCCTCGCCGTGCCACCGGTCTGCGCGGAGGTGGTGGCGGCACTGGTCGCGGGCGGGCACGGTGCGGCGATGGACGTCGACCGCACCAAGCGCTCGATGGCCACCGTCGAGGCCCGCACCGACGTGCCGCCCGCCGACTACCGCCGCGCGCAGGCCGCGTTCGACACCGACCTGGTCGCGGCGCTCACCGCCCGCGGGCTCGGGGTGCGGCTGGGCGACCGGGTCGTCCGGGACGCGGCCGGCCGCTGCCCGTGGCGGGTGGACCCCAGCGTCATCGCCACCGACCTGGAGTCCGTGTCGGTCGGCAAGGACCTCGGCGCCCGCCGCGCCCTGGAGCTCCTCGCCGCCGACGGGCCGCTGCCCCGCAGCTGGCACACCGTCGGGGACTCCCCGAGCGACTACCGGATGGCCGACCAGCTGCACGGGCTGGGCGCCGAGGTGATGCACGTCGACGTCCACCCGGCCGGCCCGCCGCCGGCCCGCCCCTACCCGGTGACGATCGACCCGGTGCTGCGCGACGACGCCGCGGGGGCCCGGCACCTGCGGTCGCTGGTGACCCGGTTCACCTGACCGGGGCGGCGTCCGCGGTGGTGCCGGGCGGGCCGGCCCGCCGGGCCGGGCTCAGGAGCCGCAGCCGCCCGCGCCACAGGCGCATCCGCCGCAGCCGCCGGCCGGCGCGGGTGCCGGGCGGCGGGCGATCCGCCACATGCCCACCGCACCGAGCAGGTTGACCAGCCCCAGCGCGGCCACCAGCACCGCGAGCACCGCGGTGCCCACCCCGAGCAGCGCGGCCACCCCGGCCGCCACCGCGAGCAGGACGGCGCCGGCCAGCACGGCGGCGCCGGCGACCCCGGCCACTCCCCGGCTCGTCCCCGCGGCCAGCGCGAGGGCCGGTACCGCGAGGACGAGCCCGGCGACCAGCACCCAGGCCGACGTGGTGCCAGACAGCAGCGCCACGGCGGCGGCCACCAGGCCGAGCCAGACGGTGAGCGCACCGGAGGCCGCGGCGTCCCGGGGCAGCTTCCCGGCGCGGATGTCGCGGAGCATGCCCGCACCGCGCACCGCGGCGACCGCGCCGAGCCCGGCCAGCAGCAGCCGGTCACCGTCGTCCCGGAGCAGGGCGACCGACCCGAGGGCCAGCAGCACCCCGCCGAGCAGGGCCATCCGGGGCCACGCCGTCCGGGCGGTCTCGGGGGCGGCGGGCTGGGGGCCGGCCGTCAGCCGGCCGCTCGCGGTCGCAGCGTTCGTCACGCCGACCAGTGTCCCCCACGGCCGGTCCCGCGGGCGCGGGGATGCCGCCGGCCGGGTCGTGGCGACCGCGCGACGCTCCGCCGGGCGGCGGGCCCGCCGCTGTGCCAATCTGAGCGGCCTCGCCAGAGGGGCGCACCGGATCCGGGGCACACCCCGCTCCGACGACCGAAGGGGACCACCGTGACCAGATCGGGCACCGCGGCCGGCGCCGACCGGGCAGGCAACAGCGATGCGCTGGAGAACCTGGCCCGGGTGGGGCTGATCGCCTACGGGGTCGTGCACCTGCTCATCGCCTGGCTGGCGCTGCAGCTGGCCTGGGGCGGCGGGACCGGCGGCGAGGCGGCCGACCAGTCCGGCGCGCTCGCCACGCTGGCCGAGCAGCCGTTCGGCCAGGTGCTGCTGTGGGCCCTCGCCGTGGGGCTGCTGGCGCTCGCCGTCTGGCAGCTGGCCGAGGTCCTGCGGCACCGCGCCGGGCTGCAGCGCACCGGGGACGCGCGCAAGAAGGCGATCGTCACGATCGCCAAGGCGGTGGCCAAGACGGTCATCTTCCTGGCGCTGGCGTTCCTGGCCGTCCGGTACGCCACCGGGGGCGGGCAGGGCAGCTCCGGTCAGCAGCAGACCGTGTCCGGGGTGTTCGGCTGGCCCGGTGGCCGCTTCCTGGTCGGCATCGCGGCGCTCGTCCTGATCGGGGTGGGCATGTACCACGTGCACAAGGGCCTGACGAAGCGCTTCCTCAAGGAGATCGACTGCGCCCAGGCACCGGCCGCCCAGCAGCGCCTGGTCGAGCGGCTCGGGCAGGTCGGCTACCCGGCGAAGGGCGTCGCCCTCGGCCTGGTCGGGGTGCTCCTCGGCTGGGCCGCGATCACCTTCGACCCGGCGAAGGCCACCGGGCTGGACGGCGCCCTGCGCACGCTGCTGGACGCGCCGTTCGGGAAGTGGCTGCTCTCGCTGGTTGCCCTGGGCATCGCGGCCTACGGCCTCTTCTGCTTCTTCCGTGCCCGCTTCCCGCAGCGCACCTGACCCGGCCGGGTCGAGCGCCGCGCACCCGCGGGCAGCCGGGCACGGCCGGCCGGGCAGCGCGGTCCTGCAGCGGGTGCACGACGTCGTCGCGCACGCCCGCGAGGTCACCGACCACCCGGTGCTGACCCACCTGGCCCGGGTCGGCCTGGTCGCCTACGGCGTGCTACACGTGCTGATCGGCTGGCTGGCGTTCCGCATCGCCTGGTTCGTGCAGCCCCGTATCGAGGACGCCGACCAGACCGGGGCGCTGGCCACCGTCGGCAGCTCCCCCGGCGGCGGGGTGCTGCTCTGGCTGATCAGCCTGGGGCTGTTCGCGCTGGCGCTGTGGCAGGGCGGCGAGGTACTGCGCTGGTGGACCGGGCTGCTGCGGCCCGGTCACCGGCTGCGGGTGGCCTACGTGTGCGCCAAGTGCGGGGCCAAGGCGGTGGTGTACGGCGTCCTGGGGGTGACCGGGCTGTTCTTCGCCGTCGGCGCCGACTACGACGCCGCCGCCCGGTTGCGCGACCTCACCGACGAGACCCTGACGTTCCCCGGCGGCGCCCTGCTCGTCATCGCCGCCGGGCTCGCCGTGGCCGGCGTCGGCGCGTACGTGACGCTGCGCGGCTTCACCGGCGGGTTCATGCGGGACATCGACCTCCATGCCGCACCCGACCGGTACGAGCCGGTCATCGAGCGGATCGGCCGGGTGGGCTACGTGGCCAAGGGCATCGCCTTCGCCGTCTCCGGTGGCCTGCTGGTCTACGCGGCGGCCACCGCGGACGTGTCGACGGCGACCGGTCTGGACGGGGCGCTCAACGCGATCGGCGCCGTCCCGACCGGGCAGTGGCTGCTCACCGCGGTGGCCGTCGGGTTCGCCGCCTTCGGCGGGTACGCGCTGGCCCGGGCACGCTACCCCGACCGCGACCCCTCGACCTGACGACGGACCCTCCGCCGAGCACGACGGCCGGCCTTCAGGAGCCCGCGCCGAGCCTGCGAGGCGTGGGGGAAGGCCGGTCCTTCAGCAGTCCTCGACGACGGTGAAGATGTCCCAGAGGCCGGTGATCTGCAACGGGCGAACGACGGCGCGGGCGGTGCCGCAGCGGACCCGCAGGACCCGGTCGGCGCCGACCGCGGCGCGGTGCGCGGTGGCCAGCGCCGAGAGGCCGGCCGAGTCGAGGAAGGTGACCTGGGAGAGGTCGACCTCCACCGGAGCGGCGCCCGGACGTTCGAGGGCGGCCAGCAGGCATTGACGCAGCCCCGGGGCGGTCGACGAATCGACCTCGCCCACGACGGTGATCCGGCAGCCGTCGGCCGATGTGGTCAGGCGGACGTCGATGCAGTCGGGGTCGAGTTCTACAGGAAATGCGGTCATGGACGCCTCCGGCGGGCCGGGCCGGTGGCGGGACCCACCGGCCGGTGCGTCGGGCAACGTGCACCCGAGCGCGGCTGCTGGTTGAACCGCGCCGCCGACGCTAGGGATCCGATGCGTTGTGCGCAAGAGTCTCTCGGCGTGGCGGCCCCACGGCACCGGGTGACGGGCACCCGGGCGCTGCCGGACCTCAGCCCCAGACCTCCTGGGCGGTCTCCACGACCAGGGCCAGCTTGGCGATCTGCTCGTCCCGGGTGAGGGAGTTGCCCTCGACCGTGGAGGAGAAACCGCACTGCGGGGAGAGCGCCAACTGCTCCAGCGGCACGAACCGGGCCGCCTCGTCGATCCGCCGCTTGAGGTCGTCCTTGGCCTCCAGGTCGGGGCGCTTGGTGGTGACCAGGCCGAGGACGACGCGCTTGCCCGGCGGCACGAACCGCAGCGGCTCGAAGCCACCGGAGCGGGCGTCGTCGTACTCCAGGAAGAAGCCGTCGACGTCGAGGTCGCCGAACAGCGCCTCGGCGACGAAGTCGTAGCCGCCCTCGGCGACCCAGGAGGACCGGAAGTTGCCGCGGCACAGGTGCGTGGTGACGGTGAGCCCCGCGGGCCGCCCGGCGAGCGCGGCGTTGATCTGCCGGATGTAGCGCTCGTGCTGGTGCTCGGCATCCCGCCCCTGACCGGCCAGCTCGGCCCGCTGGGCAGGGTCGTTGAGGTAGGCCAGCGAGGTGTCGTCGAGCTGCAGGTACCGGCAGCCCTGCGCGGCGATGCCCTGCACCTGCTGGCGGTAGGCCGCCGACAACGCATCCCAGAAGGCGTCCTCGTCGGCGTACACGCTCGGATCGATCGCGGCCGCGCCGCCGCGGTAGTGGACCATCGACGGCGACGGGATGGTGAGCTTCGCGGTCTGACCCTCCCCCACGACCGACTGCAGGTACCCGAAGTCGGCGGCGAAGATCGGCTCGTCGATCGACAGCGGGCCGTCGACGTGCAACCCGGCCGGTGACCAGTCGATCGAACCGTCGGCGTTCTTGAAGTGGACCGGCCGGCCCCCGCCCTCGACCCGGGTGATCCCGGTGATCGCGTAGATGAAGTCCATGTGCCAGGTGCTGCGGCGGAACTCGCCGTCGGTCGCCGTCGCGAGGCCGGCGTCCTGCTGCAGCCGGACGACGTCGGCGATCGCCTCGTCCTCGACGGCGCGCAGCCCGGCGGCGTCGAGCTCCCCGGCCGCGAACCGGGCGCGGGCGTCGAGCAACCCCGGGGGTCGCAGCAGGCTCCCGACGTGGTCGGCGCGGAACGGGGGGCCGGAGGTGTCGGACATGCCCGCCAGCATGCGCCGGCCCGGCCGGTTCCGGGGCGCGGTCGGGCCGCTCCCGAGGGGAGGCCCGTCGGCCGTCGGAGAACAGGCGGATACTGGTGGCATGTCGAAGCGGGTCGTCGTCGCCGGGGCCATCTGGGTCGTCCTCACCGTCCTGGCGTTCCTCGTCGACCCGATCCTCGGCGCCTGCGTGCTGATCTTCGGCGGCATCGGCGTGGTCGTCGCGGCGCTGGGCAGCACCTACGACCAGCACCCCGATTTCGAGGCCCGCGAGCTGGCCCGGGCCCGCAGGCGCAAGGCCAAATGGGAACAGCACCGGGTCAAGAACGCCGACGCGATCGAGCGGGACCGCGCGCGCTACACCGCCCACCAGGCCAAGCTCGCCGCCAGGCGCGAGGCCGCCGAACGCGAGGCCACCGACCGGCCCGCCTCCTGACCGTCGCCGTAAACCGCTCGACCTCCGCCGACCCGGCGTCGTACGGTCCCCGGCATGGGCACTTCCTCGCTGCGGCTGCGCACCCCCTGAGCTGATCCGCGGGCGCTGCCGAGCAGCCCCGCCGTCCGCCGGTCCGCTGCCGACCGGCCGCGACCGCTCCTCCCCTTTTCCGGCGTGCCCGCGCCGATGTCGCGGGCACGCCCCTACCCGCCCTCCCGGAGACTCCCCATGTCACGCCCCACTCCTGCCTCCGCCGGCCCGGCCGGCGATGCCCGCGGCCAGCTGCCCGAGGAGGCCCGCGCCGGCTTCGACCGGCTGGTGCACGCGGTGCTGGCCGCCCCCGGCGCCACCCGGTCCGCCGCCCTCGGCGCGGCGCTGCGCAGCCAGCTGCCCGGCACCGCCGGGGTCCGCTGGCTGCACGCGGCCGGCCTCTCCCCGACGTCCCGGGCAGCCGACCTCACCGCGGCACACTGGCTCTCGCTGCACCAGGCCTGGCTGGCCCACGAGCAGGCACCGCGAGCGGGAACCCGGGCCGCCGGGCACGGCCCGCGGGCCGACAGCCGGCACGGGCACGCCCCCGGCGCGCAGGCCATCCCGCGCTACTACTGAAAGGACCCTCCTGCCCCCCATCGCTCGCAGGCTCGCGACGGGCCCCTGCAGGAGGGCCGTCACCGGGGGCCGGGCGGGGTCCATCAACCGGAGATCGCGTCCTCCGCGGCCAGCTCGGCCGCCCGGTCGGGCTGCGCGAAGGCCTCGGCCAGCGCCTGCCGCAGCGGCCAGGCACCGGCCCGCCACGCGAGCGCGCGGCCCAGCGCGGCCGGGCTGCCGTCCACGGCGTCGGCCTCGTCGCCCGGCCACCAGGCGACCGCCCGGTTCCCGGTCACGGTGAGCCGGCGGTGCACCGCGACCCGGCCGGTCAGCTCCGGCACGTCCAGCCGGGCGGCGGCCAGCTCCGCGCCGGGCACCTCGGCCCAGCCGAGCTCCCGGTCGGGCCGGCTGGTCACCCGCGCCCGCACCACCTCGCTCGCCAGCGGCAGGTCCAGCAGGTCCGCGACCGGGCCCGGCGCACCGCCCGCCGGCACCACGGCCGAAGGGACCAGTGGCTGTAACCACGGCGCGTCGAGGACGACGGCGTCCGCGCTGACCTGCGTGGGAGCCACCCGCACCCGGTCCGGCGGGACGACGTCGACCCCGTCGAGCGCCACCGCGAGGCGGGCGTGGACGTTGCGCAGCAACGGCGCCGGCACCGTCCGGGCCGGGTCGCCCAGCCGGTCGAGCAGATCGAGGGCGTCCTCCACATCGGCCAGCACGTCGGCGACGGTCGCGGGTGGCCGCAGCAGCGCGCGGACGGCGTCGTCCAGCGGCGGAGCGGGTTCATACAGTCCCTGCAACTGCGTGCTCGCCGGGTCGCGGAGCCGGTCGGGCCGCTCGCCGCCGAGCACCGGCGAGGTGCGCAGCCACCAGCGCAGGTAGCCCGGTACGACGGTGCCGCCGAGGTCGACGTCGGCCCGGGCCGCGGCCGGCAGCGCGGCGAGCAGCGGCAGCGCCCGTGCCCAGTCGCGCACCAGCTCCAGGTCGCGCACCGCGGTCAGCGGTGGCCAGACCGGTGGGGGCGCGCCCGCGGGCAACCGGTCCAGGACGGCGTCCACCCAGTCGGCGGCGCGGTCGACGTCGAGGTCGTCGGGGTGCTCGGCGGTGATGCGGGCGAAGGTGTCCAGGACGCCGACCGCCCGCAGCGCGCCGGGGTCCTGCCCGGCGGCGAAGGCGGTGTCGAGGGTGCCGAGCGACCCGGGCTCGAGCACCTCGGCCAGCGCCGATCCGGGCAGCACCAGCTCGCCGGCCGCCGCCCAGCCGCCGTCGTCGTCGGGCAGCGCCAGGTCGGCCAGCCAGGGCAGCTCCCCCGGCGCCGGGCCGGCCGCGGCGACCAGGCTGAGCACCGCGACCGCCAGGTCCTCGACGTCCTGCTCGTCGGCGCCGCCGTCGTCGGCCCGCTCCAGCGAGGTCCCGACCACCGTGCGCACCTGCGGGTCGGCCAGCACCGCGGCCGCCGTGGCCGGCTGCGCACCGAGCCGCTCCAGCACCCGCCGGGCCGCGCCGGCCACCACCGCCGGCTCGGCGATCCGCAGCCCCAGCGGGGCGAGCCGGGCCACCGGGAGCGACTCCTCGGCCAGCAGCACGCCGGCCGGGCTCTGCGCGGTGCGGCCGTCGGCCAGCGGCACCGGCAGGCCGGCGAGCTCGTCGCGGTCGGCGTCGGCGAGCGCGGCGTAGAGCGCGGCCCACCACTCCGGCGGGCGCCGCACGCCGCGCACCGCCTCGACCACCTCGGCGAGCCCGGCCCGCCGCACCCCGAGCGCGCGCAGGGCGCGGGCGCCACCGCGCCGGGCCCAGCCGGCCGGCAGCAGCCCGGGGAGCACGCCGGTGAGTGCGGCCACCCGCTCCTCGGTCGGGTCGTCCAGCGCGACGGCCCGGTCGGGTCGCTGCAGCGACTGCTCGCCGGCGACCGGCAGCCAGGCGGCCGCGGCCAGCCGGGTGAGGATCGCGCTGCCGAGGGCGGCATCCAGCTCCGCGGCGGCCAGCCCCGCCGCCGGCACGAGGTCGAGCACCACCGGGTCGGGCGATCCCCCCGCGGTGAGCTCGGCGAGCAGGTCCGCGTAGGCGCCGGCGGCGGCGGCGAGCAGCGCGTCGGTGACCGGTCCCGGAACGACGTGCCGCCGGTCGGGGCCGAGCGGGAACGGCGCGATCAGCCGGGCCGGCAGCGAGATCGGCTCGTCGCTGGCCGTCGGGGCGTGCAGCACCTGGCGGCCGGTCAGCGGGCGGGGTGCGCCGTCGTCGTCCAGGGGCACCGCCCAGGTGAGGGTCCAGCCGCGGCGGTCCCGCTCCTCGACCGGCCGGTCGGCGACGAGCGTGGCCGGCAGTTCCCCCGAGCACCGCCGGACGTGCCACGTCGTCGCCCGGTCGCCATCGGTCAGGCGTGCTTGCTGTACCGACAGCACGCAGGCGAGCCGCCGGACGGCGCCACCGGTGACCACCTCGACCTCTGCCAGGCCCGGCAGGGCGAGGAGCAGCTCCGGCTCCAGCGCGGTCAGCGCCTCCCGCACGGCGTCCTCCGCGCCGGGGCGCAGCGGCAGCACCACCTCGGTGGCGAACCCGGCCGGTGGGGCGCCGTCGGCGTCGAACGGCAGCCGGAGCACCGGCACCGCTCCCCCGCGCCGGGCCAGCTCGTCGCCCAGCACCGCGACCCCGGCCACGGCCTGCCGGGTCTCGCCGGCGCTGAACCGCACCGAGCGGCCGGTGGACAGCACCGCGGGGGCGTCGCTGACCGCGAGCACCGCGGCGAAGCCGACGCCGAACCGGCCGACGCTGGCCGGCTCGTCGCGCTTGGCCGACGCCCGCAGGGTGGCCAGCGCCTGCACGCCGGCGTCGTCCAGCGGGGTGCCGGTGTTCGCCGCCCGCAGCACCGCGCCGCCCGGTCCGGCGGCCAGCTCGAGCCGCAACCGGCCGGGTACCCCGGCGCGGGCGGCGGCGTCGGCGGCGTTCTGGGCCAGCTCGATCAGCAGCCGGTCGCGGTACCCACCGCGGACCAGGTCCTCCTCGGCGTTGGCGTCCTCCCGGAAGCGGGCCGGCGAGTCGGTCCAGGCGGCGAGCACCCGGCGGCGCAGCTCGGCGGGGAGGGCGGGGTCGGGCATGGGGGCCAGCATGTCAGCGGGCCGGGCTGCAGCGGCGCGCCCCGGATCAGGGACGGACGCCGCAGTAGTCCTCGGCGAGCATCCGCCGGCCCGGCTCGCGAGTGGCCAGGCCACGCAGCTCCGCGGCGCGCAGCGAGTCCTCGAACGGATCGCCGGAGGCGTGCAGCAGCCGGGCCATGCCGCAGGAGAACGACATCGCCCACCACACGTGCTGCAGGCAGGTGGCCGTGTAGGCGTCGGCGAGCGCGGGGTCGCCGCGCAGGAGGGCCACCAGTGCGGGGGCGAGCACCCGCACGTCGCGGACGGCGAGGTTGAGGCCCTTGGCGCCGGTTGGCGGCACGATGTGCGCGGCGTCCCCGGCCAGGAAAAGCCGGCCGGCCCGCATCGTGTCCGAGACGTAGGCCCGCAGCGGGGCGATCGCCCGCTCCAGTACCGGGCCCTCGGTCAGCGACCAGCCCTCGGCCGACAGCCGGGTGTGCAGCTGTGCCCAGATCCGGTCCTCCGGCCAGTCCGCGAAGGTGTCGGTGGCCGGAACCTGCAGGTACAGCCGGGTCAGCGTCGGCGACCGCATGCTGTGCATCCCCAGGCCGGACCGGGAGAAGGCGTAGACGACGTCCCGCCCCGACGGCGGGGCGTCGACGAGCAGCCCCAGCCAGGCGATCGGGTAGTCGCGGGTGAACACCCGGGCCGCCGCCACGGTCCGCCGGCCCACGCCGTGGAAGCCGTCGGCGCCGACCACGACGTCGGCGGTCAGCGTCCGCTCGACTCCCTCGTACCGGTACCGGACGGTCGGGGCAGCGCCCGCGATGCCCTCGACGGCCAGCGCCTCGGCCTCGAACAGCAGCGGATGGCCGGCCGCCAGCCGGTGCGCGACGAGGTCCGCGACGACCTCCTGCTGGCCGTAGACGTACATCGGCTGCCCGCTCAGCTCGGTGACCGGCAGCACGTGCCGCTCTCCGTCGATGCGCAGCTCGAACTGGTGGGAGACCATTGCGGTGGCATCCAGCCGCTCCCCGACACCCAGCTCGCGCAGCAGCGCCACCGTGCCCGGCTCGAGCGCGCCGGCCCGCACCCGGGACTCGACGTGGGAACGGCTGCGGAGCTCCAGCACCACGCAGTCGACGCCCTCGCGGGCCAGCAGCGCGGCGAGCACCAGGCCGGCCGGCCCGGCACCGAGGACGGCGACCTGGGTGCGGGCCGGCACGCCGGGGGGTGGGGTCACACGGCACCTCTCGGATCGCAGAGCAGAGCACGGGCCCCCGTTCTCCCGGGCGGGAGGACGGGGGCCCGTCGGATCACTCCTGGCCGATGATCTCGGCGCTCTCGCCGGAGTAGTCCCACTCCATCTCGCTGGTCCAGCCGCCGGTCTCCGAGGAGTACGACGCGATCTCACCGGACTCGGCGATGAAGGGGTCCTCCGGACCGTTCGTGCTCTCCTCCGGGTGCAGCATGAGCGGCCGGGTGATGTCCATGTTCCAGGCGGCGTTCATGGTGTTCGCCCGGGTCAGGCCACCCTCCATCTCCGCCGCGTCGCGCAGGTTCTGCACCAGCAGCGTGGCGAAGTTGTAGCCGTCGAGCGCGTTGCCGAGGCGGGCGAGGTCCGTCTCCCCCGCGGCCTCCATATCGGCGAAGTACGCCTGCATGGCCTCGTCGTCGTTCCAGCGCGGGTCGGAGGGATCCTTGCGGAACAGCGGGGCCACCGCGCCGTCACCGGCCGGGTCGACCGGGGTGATCCACTGGCCGGCGCCGTTCGCCGAGGAGTTCAGCACCACGAGCCCGTCGTACCCGGCCCGGGCCAGGCCGGTGAGGAAACCGGGGGCGTAGTTCGGCAGCGCCTCGAGCACGATCGCGTCCGGGGAGCCGGCGACGGCGGCGGAGATCTGCGCGTCGATGCTCGTCGCCCCCGCCGGGATGGTCTGCGTCGGCTGGACGGTCAGCCCGGCCTCCTCGGCCAGGCCCGGGAGGGCTGCGTGGAAGTCCTCGGACAGCGCGTCGGAGCCCTTGATCTCCGCGATGCTGCCGCCGGGCACTTCCTGGGCGATGTAGTCGACGATGGCCTGCGCCTCGACCGGCGCCGACGGGATGCCGTTGATCGTCCACGGGTGCTCCGTGGGGTTGTTGAAGTCCGGGCCGGTGGTGATCGTCCACAGCTGCGGGACGCACGCGTTCTCGTAGATCGTCTGGGTCGCCCTGATCTGCGGCGTGCCGATCTGGGCGATGTTGGCGAAGACGTCCTCCGGACCGACGAAGGCCTGGGCGTTGCTCACCGCGCGGGCGGCGTCGTAGGCGTCGTCCTCGGCCACGAGCTCGATCTGGTGCCCGTCGATCCCGCCGGCGGCGTTGACCTTCTCGAGGACGGCGTTGATGCCGGCCACGTTCGCCGCGCCGCCGGAGGCCAGCGGACCGCTCAGCGGCTGGCTGGTGCCGATCCGGATGGGCTCGCCCTCGGGCAGCTCGGTGGTGGCCCCCTCCGGGCAGGCGGAGGTGTCGACGGTGAACTGGCCGTCGGCGCTGGTCTGTCCGCCTCCGCCGCCACCACCGGATGTGCCTTCGCTCCTGCTGTCGCCACAGGCGGCGGCTCCGAGCAGGAGCAGGCCTGCACCGGCGACGGCCAGCGATCGGGTCGTTCTCGTCATCGAGTTGTCTCCTGGTCGGTACGGATGGGTGCTTCAGGTGAGTGCGTGGGGTGCCCGCCGATGGCCGGGGTCGGCCCGGCCAGGCCTCCGTCGGGCTCGCCCGCGGTGGTGGCGCTGCCGGGGGCCGCGTCGGTGGCCACGGCCGCGGCCTCGGGCGGGACGATCCGGAGGAAGCGGGTGCGCAGCCGGGTGAGCAGCGGCACCAGTCCACCGGGGACGAAGTAGATGAACACGATCAGGACGACGCCGTAGATCACGTTGGCGAACAGCCCCGGTTGGTCGGTCAGGCTCCGCAGGAACGGGATCTGCCCGGCCCACTCGGCGGTGTAGTACGGCAGGAAGACCATCGCCAGGCCGCCGATCCAGGCGCCGGACACGGTGGCCGCGCCGCCGAGCACCATCGCGGTGATGAACAGCAGCGTGACGGTGAACCCGACCGTCGAGGGGCTGACGATGGGCGTGGTCAGCAGGTACATCGACCCGCCGATCGCGCCGTACATCGCGCTGACGGCGAAGGCGACCGTCTTGACCTCCGCCGGCCAGATGCCGGAGATGGCCGCAGCGGTGCCGTTGTCCCGCAGCGCCACCATCGACCGGCCGACCCGGCTGCGCACCAGCCCGGTGGCCAGCCAGAACAGCAGACCGGCGACGGCCGCCATCACCAGGAACATCCACCCGCGGTCGGAGACGTCCAGGCCGAACCAGCCCGGCTTGTCCCAGCTGATCCGGGCGGTCTTGCCGGCGACCCCGCCGGTGCCCAGCGCCAGGCCGATCGGCTGGCTCACCACGACCGGGAAGGCGACGCCGACGGCGAGGGTGATGACGGCGAGGTAGAGCCCGTGCAACCGCAGCGCCGGAACCCCGACCGCGAAGCCCAGGGCCAGGCCGAGCACGGCGGCCAGCGGCACCGTGGCCGCCCACGCCCAGCCGTGGTCGGTCACCAGGATGGCGGTGGTGTAGGCGCCGATCCCGAAGAAGGCACCGTGGCCCAGGGAGATCTGACCGCTGAACCCGGTGACCAGGTTCAGCCCCAGCACGGCCACCGAGTAGGCGATGACCAGGCTGAACTGCCCGATCCGGAAATCGCTGACCAGCACCGGCAGCAGCAGCACGACCAGGGCCGCCAGCAGCAGGCCGGTCCCCTGCCAGACCCGGTGCGACCGGGATCCCTCGAGGACGACGCGCGCGCTCACGAGTGCTCCTCGCTGACGCTCGTCGCTCGCGAGCGCGGCCATGCTGCGCTCATCGTCGAGCTCGCTCATACCCTCTCCAAGGTCTTGGTGCCGAAGAGGCCCTGCGGCCGGACCAGCAGTACGACCAGCACCACGATCAGGGCGATGACGAGGCTGAGGTCGCCCTCGATGAAGGTGAACAGGCCGGGGACGAAGGCCATGATCAGGCCCAGGGCCAGCCCGCCGACCGCCGCGCCGGGAACGCTGTCGAAGCCACCCAGGGTGGCCGCGGCCAGGCCGAAGATCAGGATGGACGCCATCGAGTTGAAGTCCAGGGTGCCCGCGGTCTCGGCGACCAGCGCGGCCGCGAGAGTGCCCAGCGCGCCGGCGATCCCCCAGCCGAACATGAACATCCGCCCGACCGGGATGCCCATGACCTCGGCCGCCTCCCGGTTGGCCGCCACGGCCCGGTAGCCCAGGCCGAGCTTGGTCTTCTCCAGCAGCAGCCACAGCCCCACCAGGAGCAGCACCAGCACCGCCAGGATGCCCAGCGCGACGTAGGTGATGAAGAAGGGCGGCGGCCCCACGAGGACGTCGATCTTGTCCTCGATCTCCCGGGGGAACGGCTCGGGGGCCGGCACCGGCTGGGTGCCCCAGATGATCGCGATCACCGCGTTGATGATCAGGAACAGCGCCAGCGTGGCCAGCACGACCGGGAAGATCCCGCGCTTCTCCAGCGGCCGGATCAGACCGCGTTCCACGCCGGCCCCGAAGACGAAGGAGACGACCAGGGCGATCGCGATGGCGATCCAGACCTGCACGCCCTGCTGGGTGAGGGCGAAGACGACGAAGGCGCCCAGGGTGGCCATCTCGCCCTGGGCCAGGTTGATGTGGCTGGTGGTCTTGTAGACCAGCACGACGGCGAGGGCCACCAGCGCGTAGAGCGCGCCGTTGGTCAGCCCACCGACGAGCAGCTGCAGCAGGAAGGCGGGGTTGTCGATGTTCGGGGACATGGCGGCGCCTCAGTAACCCAGGTAGGCGCGGCGCATCTCGTCGTTCCCGCGCACCTCGTCCGCGGTGCCCGACAGCACGATCGAGCCGGACTCGATGACGTAGCCCCGGGAGGCGAACGAGAGCGCGAGCTCGGCGTTCTGCTCGACGATCAGCATGGACACGGACTCCTCGCGGTTGATGTCCTCGAGCTGGGCGAACAGCCCGCGCGTGATGATCTGGGCCAGCCCGAGCGACGGCTCGTCCAGCAGCAGCAGCTTCGGCCGGGCCATCAGCCCGCGGGCGATGGCGAGCATCTGCTGCTCCCCGCCGCTCATCCCGCCGGCCAGCTGGCCGCGGCGCTCGCCCAGGCGCGGGAAGACCCCGTACCAGCGCTCGATGTCGGCCTCGATGGCCTTGGTGTCCTTGCGGCCCCAGGCCCCGACCCGGAGGTTCTCCTCCACGTTCAGCACGCCGAAGACCCCGCGGCCCTGCGGCACGTGGGCGATGCCCCGGCGGATGATCCACTCGGTGGGCCGCCCCACGAGCTCGGTGCCGCCGAGGCGGATCGACCCCCGGGTGCCGACCATGCCGCAGATCGACCGCAGCGTCGTCGTCTTGCCCGCGCCGTTGGCCCCGAGCAGGACGACGACCTCGCCCTCCCCCACGACCAGGTCGATGCCACGCAGCACCTCGGCGTCGCCGTAGGCGGCGTGCACACCGGACAGCTCCAGGAGCGGCTCAGCCACGGTGGCTCCCGGAGGGGCGGGTCCCGGTGGCGGCCGGGTCGGCGGCCGGCTCGCCGTCGGCGGCGGCGTCCCCGCCCAGGTAGGCCTCGATGACCGCCGGGTCGCGCTGCACCTGGGCGGGCGTGCCGTCGGCGATCCGCCGGCCGAAGTTCAGCACGGTGACCCGGTCGCTGACGCTCATGACCATCTTCATGTGGTGCTCCACCAGCAGGACGGAGATCGAGAAGTCGTTCCGCAGCGCCTTGATCACCGCGCCGAGCTCGTCGACCTCGGAGTGGGTGAGCCCGTTGGCCGGTTCGTCGAGGAGCAGCAGCTTGGGCCGGGCCGCCATGGCGCGGGCGATCTCGATCCGCTTCATGGTGCCGAACGGCAGCCCGGCCACCGGTCGCAGCGCCAGGTCGGCCAGACCCAGCCGGTCCAGCAGCTCCATGCCGGCGGTCCGGGCCGCGGAGTCGTTCCGGCGGGTGCCCAGCCGCAGCGCCGACCGCACCCACCCGCCGGTCCCCCGGGAGTGGGCGCCGACGGCGATGTTGTCCAGCACCGTCATCGTCGGGAACAGCGCGATGTTCTGGAACGTCCGGGCCACCCCGACCGAGGCGATCCGGTGCGCGGGCAGCCGCAGCAGGTCCGTGCCGTCGAGCAGCACGCGGCCGGAGCTGGCGTTGTAGACCCGGCTGACGACGTTGAACATCGTCGTCTTGCCCGCGCCGTTGGGGCCGATGAGCCCGCAGATGGTGCCGCGCGGGACGTCGAAGGACAGCCCGTCGAGGGCGACGACGCCGCCGAAGCGCACGCTGACGTCCTCCACGCGCAGCAACGGGTCCGCGTCGGCCAGGAGTGCGCCGTCCGGCTGCGGAACGGCGGCGGTCGCACCGGTCATCGCGTCACTGCCACCGGAGGAAGCCCATACCGCAGCCGGTGCCGGCCGACGTGCGGTAGCACGGGGCGTACTCCGACCAGGCGACCTCGCGGTCGTGCATGGCGCCGGCGACGGCGACCCAGTTGCGGATCTCCGAGGAGCCCGCATGGAGCTTGTCGGCCGGGATGGTGCGCAGCGACTCGGCGTCGCGGTTCGCGATGCCGTCGAGCACCCGGCGGTCGAGCTCCTCGTCGACGACGAAGTGGCTCAGCCCGCCGGAGGCGACCAGCACGACCCGGGCGTCGACCGGGGAGGCCTCGATCGCCGCGGCGAGGGCCTTGCCGAAGTCGTAGCAGCGCTTGGCCGAGGGCTGGTTGGGCGGGTAGTAGGTGTTGAGCATGACCGGCACCACCGGGACGTCGGTCCGTTCGCCCAGCAGCCGCTGGATGATGAAGCCGTAGGCGTGGCCGAAGCCGTGCCCGGGCGGGGTGGTGGCGATGCTGGCCACGTCGAACTCGGCGCCGACCAGGCCGGTGATGGCATCGAGGGCAAGCTGCGGGTGCCCGTCGAACTTGTGCACGACGTCCATCGCGTAGCCGGTCTTCACCGCCTCGAAGAACTCCCCGGGCGGGGCGCCGTCCATCGTCTGGGTCTCCCAGCTGTCGCCCCAGAAGATCGCCATCGACGGCTGGTTGCTGGCGTCGAAGACCTCCTCCTGGTCGTCGCCGATGACCACCAGCACGTCGGGCCGCAGCTCGGCGAGGTCGGCGGCGAGCCGGTCCATGCCCTCGAGGCAGGCGGTGTAGCGCTGCTCCCAGACCTCGTCGGAGAGCTCGGCGGTGTACGCCTCACCGACGGCGGCGCTCAGCTCGTCGAAGGTGACGTGCCGGCCGGCCGTGTCGAACAGCTCCTTGTTGCTCCGGTCCTGGGCCGCCCGCTCCCGCCACAGCCGCGGGTTGGTGAGCAGCATGGGGCTGTGGGACGTGCCGATCGCACCGACGATGGTGGCCATCAACGCTCCTCGAGAAGTAGGCAGGGTCCGGCGGACGTGCCGCCGGGCGGTGGGAGTGACGAGGAGCCGGGGGCCACGGGGGGCCGGTCCCGTCCGGCTCGGACGGGGTGACCTGGGTCACGAAGTCGTTGTGCACACTTTGGACGGCCGACAACGATGTGTCAAGGCGCGTCGCCGTCGCGCGGTGTCCGCCGGCCGACCCGGAGGCCGACCGGCGGACCGCCGTCAGTCGGTGACCGGGTTGCCGGTCACCGGGTGGTCGTAGTGGAACGGCACCGTCTCGGTGCGCGGGAACATGCCCCAGTCGTCGACGATCTCGTCGGGACCGTGCGGGTCGTCCGGATAGGTGTCGGTCAGGTAGCCGGCGTACTCCACCGGCGCCTTGGACCAACCCTGGTCGAACTGCCCCTGCCACAGCGAGCGGAAGTTCAGCACCTTGATCCGCCACTGACCGTCGACCTTGACGTACTCGTTCTCGTAGACGCCGCCCTCCCACCACTGGCGGAAGCCCTCGACGGTCTCGTGGTTGCCGGCCGACATCAGCGAGCGGAACCGGCCGCGCGCCGACTGCCCGTCCTCGGACAGCGTGATGACGCCCTGCATCTGGGGGTGGTCGAGCAGCCGGCCGTAGCGGGGGCCGTTGTGGCCGTCGGCGAACTTGGTCATGAAGCGGCCGGTGTAGAGCCGCTGGGCGCCGGCCTTGCCGTGGAAGACCCCGTGCAGGAAGTGCACCCGGGTGTCCTCGCGGTCGGCGAACAGCTCGACGACCTCCTCGTAGTAGGTCTTGTCGAGGTAGTAGCCGTACTGGTACTGCAGCTTCCGGACCGCCTCGATGTCCTCGGCCCGCGTGAGCCGGTCCTCCAGCTGTGCGAGGCGCGCCTCGAGGGCTGCCACCTGGTCGCTCATGTGAATCCTCCGTGTTCGGCCTGCCGGCGCCGCCGGTCGCGACGGGCCACCGGAGGGAACCTAGGTGTGTTCCTCGCCACCGTCAACGATTCGCCCAACGTTTCCGTCGCACGGCAGGGATCCGGCATTCCGCAGCGTCGAACCATCCCCTGACACGACGGGGTTTTCGCTGGTCAGCGGCTCGTCGTCCGGGTCGGCGACCCCCGATCAGCGTCTCGTCGGTCTGATGCGCTTCCTTGACGGCGGGAGTGCCGGATGACAGCATCGCGGCCACTGACAGGCTGGTCGTGACACGCCCGCGAGGCGGCCTGCGCCGCCGGGCGACCGCCCGGCCGACGGGCCGCGCGCCCGGCGGAGACGAAGGGGACACCATGCTGATCGACGCTGCGGCCAGGCTCGAGCCCGACGCCCTCCGGTGCCCCTTTCCGGCCTATGCGGAGCTGCGCGAGCGGGGGGTCACCTTCGTCGAGGCGGCCAACGCCTTCCTCGTGACGCGCGCCGAGGACATCGACACCGTGCTCCGGGACGTCGAGACCTTCTCCTCCCGCAACGCCATCGGGGCGCCGCCGATCCCGCCGGACAGCGAGCTGGCCAAGCGCGTGCCGTTCCTGCTGCTGTCCGACGAACCGGAGCACTCCGCGCGGCGCAGGCTCGTGCAGCGGGCCTTCACCCCGAGCCGGCTGGCCAAGTTCGAGCCGCGGATGCGTGAGCTGTGCACCGAGCTCGTCGAGGGCATGCGCGGCCGCACCGAGGTCGACTTCATGGCCGAGTTCGCCGTTCCGCTGCCGATCGCGGTGATCACCACGGTGCTCGGCGTGCCGGACGACGAGGCGCCCTCCCTCCGCCGGCTCTCCGAGGAGCTCGCCGGCACCGTCGGGCACCACGGCGCCGACCCGGCCGAGATCGTCCGGATCGCCGAGGAGTTCGCCGCGCTGCTCGCGCCGTCGCTGGAGGCAGCGGCCGCCGCGGCGGAGGAGCAGACGATCCTGCACACCATCGCGGCCGCCGAACGCACCGCCGGGCTGCCCCGCCACGACTCCACCCGGTTCGTGATGGAGCTGCTCATCGCAGGCAACATCACGACGACCGACCACATCGGGAACAGCATGATGCTGCTCGCCCGGGATCCCGAGCTGGCCGACCGGGTGCGCCAGGACCCCTCCCGGCTGATGTACTTCATCGAGGAGTCGCTGCGGTTGGAGTCGCCGATCCAGGGGCTGTTCCGGATGGCCACCCGGGACACCGAGGTCGGCGGCACGGCCATCCCGGCCGGCTCCCGCGTGCAGGTCATGTTCGGCGCGGGCAACCGGGACGAGGCCCTCGTCGAGCGGCCCGACGAGCTGGACCTGGCCCGCAAGTCGCCCTCGGCGCACCTCGCCTTCGGCAAGGGGATCCACTCCTGCCTGGGCAACATCGTCGCCCGGATGGAGAGCCGGGTCGCCCTGGAGACCGTGCTCGGCAGCATCCCGCGGTTCGAGCTCGCGGTCGACGCCGGCGCGGTCGAGTACCTGCCCAGCCTGGCCAACCGCGGGCCCGTCTCGCTCCCGCTGCGCCTGCAGTGGTGACCCCGCGACCGGCCGTGGCGGTCGTCACCGGCGGCGCCCGCGGGATCGGCCGGGCGCTCGCCGAGCGGCTGTCCGCCGACGGGCACGCGGTCACGGTGCTCGACGTCCTGGAGCCGGCCGACGGCGCGCTGCCGGGGGTCGGGTGGCTCTACTGCGACGTCACCGAGCCCGACCAGCTCCAGGCCGCCATGACGACGGTGGCCGAGCGCGGCGGTGGCATCGACGTCCTGGTCAACAACGCCGGGCTGATCTCGCCCCGCCGTTCCTACACCGACAGCGGCAAGGCCGAGCTGATGCGGTATCTGGAGGTCAACGCGGTCGGCTACGCGCTGGCCACCCAGGCCGCGCACCCCTGGCTGGTGGCCGGCGAGCGGGGTTGCGTGGTCAACGTCGCCTCCCGGACCTTCTTCACCGGCAGCCCCGGCCAGCTGGCCTACGTCGCCAGCAAGGGCGCCGTTCTCGGGATGACCCGGGTGCTCGCCCGCGAGCTCGGGCCGCACGGCGTCACGGTCAACGCCGTCATGCCCGGGCAGGTCGCCACCCCCGGCACCGAGCAGTACAACGACGAGGCCGACTTCGACCGCACGATGGCCGCACAGGCCATCCGCCGGCGGATCCAGCCCGAGGACCTCGCCGGCCTGGTCTCGTTCCTCGCCGGCCCGGACGCCCGGATGGTCACCGGCCAGACGATCATCTGCGACGGCGGCGGCCACCTGCACTGACAGCCCCCCACCGGGCTTTCGGTCCCGGAAGCCCGGTCAGCGGGGCAGGCCGAGGGCGCGGGCGACCAGGTTGCGCTGGATGTCGTTGGTCCCGCCGGCGACGACGGCCATGATCGAGAACCGCAGCGCCGCCTCGAACGACTGGGGCGCGCCGGCCGGGCCGCCGTCGGCGAGCGCCGCCGCCGGGCCGACCACCCGCAGCACCGCCTCGCCGAACTCCTCCTCCAGCTCGCTGCCGACGATCTTGGCCATCGGCGCCTCCGCCCCGCTGCCGGCACCGGGGTCGAGGGTGCGCCGGGCGCTGGCCGCGACCAGCGCACGGGCCGCCTGCAGCCGGGCGGCGAGCGCGGTCAGCTCGCGGCGGGCCGCCGAGTCCCGTCCCCCCGCGAGCTGGGGGTCGGCGCGCAGCAGCACCAGCAGGTCGTCGAACAGCCGCAGCAGCCGGGCGGTGCCCGAGGCGATCACGATCCGCTCGTGGGCCAGCGCCTCGGTGAGCACCTGCCAGCCGCCGTTCACCTCGCCGATCCGCGCGGAGTCGGGCAGCCGGACGTCGTCGAAGAACGAGGTGCAGGAGATGCCGCCGGCCAGTGACCGGTGCGACTGGATGCTCCAGCCGGGCAACCCGACCGGCACGCAGAAGACGGTGATCCCGGCGTGTGCCTTCGCCGCCGGGTCGGTACGCACGGCCAGCCAGATCCACTCGGCCTGGTCGGCCCCGGTGCCCCACATCTTCGTGCCGTTGACCACCCACTCGTCACCGTCGCGCACCGCGCCGGTGCGCAGGGAGGCGAGGTCGGAGCCGGTCTCGGGCTCGGAGTAGCCGAGGTAGAACGGCATCCGGCCACGGCTGATCAACGGCAGGAACCGTGCCTGCTGCTCCGGGGTGCCCCGGTGCGCGATGGAGGGGGCGAGCATCCCGGCCGCGGTGCGGGCCAGCGGGGCCAGCCCGGCGTAGGTCAGCTCCTCGCTGATGGCCACCTGCTCGGCCGGGTCCGCGCCCCGCCCGCCGTGCCCCGGGGCGAGCCCGGGGGCGAGGTAGGCGGCGCCGGCGAGCAGGTCGACCAGCGCCGGGTCCTCCCCGGTCAGCCCGGCGGGCACCTGCTCGGCGATGAACGCCCGCACCTCGGTGCGGGCTGCCTCGGCGCGCTCGCCGAGGTCCAGCGGCGGCAGGCTGCCCCCGCCCTCGAGCAGCAGGTCGGCCGGCTCGCCGGCGGCCAGCGGCAGCACGGCCAGCCGGGTCACGTCGGCGTGCACCCGGCGGAAGAGCCAGGGTGCCTCGTGCTCCTCGAAGTAGCCGGTGGCGGCCAGCGTGTGGTGGGCGCCCAGCTGCACCCGCGGGGCGGCGACGACGGCGTGCGCGACGGCGAGCTCGGCGGCCAGCAGCCAGCCGGGATCGCCGGCCAGGCCCCGGTGCACGGCCTCGTCGGCCAGCGCGGTGAACGCGGCGACGTCGATCGCGCCGTCGACGCTGCGGTGCGAGACGGCCTGGAACGCCCCGATCGGCCGGCCGAACTGGTGCCGCAGCGAGGCGTGCGCCAGCGCGAGCTCGGCCGACCGGGCAGCCGCCCCGAAGGCGCGCGCCGCCAGCGACAGCCGGAGCACCGCCCGGGCGCGCTCGGCCACCGCCGCGGACACCGGGACGGGCACCGCGGCGGCGGCCGACCACTCGACCTCCGACCAGTCCGGCCGGGCGATGCCCGGGGTCGGGCGCACGGCGGTGATCGGGGCGAGCGTCGCCTCGCCGTCACCGGCGGGCAGCAGCAGGACGTGGGTGGCCGCCGCGGCGGCCTCGGCGAACCGGACCACTCCCCCGGTGGCGGACTCCACGGCCGCGACGACCGGGCGGACCCGGCCCTCGCCGATCGCCGCGACCAGGTCGCCGGAGCCGGCCAGCAGCTGCGTGGCGACGTACCCGTCGGCCAGCGGCAACGGGCAGGCCAGCCGGCCCAGCTCGGAGACGACGGCCAGCAGCGCGTCGAGGGCGTCCTCCGGGCCGAGCTCGGTCCAGCCCTGCCGGGCCGCGACCTGCCAGGCAGAGCCCAGCAGCGCGGACCCGGCGTCGGGGCGGCCGGCCGCCTGGGGCCCGCTCCAGGCCTCCCGCAGCCCCCCGGCGACGGTGCTGCGCAGGTCGGCGAGCTCGCCGACGGCCAGCGCGGTCATGCCGACGCGGGCGCCGGGCCCTGCCAGCGGCTGAAGACGCGGCGGGCGTTGCCCTCGAAGACGGCGGCGCGGTCGTCGTCGGAGAGCGAGGGAATGCCCTCGATGACCGGCTTGAGGTCGTCGAAGGGCCGGCCGGTGTCCGGGTCGGTCACCGAGCCGGACCCGGGCTTCTCCGTGCCGAACAGCACCCGGTCGGGACCGACCGTGTTGAACAGGTGCACCAGCGACGACTGGTCGTAGAGGCAGGTGTCGAACCACAGCCGCCGCAGCGACTCCTCGAACCGCTCGTCGAGGGCGTCGTTGCCCAGGCCGGGCGCCAGCCGGGCCGCCTTCCAACGGCCGATCTGGTACGGCACCGAACCTCCACCGTGCCCGACGATGATCTTCAGATCGGGGAAGTCGAGGAAGGTGCGCGACCGCATCAGCGAGAGGACGGCGATCGACTCCTCGGTGATGAAGTGGTCGCTGTAGACTTCCCGGCCGTTGAAGCAGCCCGCGGAGTGGATGAGCGCCGGCACGTCGAGGGCAACCATCTTCTCCCACAGCGGGTACCAGAACTCGTCGCCCAGGGTCGGGGTGTGCCCGGTCCCCTCGTACGGGTCGGGGTTGAGGCTCACGCCGATGAACCCCAGCTCCTCGACGGCGCGGGTCAGCTCGTCGAAGCAGGTCTCCACCGGGGCTCCCGCGGTGAGCGGCAGGCCCGCGACGCCGGCCAGGCGGTCGGGGTGCAGCGCGACGCTCCTGGCGATGATGTCGTTGTTCGCGCCGATCCAGGAGTGCACGATGCCGGCCGGCTTGGCCGAGTGCATCTGCTGGAAGGGCCGCGGCGAGATGAACTGCACGTCGGTGCCGACGCTGTCCATGATCTTCACGTTGGCCCCGGCGGCGCCGGCGAGCTCCTGGTCGGAGTACTTCGGGCCGTCCTGGTGGTAGCCGCCGTGCCCGATCAGCTGGGCGCGGTAGGCGTAGAAGACCTCGGGGGCGAGGACGTGGGCGTGGGCGTCGATGATCACGATTGCTCCTTCTGGTCGTCGGCGACCATGGCGATGACCTCGCACTGCACGGCGAACATCGGCGGCAGGTCGGCGGTCTGGGTGTGCCGGGCCGGCCGGCTGTCGGGGTCGGGGAACATCCCCAGCCACTGCTCGTCGATGGCGGCGCGGGCGGCGCGGTCGCGGACCAGGAAGGTCAGCTTGGCCACGTCGGCGACGTCGGCACCGCCGGCGGCGAGGATCCGGCGCACGTTGGCGAAGACCAGCACGACCTGTTCCTCGACGCCCTCGGGCACCTCACCGGTGGCCGGGTCCTGGCCGAGCACGGCGCTGGAGATCAGCAGCGGGCCCACCCGGGAGGCCAGCGGGATGGGCGTCGGGCCGTGGTGCAGCCCGGGCACGGCGATCGACCGGCGGGCGGTCACGCCCGCGACCCCGCGGGGTCGAGCTGGGACGCCGGTCCGGCCGCCGGCGCGGGCCGGGTGAGGTCGGCCGCGCGGCCGGACCGCCGTCCGCGGGTCACACGTACTGCCGGACGACGATCGTCGCGACGCAGGCCGGCTTGCTGCCGCCCTCGACCTCGAAGGTCAGCGTGCACTGCATCTGCACGCCGCCCTTGATCTCGGTGACCTCGTCGATGACGGCGCCGGCCCGCAGCTTGCTGCCCACGGGCACCGGCGAGGGGAAGCGAACCTTCTCCGTGCCGTAGTTGACGCCCATCGAGAAGCCGGTGAAGTTCATCAGCTGGGGCAGGAACAGCGGGGTCAGCGACAGGGTCAGGTAGCCGTGGGCGATCGGGCCGCCGAACGGGCTCTCCTTCTTCGCCCGCTCCGGGTCGACGTGGATCCACTGGTGGTCACCGGTGGCGTCGGCGAAGAGGTCGACCTTCTCCTGGGTGATCTCGATCCAGTCGCTCGTGCCGAGGTCCTTGCCGACCAGGCTCTTGACGCCCTCGACGCCGTCGACGGTGATGGGGGTGCTCATGGCTGTTCTCCTACTCGTTGGGGGTCTGGGACACAGTGTGCGTGGCGAGGCCGCGGGCCCAGCTCAGATCGGCCTTCCCCGAGGGACTGCGGCGCAACCGGTCGACGACGACCAGCTCCCGGGGGCGCTTGTGGTCGGCCAGCCGTGCGCCGACGTGCTCGCGCGCCTCGGCGTCGGTGAGCCGGGCGCCCTCGTGCAGGGCGACGACGGCCACGATCCGTGAGCCCCAGCGCTCGTCGGGGGCACCGACCACCATGGCGTCCCGGACGGCGGGGTGGGTGAGCAGCGCCTGCTCCACCTCCTCGGCGAAGACCTTCTCGCCGCCGGTGTTGATCACCCGGCTGCCGCGGCCGTGGAAGACGACGGTGCCGTCGGCCGCCAGGCTGGCCATGTCGCCGGGCACGACCCAGCGGCGCCCGCCGATCTCCCGGAACGTCGCGGCGGTGGCCGCGTCGTCGCCGTCGTACCGGATGTGCTCGTCGGCGGGGGCGGCGAGCACACCGACCTGGCCGGAGCCGGGGACGACGTCCTCGCCGCGCTCGTCGATCACCCGGGCGCCGGGCACCAGCCGGAACTGCGCGGTGACCGTGGCGTCGCCGCGGCGGGTCTCCATCACCGCGAACGGGCCGCCCTCCGACGCCGCGACCAGGTCGCGGCAGACCAGATCGGCGTGCTGGAGCAGGCGCTCCTTCACGTCGGCGCTCCAGGTGACCCCGACGCTGATGACCCGGCGCAGGCTGGACAGGTCGTAGGGCCGCCCGGCGGCCGCGGCCGCGTCGAGGGCGTCCGCCAGCGGCCGGGCGAACACGTCGCCGACGATCGACACCGTGTCGACCTGCTCGCGCTGCACGGTGGCCGCCAGCTCGTCGGGGTCGTAGGACGCCGAGGGCAGGTAGACCACCCGGCCGCCGGCCAGCAGCGCCCCGAAGGAGGTGTACATGCCGGTGGAGTGCATCAGCGGCGGGGCCGGCAGGCAGACCATCGCGTCGCGGTCGGTGCCCAGCCGCTCCAGCGTGGCCCGCAGCTCCGCCGGCGTCTGCGGAAAGGGTTCGCCGAGCAGCAGGAAACCGTTGGCGCAGACCACGTCGTAGAGCCAGGAGTGCCGGACCAGCACGCCCTTGGGCCGGCCGGTAGTGCCGCCGGTGTACATCAGCCAGTGGTCGTCGCCACGTTCCTGGCGGGGCGCGGGCTCGGCGCCGGTGACCGCCGCCTCGTAGCCCGTCGCCCAGTCCGGAACGGCGTCGTCCCCGTGGACCTGCAGGAACGTGGCCAGCTGCGGCAGGTCGGCGCGGGCCTCGCCGATCCGCTCGGCGAGCGCGGCGTCGAAGACCACCGCGGCGGCCTGCGCGTCGCCGAGCAGGGCGACGAGTTCTTCGCGGCGGTACCGGTAGTTCACGTTCAGCGGCACCGCGCGCAGCTTGAGGACGGCGTAGACGCTCTCGAGGTACTCGATGCCGTTGTAGAGGCCCACCGCCACCCGCGATCCCGGGCCGATGCCCGCGGCGGCCAGGTGCCCGGCCAGCCGGGCGGCACGCTCGTCGAGCTCCGCCCAGGTGCGGCTGCGGTCGCCGTGGGTGACCGCGATCCGGTCGGGGCGGACGTCCCCGACGGTCTCCAGGACCGTGGCGAAGTTCGCGTTCACGACCCGGCCGCCGCCGCACCCGGCCGGAGCCCGAACAGCGCCACCGCGTTCTCCTTCATGATCTTCGGGCGGACCTCGTCCTTGATGCCGATGGCGGCGAAGTCCTTCATCCAGCGCTCCGGGCTGATCACCGGGAAGTCGCTGCCGAAGAGCACCTTGTCGCGCAGCAGGCTGTTGGCGTACTGCACCAGCTGCGGCGGGAAGTACTTCGGCGACCAGCCGGACAGGTCGATGTACACCTGCGGCTTGTGCGTGGCCACCGACAGCGCCTCGTCCTGCCAGGGGAACGAGGGGTGCGCCAGGATGATCTTCATGTCGGGGAAGTCGACCGCGACGTCGTCGACGTGCATGGGGTTGGAGTACTTCAGCCGCACCCCTCCCCCGCCCCGGGTGCCCGCGCCCACGCCGGTCTGGCCGGTGTGGAACAGCGCGATCAGGCCGTGCTCGGCGATGACCTCGTACAGCGGGTAGGCCGAGCGGTCGTTCGGGAAGAACGCCTGGGTGTTGGGGTGGAACTTGAACCCCTTGATGCCGTACTCGGTGACCAGCCGGCGGGCCGCCCGCACCCCGGCCGCGCCGCGGCCGGGATCGATGCTGGCGAACGGGATGAGCACGTCGGCGTTCTCCGCGGCGAGCTCGGCGACCTCCTCGTTGGAGGGCACCGGCTCCTCCCCGGAGGTGGTGTAGCCGTCGACGCCGAACACGACCGCGGCCATGTTGCGCTCGCGGTAGTGCGCGGCGAGCTCCGGCACCGTGTAGGTGGGCATGCCGCCGTGGCCGAAGTACTCCCCCAGCGCCTCGATGCTGCCGCTGCCCTCGGCGGTGTGCTCCGCGCCCCGCGCGGACCGGTGCACGTGGGTGTGCACGTCGATGGCGACCAGCGCATCGAGGTCCATGGTGTTCGAGCGCGCCACGTCGGTCACTTCCCGGCCGGCGCGCCGGGCGCCGTCGCCTTCCACTCCTGCAGGTGCGGGGCGAACGTGGTCGGGAACGCCTCGGCGAGCGAGTCGGCGGACCAGCCGCCCTCCCGCACCTCGGCGACGACCTCGGTCGGGTGCGACCAGATGGCGATCCGGTCGCCACCGGCGCCGATGGCCTGGCCGGTGACGCCGGCCGCCTCGTCGGAGGCCAGGAAGACCACCAGCGGGGCGACGTCGTCGGCGGTGCCCAGGCCACTGGCCCGGACGTCGGCCGGGAGCGGCTTGCCGGCGTCGGCGAGCTCCACGAGCTCTGCCATGCCGGGGATGGTGGCGACCATCCGGGTCAGCGCGACCGGGACGACAGCGTTGACCGTGGTGCCGCTGCGCTCGAGCTCGGCGGCCCAGGTGCGCACCAGGCCGACGATGCCGGCCTTGGAGGCGGTGTAGCCGGTCTGCCCGAAGCTGGCCCGCTGGCCGGCCGGGGAGCCGATCAGGATGAGCCGGCCGTTCCCGCCCTGCTCCTTGAACTGCTTCGCCGCGGCCCGGCCGCAGGTGAACGTGCCGCGCAGGTGGGTCTCGACGACGAGGTCGAAGTCGTCGTCCGTCATCTTCAGCAGCGAGCGGTCGCGCAGCACCCCGGCGTTGGTGACCATGACGTCCAGCCGGCCGAACGCCTCCACGGCCTTGGCCACGATCGCGTCGGCGGCCTCGGTGGAGCCGATGGCCGAGCCCTCGGCCACCGCCTGCCCGCCGGCGGCCTCGATGGCCTGCGCCGTCTCCTGCGCGAGGTCGACGTCGAGGTCGTTGACCACGACGGCGGCGCCCGCGGCGGCGAGCGCCTTGGCGTAGGCCTGACCGAGGCCGCGACCGGCACCGGTGACGACGGCGACCTTGCCGTTGAGCTGCATGGGAATCCTCTCGAGGGGCGTGAGACCGTCGGCAGGGCGGCGCGCACTGTGGCGCACCGGCGCTCTGCCGCCCTCGGAAGTTATTCACTTTCGTGGCGGACGTCAACGGGTGGGCGCAAATGTCGCGCCCGCCCGGCCGGCTCAGCGGGCGTCGTCCCCCGCGGGGTCCAGCCGCTCCACGAGGCCGGCGGCGATCGCATCGGCGCCGGCCTGGTAGCGGGTGCGCAGCCGCAGCGCGACGTGCTCGGCCCGCACCGCCGGCCAGTCGGCCGGGAGGTACTCGACCGGCAGGCCGGGGTCGTTGCGGGCCAGCAGCGTCCACTCGCCGAGCAACCACAGCTGGCGGGCCAGGTCGTCGGCGGCGTCGGGCAGCGGATCGGCGGTGTCCCAGCGCTCGAGGAACTGCTCGTAGCCACGGGCGATGGTCGGCACGTCCCAGGCGTCCTCGATCAGCTCGGCCACCTGGGTGGGTGCGGCCACCGAGGCGCGGAAGACCTTGAGGTGGTCGAGCACGTCGAGCCGGGCGAGCAGCGCCTCCACGTCGACCTGGCTGGGCGCCACCCACACGCCGTTCTGCAGCATGCCGAAGCCGGCCCACTGCAGGCGGGAGCGGAGCAGGTGCCGGTCGGCCCGCCGGCTCTCCGGCAGCGAGAAGCCGAGCAGCGTCCACTGCCCGTCCCAGGTGCGGTTGACCGGCGACTGCCACGCCCGCTCGCCGCCCTCGGCCAGCGCGACGCGGGTGGACGGCGTCGGCGAGAGGTAGATCCGCTTGCCGGCCCGGCGCCGCTGCAGGGTGCCCCGGCGGATCATCCGGCTGACCGTCGAGCGGGCGGCGTGCTCGCCCACCCCGACCCGGGCCAGGGCGCTGATCAGCCCGCCGGTGGAGACCGCGGCGCCGGGAGCCGGCAGGTGCGCGCCGCAGAACATCAGCACGTGGGTCTGCGGGCGGACGGCGGGGGCACCGGCGGGGATCGCGTCCGCCGCAGTGTCGTCGGCGGCGTCGTCGGGGGCCTCATCGGCGGCGTCGTCGGGGGCGTCGCCCACCGGGTCGAGCTCGGCCGTCGTCACGGCCGTCGTCCTGCGCCGGCCCGGGTGGCACCGCTGGCCATGATGTTCTCCTGCCGTCGGCCGGCTCCTGGCCGGCGCTGGGTGGTGGTGCAGGCATCCCGTCCTCCGGGAAGCGGGAGACCGCGGACGCCGTTGTCCGCGGTTCGGAACAACATACGCAGGATTGTGACGACCGCCAGTAGCCTGCCTCTCATGGAGGAAAACCTGGCCAGCGTGCTCGAGACCGTCGCCGACACGATGGACGACGCGGTCGCCGTCGTCCAGGGCAGCCGGCACCGCACCTGGGCCGAACTCGACGAGCGCGCGGCCCGGCTCGCCGCCGGGCTGGCCGAGCGCGGTGTCACCGCCGGCTCGCGGGTCGGCATCGGCCTGTGGAGCAGCGCCGAGTACGTCGAGGCGGTGTTCGCGGTCTGCAAGCTCGACGCCGTCCCCTTCAACGTCAACTACCGGTACCGCGCGGCGGAGCTCGGCCACGTGCTGGCCGACGCGGGCGCGGCCGGCCTGGTCTTCGACGCGACCACCAGCGCGGTCGTCGCCGAGGCGGCCGCCGGGCAGGCCGGGCTGACCGCCCTGGTCCGGGTCGGCGACGCCCCGGCCGGGGAGGTGGTCGGCGACGGGCTCGAGGACGTCGTCGCCGCGACCGCCCCGCTCGCCCGCACGCCGCGGCCGGACGGCGACTGGCTGCTCTACACCGGCGGTACCACCGGCCGGCCCAAGGGCGTGCAGTCCCGGCACTCCACCGTTTTCTCCGCCAGCTGCGTGCCCAACGGCTTCGCGAAGTTCGGCATCCCGGCACCGGAGTCGCTCGGCGAGCTGGCCGACCGGGTGCGCGAATCGCGCGCCGAGCCCGACCGGCTGGTCACCTGCACGCCCACCCCGCTCATGCACGGCACCGGCATCTACACGACGCTGGGCACGCTGGTGGCCGGTGGCCGGATCGTCTTCCCGGTCTCACGGAGCTACGACCCCGACGAGCTCGCCGCGCTGGTGCAGCAGCACCGGGTGACCGACGTGGTGATCGTCGGCGACGTGTTCGGCCGGCCGCTGCTCACCGCCCTGGACGCCGCCGCAGCGGCCGGGCGCCCGTACGACCTGGGCAGCCTGCGCCGGATGGTCTCCGTCGGCGCGGTGTTCAGCGCGGAGGTCAAGGCCGGGCTGCTGCGGCACGCCGACGCCGACATCACCGACGTCGTCGTCGCCTCCGAGGGCGGTCCGTACGCGCTGTCCCTCACCCGCCGCGGCGCCGTCGCGCCGACCTCGCGCTTCGTGCTGGCGCCCAACGCCCGGCTGCTCGACGAGGCCGGCCGCGACGTCGTCCCGGGGTCCGGGCAGCTCGGCGTGCTGGCCGCGCCGGCCCCGCGCGAGGTGCACTACACCGGCCGGCCCACTGCCAGTGGCACGACGTTCCGGGACGTGGACGGCGTCCGGTACTCGGTGCCCGGCGACCTGGCCACGCTGGAGACCGACGGGACCCTGGTGTTCCAGGGCCGCGGCAGCCGGGTGATCAACACCGGTGGGGAGAAGGTGCTCCCCGAGGAGGTCGAGCAGGTCGTGCTGCGCCACCCCGCGGTGCGGGACGCGATCGTCGTCGGGGTGCCCGACGAGCGGTTCGGCCAGCGGATCACCGCCGTCGTCTCGGTCGCGCCGGGGCACACGCTCACCGCCGAGGAGGTGCGGGCGGCGGTCGGTGCGGAGCTGGCCGACTACAAGCGCCCGCGCGAGGTCGTGTTCGTCGACGAGGTGCACCGCTCCCCGGTCGGCAAGGCCGACCTCTCCTGGGCCGGCCGGATCGCCCGCGGGGAGGGCTGACCGAACCGTCACCGGCGGCGCTACCCGCGGGTAACCTGCCGCACCATGCCGCTCTCCGACGACGCGCCCTCCGGCCGCGAGACGTTCGAGTCGACCGATCCCGGCTCCGGCGAGGTGATCGGGGTCTTCCCGGTGGCCGACGCCGGGACGGTCGCGACGGTCGTGGCCCGGGCGCGCACCGCCGCGGAGCGGTGGGCCGCGCTGGGCTTCGCCGAGCGCCGGTTGCGGCTGGCCGCCTACCGCGGGTACGTCACCCGGCGGGTGCACGAACTGGCCGACCTGGTGCACCGGGAGAACGGCAAGCCGCACGCCGATGCCGTCCTGGAGATCACCCTGGCCGTCGAGCACCTGGCCTGGGCCGCCGCGCACGCGCCGAGGACGCTGGGCCCGCGGAAGGTCGACCCGGGGCTGCTGGCGGCCAACCACGCCGCGTACCTGGAGTACCAGCCGCTCGGCGTGGTCGGCGTCATCGGGCCGTGGAACTACCCGGTGTTCACCCCGATGGGCTCGATCGCCTACGCGCTGGCCGCCGGGAACGCCGTCGTCTTCAAGCCCAGCGAGTTCACCCCCGCGATCGGCACGTGGCTGGCCGCCGCCTGGCGGGCCGCCGTCCCCGACGTGGCCGACGTCTTCTCGGTCGTGACCGGCGACGGCGGGACCGGCGCCGCGCTGTGCCGGGCCGGGGTCGGCAAGCTCGCCTTCACCGGCTCGGCGGCCACCGGCCGGACGGTGATGGCCGCCTGCGCGGAGACGCTGACGCCGGTGCTCATGGAGTGCGGCGGCAAGGACGCGATGATCGTCGACGACGACGCCGACGTGGCCGCCGCGGCCGACGCCGCGGTGTGGGGCGGGATGAGTAACGCCGGCCAGACCTGCATCGGCATCGAGCGGGTCTACGTCACCGGCGCGGTGTACGACCGGTTCGTGGCCGAGGTGACCCGACAGGTGGCCGGCCTCCGCCCGGGCACCGGCGCGGGGGCCGACTACGGCCCGATGACCATGGCGAGCCAGACCGACGTCGTCCGCCGGCACCTGGCAGATGCCGTGGCCACCGGCGGCCGGGCCGTGGTCGGCGGCACCGTGGACGGCGTCCTCGTCGCGCCGACCGTGCTGCTGGACGTGCCGGAGACCTCGGCCGCGGTCCGGGAGGAGACGTTCGGGCCCACGCTGACCATCACCAGGGTGACCGACGCCGAGGAAGGGCTGGCCCGGGCCAACGCCACCCCGCTCGGTCTGGGCGGCGCGGTGTTCAGCGGCACCCCGGCCCGGGCGATGGACCTGGCCCGCCGGATGCGCAGCGGGATGACCTCGATCAACTCGGTGCTCACCTTCGCCTCGGTGCCCGCGCTGCCCTTCGGCGGGGTCGGCGAGAGCGGGTTCGGCCGGATCCACGGCGAGGACGGGCTGCGCGAGTTCACCCGGGCCAAGGCGATCACCCGGCAGCGCGTCGGCCTGCCGGTGAACGTCATGAGCTTCAGCCGGCCGGCGCGGGCCGCCGACGCGCTGGCCCGGGTGATGCGGCTGGTGCACGGCCGGCACCGCTGACGCACCCCGGCTCCGGTGCGGCATCCGTCCCGCAATGCTGCTGTGCCGAGTTCCGCCAGCGGAACGGTCAGCCGTGCGCCTGGTCGGCCGCGGCCTGCACCGGCGTCCTCGGCAGGCCGGTGTCCGGTTCCCCCTGCCGCGGCTCGGGCCGCGGCCGGATCGCGATCGACAGCGCGGCGGCGACCAGGCACAGCAGCGCGGCGCCGTACCACGCGGCGTCGTAGGACCCGGTGACGTCGCGGACGACGCCGGCCCCGAACGCGGCCAGCGCCGCGCCGACCTGGTGGGCGGCGAAGACCCAGCCGAAGACGACCGGCGCCCGGGCGCCGAAGTACTGCCGGCAGATCGCCAGCGTCGGCGGCACCGTCGCCACCCAGTCCAGGCCGTAGAACACGATGAACGCGATCATCGAGGCGTGCAGGTCGGCCCCGAACAGCTGGGGCAGCAGGAACAGCGACATCCCCCGCAACCCGTAGTAGGCCAGCAGCAGCAGCCGGGGGTCGACCCGGTCGGTGAGCCAGCCGGAGAGGATCGTCCCGGCGACGTCGAAGATGCCGACCACCGCCAGCAGCCCGGCCGCCGTCGTCACCGGCATGCCGTGGTCGTGCGCGGCCGGGATGAAGTGCGGCTGCACCAGGCCGTTGGTCGAGGCCCCGCAGATGAGAAAGCCGCCGGCGAGCAGCCAGAACGCCCGGGTGCGCACGGCACCAGTGAGCCCGCGGATCGCGGTGCGCGCCGGGTTGCCGCCCACCGGGTCGACGTCGTCGGCCGGCGTGCCGCCGTAGGGGGCGACGCCCAGGTCGCGGGGCCGGTCGCGGAGCAGCCACGCCACGAACGGGACGACGGCCAGCGCGGCGGCGGCCGTGCCCAGGGCCGCCGGACGCCAGCCCCACCGCTCGCTCACCACCGCCACGACCGGCAGGAAGACCAGCTGCCCGGTGGCCCCGGCGGCGGTCAGCACACCCGAGACCAGGCCGCGGCGGGCGACGAACCACCGGCCGCTGACCGTCGCGACCAGTGCCAGCGCCATCGACCCGGTGCCCAGGCCGACCAGCACGCCCCACAGCAGGAGCAGCTGCCAGCTCGCCGTCATGAAGACGGTGAGGCCGCTGCCTCCGGCCACCACCAGCAGGGCCGCGACGACGACGCGGCGGATGCCGAACCGGTCCATCAGGGCCGCGGCGAACGGCGCGGTGAGGCCGTAGAGCGCCAGGTTGATCGCCACCGCCAGGGAGATCGTGGACAGCGACCAGCCGAACTCCTCGCGCAGCGGATCGATCAGCACCCCGGGGACGGCGCGGAAGGCCGCGGCACCGATCAGCGCCAGGAAGGTCACCGCGGCCACCCACCACGCCGGGTGCACCCGGCGGGTGTGCGGAACGGCGGCCGGGGACGGCGTGGCGGGCGGTGCGGTGGTCACGGCGCCATCCTCCGGTTCCGCTGCCTCCCCAACCAGCGGCCCCGCTGCCGCTCGCCGCGCCGGCATCGGTACCGGGGGCGGGTCGCTGCGGTGCCGGGTGCGGACCGATGTGAGCAGGAACTCCCCCCGTGCCCGCCCCGTCACGCTGCGCATCTGGCAGGGTGGGGGTCACCGGCGCCGCCCCTCGCTCATCCGAGAGCGTGTGGACTCGACGTCGGCGCGAGGCTGCGCCACCGAGGCGCGCCGGCGACCCGACGTCCGACCCGGATGAGCGAAGCGGCCCCCTGCGGCGGCCCCGCGCCCGGCGGATCGACGGTGGCCACCGGACCGTTGAGGACTCCTCCCCATGACCACCCCTGCCCTCCCCCCCGCCGACAGCGCCGACCGCTCGCGTCGCCGCGCCACCCGGCCGGCCACCGCACCGACCGGCACTCCGGCGACCCCCGCCTTCCAGCCGCCGCAGGCCCCCCGGACCGCCGCACCGGCGGACGCCGCGGCCGGCGCACCCGCGGACAACTCCGACGGCCCCCGCAACCGGCGCCGTCGCGGCGGCCGCGGTCGCGGCGTCGGCCCGCGCCCCGAGGACTCGGCCGCCCCGGTCGCCGGGACCCGCGGCACTGCCGCCGAGACCCACAGCACTGCCGTCGTCCCGGCCGGGGACGCCCCGACCGTGCTGCCCACCGACACCACGTTCGCCGACCTCGGCGTGCCCGCCCCGCTGGTCGAGGTGCTCACCGCGAGCGGCATCACCGCGCCGTTCCCGATCCAGGTCGCGACACTGCCGGACACCCTGGCCGGCCGTGACGTGCTCGGCCGCGGCCGCACCGGCTCGGGCAAGACCCTGGCGTTCTCCATCCCGCTGGTCGCGCGGCTGGCCGCCTCCACCAGCAAGCGGCAGCCGCGCCGGCCGCGGTCGCTGATCCTGGTGCCGACCCGTGAGCTGGCCAACCAGGTCGCCGCCGTCGTCGACCCGCTGGCCCGCGCGCTGAACATGAAGACCACCGTCGTGTTCGGTGGCGTGGGGCAGAACCCGCAGGTGCAGGCACTGGCCGGCGGTGTCGACGTGCTCATCGCCTGCCCCGGCCGGCTCGAGGACCTGATCGGCCAGGGTCACTGCGACCTCGGCGCCGTCGAGGTCACCATCCTCGACGAGGCGGACCACATGGCCGACCTGGGCTTCCTGCCCGGCGTCAAGCGGCTGCTGGACCGCACCCCCAAGGTCGGCCAGCGGCTGCTGTTCTCCGCCACCCTGGACAACGGCGTCGACGTGCTCATCAAGCGCTACCTCGACCGGCCGACCACCCACTCGGTCGACCCCGCGGTCGCGCCCGTCTCGACGATGACGCACCACGTGTTCCGGGTCGACGCCGCCGACAAGCCGGCGATCGTCCAGCAGCTGGCCTCCGGCCTGGGCCGCAGCCTGCTGTTCACCCGCACCAAGCACCAGGCGAAGAAGCTGGCCAAGCAGCTCACCGCCGCCGGCGTGCCGGCCGTCGACCTGCACGGCAACCTCAGCCAGAACGCCCGCGAGCGCAACCTCGAGGCGTTCAGCAACGGCGAGACCCGGGTGCTGTGCGCGACCGACATCGCCGCCCGCGGCATCCACGTCGACGACGTCGCGCTGGTCGTGCACGTCGACCCGCCGGCCGAGCACAAGGCCTACCTGCACCGTTCGGGCCGGACCGCCCGCGCCGGTGCCGGCGGCATCGTCGTCACCATCGCCACGCCGGACCAGGCCGGCGAGGTGCGACTGCTCACCCGCCAGGCCGGCATCACCCCGGAGGTCGCGGCCATCAAGCCCGGGGCCCGGGAGATCGTGGCCCTCACCGGACCGGCGGCGCCGCACGTCGAGCCGGCGCCCGCGCCGGCTCCGCAGCCGCAGGGCACCGGCGGGAGCGGCCGTCGTCGCAGCGGCGGCGGAGGCTCGCCGGCGGCACCCAGCCGGTCGGGCCGCGGTGGCGGCTCGGGCTCCTCGTCCGGCCGGTCGGCGGGCCCGGCGCGCACCCGGGCCGAGCTCGCTGCCCGCGCGGGGCAGGCGCCGGCCGGCGCCGGCCGCGGTCGTGGTCGATCGGGGCGCTGACCACTCCGGCCTCCGGGCCGGCCGACCGTCCGACGGGCCGGGCACCGTCTCCTGCGGGAGGCGGCGCCCGGCCCGTCCGGCGTGGCGGGGAGCACGATCCCCCCGGGCCCCGTCTGGTGGCCGCGGTGGTGGCGGGGAAGGATGCGGTTGAGCACTGCACCATCCCCGTTCCCCAGTGAGGTCGTCATGCGCCTGCCCATCACCCCCAGCGAGATCGCCCCCCGCATCGCGACCGGGGCGTTCATCCTCAACTCCGGCCTCGGCAAGCGGAACGCCGACGAGGGCACCGCCGCCGGGCTGCACGGCTTCGCCGCCGGCACCTACCCGTTCCTCAAGGACGTCCCGCCGGCCACCTTCGCCAGGACGCTGTCCACCACGGAGATCACGATCGGCGCGGCCCTGCTGATGCCGTTCGTGCCCACTGCCGTCGCCGGCGCCGCGCTCACCGGGTTCTCCGCCGGCCTGCTCGGCCTCTACCTGCGCACCCCGGGCATGACCAAGCCCGGCAAGAGCGTGGCCCCCACCCAGGAGGGGCTGCCGATCTCCAAGGACGTGTGGATGCTGGGCATCGGGCTCGGCCTGCTCACCAGCGGCTTGCTCGACCGCGGACCCAAGCCCTCCAAGGCCGCCGCCCGGGCCGCTCGGAACACCCGGAAGGCGGCGAAGAAGGCCGCCAAGCGCGCCTGATCCCCCGGCACACCCCGACGCCGGCCCGGCCGCTCCGGCGGTCCGGCCGGCGTCCTCCGGTGTCGCGGGACGGCGCGCTCAGTCGCCGGGGACGAGCACCGTGCTGACCAACCGCCGCCGCCGCTGCCCGTCGGGCTGGAGCTCGAGCCGCCGGCCGACGACGTTCCGGAGGTCGACCAGGAAGGCGGCGAACTCCTCGTCGTCCAGCCACAGCGCGGCCTGCCGGTAGCCGACCCCGTCGCGGGCCGGGTCGACGTCCCCCCGGTCGAGGTAGCGGCCGAAGTCGGCCAGCAGCGCCCCGACGAAGCTGGTGAACGCGCGGCCGTGGTCGGCAGCGGTCATCCCGGCCGTGTCGGCCGGCGCCACCGACGCGGCCTCGAGCACCAGCCGGTAGGTCCGCTCCGCCGCGCCGCGGACCCGGCGCTCGGCCACCACGGTCAGCAGGCCGGCGTCGGTCAGGGTCGCGACGTGCCGGTACAGGGTGGCGGTCGGGACGTCGGGCAGCAGCTCGTGCAGCTCGGCGGTGGTGAGCACGCGGTCGCCCAGGAAGGCCTGGACGACGCGCAGCCGGACCGGGTGCAGCAGGAGGTCGGCGGAGGCCATCGACTCACCGTTCTCATAGTTGACATCATTCGCATGGATGGGAATGATAATGCCATGGCGACCGTGCAGATGACCACCGAGACCCTCACCGTCCAGCTCGCCCGGCGCGAGAAGATCGCCGGCCTGCTGCGCGACCTCACCGTGCCGCTCGGTGCCGTCACCGACGTCGAGGTCGTGCCCGACGGGGCCGCCGCCGTCCGCGGCCTGCGCGCCCCCGGGCTGGGCCTCCCCAGCCGCAGGATCGGCACCTGGCGGCGGCGCGGCGAGCGGTCCTTCGTCAGCGTGCGGGGCGGCCGGCCCGCGCTGCGGCTGCGGCTGACCGGCCAGCGGTTCGACACCGTGCTGGTCGGGCTCCCCGACCCGGCCGCCACGGCGGCCGAGCTCACCCGCCTGCGGCCGGTCGGCTGACGTGCGCAAGCAGGACGTCGTCCTGACCGGGGACCAGGAGCTGGCCGGCACGCTGGCCCTGCCGGACAACCGGGCCGCGACCGGCCCCGTCCCGGCCGTGCTGATCGCCTCCGGCTCGGGCCCGATCGACCGGAACTCCAACCACCGCCGGATGCAGTTCGACGTGGCCCGGCAGCTGGCGACCACCCTCGCCGCGGCCGGGTTCGCCTCGCTGCGCTACGACAAGCGGGGTGTCGGCGCCAGCCCCGGTGACTGGCGGGCCGCCGGCCTCTACGACAACCTCGACGACCTCGCCGCGGCCCGCGACACCCTCGCCGCACGTCCCGAGGTCGACCCGGCGCGCCTGGTGGTCGCCGGGCACAGCGAGGGAGCACTGCTCGCCGCCGCGCTCGCCGCCCGGGGCGCACCACCGGCCGGGCTCGTGCTGCTGTCGTGCAGCGCCACGCCGGGTGAACAGCTGCTCCGCTGGCAGGCCCGGCAGCTGGCGCCCACACTCCCCGCACCCGTGCGCGGGGTGCTCCGGCTGCTGCGCACCGACCTGGAGACCAGGGTCGCGGCCAACCACACGAAGATCCGGGCCACCACCACCGACATCGCCCGGATCGACGGCGCCCGGCTCAACGCCCGCTGGACCCGGGAGTTCCTCGACCACGACCCGCGCACCGACCTCGCCCGGGTGACCGTGCCGGTGCTGGCGCTCACCGGCGAGAAGGACCTCCAGGTGGACCCGGCCGACCTCGACGTCATCGCGGCGACCGTGCCCGCCCCGGTCACCGTGCACCGGGTGCCCGACCTGACGCACACGCTGCGCCGCCAGCCCGGCCCGGCCTCGTTGCGCGCCTACCGGGAGGAGCTGCGCCGCCCGGTCGACCCGGCGGTGCTGGAGACCGTGGCCGGCTGGTGCTCAGCCCTCGTCCGCCCGGTCGCCTGACAGGCCCGCCACCAGCCGGGAGACGTCGCCCGGGTGGGTCTGCACCGTCATGTGCGCCGCCCCCGGCAGCTCGACCAGCCGGCCGGCCGGTGCGCAGCCGGCCAGGCGGGCGGCCCAGTCGTGCGGGCACAGCGCATCCCGGGTGCCCCGGACGACCACCACCGGCACCGCCACGCCCGCGAGCCGGGCATCGATCCGGTCCGGTGCGGTGACCCGCCACAGCGCGGTCATCGCCCGCGGCCCGGTCCGCAGCCACTGGGACAGCACGAGCGGCAGCTGCCACACCGGCTCGCGCACCGCCGTCCGCACCCAGCGCGCGGCGAGCACCCCCAGTCGGCGCAGCCGCGGGTCGGTCGTCGGCCCCAGCAGCAGCAGGCCGGCGACCCGCGGGTCCGCGGCCGCGGCGACGACCACCTGGCAGCTCTGCGAGTGCCCGACCAGCACCACCGGGCCCGGCCCGATCCCGGCCAGCAGGCGGGCGGCGAGCTCGTCGAGGGCGGGTACCGGTGACCGCCGTCCCATGCCCGGCAGGTGCACCACGTCGGCCGCCACCAGCCTCCGCAGCCGGGCCGAGGACCGCCGGTCCAGGCCCAGTCCCGGAACCAGCACCACCCGGGGAACACCCGGGCACTCCCCGGTGCTGCACCTGGCAGAGCTCACCGGCGCGCTCGCAGACCTGCCGGCCGCCCCAAGGCGGCCGCGGGTACCAGGAGCGAAGTGGGAGGATGAGTCATCATGACGACATCAGGAGGCACCGTGACCACCGGCCAGACCACCGCAACGCGACCCCGGGTGGTCATCGTCGGGTCGGGGTTCGGTGGGCTGTTCGCCGCCCAGCGCCTCCGCAAGGCGCCCGTCGACATCACCCTGGTCGCCAAGACCACCCACCACCTGTTCCAGCCGCTGCTCTACCAAGTAGCCACCGGGATCCTCTCCCAGGGTGAGATCGCCCCGGCGACCCGGGAGATCCTCAACTCCCAGAAGAACACCCGGGTGGTGCTCGGCGAGGTCACCGACATCGACCTCGCTGCCCGCACCGTCACCTCGACCGTGCTGGGCCGCACCGCCGTGCATCCCTACGACGAGCTCATCGTCGCCGCCGGCGCCGGCCAGTCCTACTTCGGCAACGACCACTTCGCCGAGCACGCACCCGGCATGAAGAGCATCGACGACGCCCTGGAGCTGCGCGGGCGGATCTTCGGCGCGTTCGAGCTGGCCGAGCTCGCCACCGACCCGGCCGAGATCGACCGGCTGCTCACCTTCGTGGTCGTCGGCGCCGGCCCGACCGGGGTGGAGATGGCCGGCCAGATCGCCGAGCTGGCCCGCCGCACCCTGCACCGCGACTTCACCCGGATCGACCCGAGCTCGGCCCGGGTGATCCTGCTGGACGCCGCTGACCAGGTGCTGCCGCCCTTCGGCGACCTGGGCAAGAAGGCGCACACGCGGCTCAACGAGATCGGCATCGAGGTCCAGCTGGGCGCGATGGTGACCGACGTCGACGCCGAGGGCATCGTGGTCAAGGACGCCGACGGGCAGGAGCGCCGCATCCGCGCCGCCACCAAGATCTGGGCGGCCGGCGTGCAGGCCAGCCCGCTGGGCAGGCAGCTGGGTGAGCAGTCCGGCGCCGCGGTCGACCGGGCCGGCCGGATCACCGTCCAGTCCGACCTGACGCTGCCCGGCCACCCCGAGGTGCACGTCGTCGGCGACATGATCAGCCTGAACCGGCTCCCCGGCGTCGCGCAGGTCGCCATCCAGGGCGGCCGCTTCGCCGCCGACGCCATCACGGCGCGGCTCGCCGGCCGGCCGACGGCGCCGGAGTTCCACTACCACGACAAGGGCAGCATGGCGACGATCTCGCGGTTCTCCGCGGTCGCCCAGGTCGGCAAGCTGAAGCTCAGCGGCTTCCTCGCCTGGATGATGTGGCTGGTCGTGCACCTGGCCTACATCGTCGGCTTCCGCAGCCGGGTCACCACGGTGCTGCACTGGATGGTCAGCTTCCTGGGCCGCGGCCGCTCCGAGCGGGCCGCCACCCAGCAGCAGGTCTACGGCCGGCTGGCGCTGGAGGAGCTCGGCCCCGACTTCGAGGCCTCCAAGACCGGCGGACGACGCCGGATCGGCGACCGCGTCGACATGACGGGACGCAGGTCCGCCTGACCCCGGCACGGACGGCACCGGCCCGGCCCCCGCAGCGCGGGGGCCGGGCCGGTGCCGTGTCAGCCGGGGATCAGAACGGATAGGCCGGCAGGTCGCCGCGCAGCGTCACCCACTGGGTCTCGGTGAACGCCTCGATGGTGGCCTGCGCGCCGCCGTGAGTGACGGCAACGACCGAGCCGCCTCGCGGACAACCCGCACCTCGACGTCCTCCGCGAGTCGGACAACAGTCCCCCCAATCCATAGACTGGCCCCGTGGCGACGAGCGCAGACACCTCCTGTCCGGACGTCGCACCGCACCTCGCCCACCTCCCGGGCCACCTGATCCGACGGGCCAGCCAGGTGCACACCGAGATGTGGACCCGCTACGTCGCGGGCTCGGTGTCCTCCGTGCAGTACGCCGTGCTGTCGACGCTCGCCCGTCACGAACCGCTCGACCAGGCAAGCATCGCCCGGTTGATCGCCCTCGACCCGGCGAGCACGCACGCCGTCGTCCACAGGTTGAAGGCGGCCGGCTACCTGACCATGGAGCGGTCCACCCAGGACGGACGCCGCTTCGAGCTCCGGCTCACCGACGCCGGCCTGGCCCTGCGCGCCGAGATCGAGCCCCGCGTCGAGCAGCTCCGCCAGGCCTTCGAGGCCCGGCTCCCCCCGGAGAAGACGACGGTGTTCCTCCAGCTCCTCGAGGAGTTCATCGCGGCGGAGTGAGCCCTTGCGCTCGCCTGAAAGATTTCTTAACGTACGAACTTGCCTGCGGCTTAATGAGGCACGTCACACCCCTGTGATGCCGCACACCGCTCGTACGCGGCCTGACCGTCCGTGCTCGCCAGAGCCACGCCCGTGTCCGGCCCGTCTTCCACGCTCGGCCGCGCCGGTCCGCCCGGCGGGTGCCTGACCGCCGCCCACCAGCAGCCGGAACCGAGCTAACCACCCGACCCTGAACCCAGAGGGACAACGATGATGTGCGCACAGCCGGCCGAGCAGGATCCCGCACCCGACCTCGAGTTCGGCCTGTTCGACTGGATCGATGCCGCTCCGGGCCTGTCGACCGCCGAGGTCTACGAGGCCCGGCTCCGCATCCTGGCCGAGGCCGACCGAGGCGGGTTCAGCACCTATCACATCGCCGAGCACCACGGCACGCCGCTGGGCCTGGCACCTTCTCCCTCGGTGTTCATCGCCGCTGCGGCGCGGGAGACCGAGCGGATCCGGCTGGCTCCCACGACCTTCATCGTGCCGCTGTACGACCCGCTCCGGCTGGTGCAGGAGATCTGCATGCTCGACCAACTCAGCCACGGCCGGCTCGACGTCGGCGTGGGGAAGGGCTCCTCCCCCATCGAGGCGGCGATGTACGGGCTGACCCCGCCACAGACCGCCGAACAGTTCGAGACGCTGTTCCCGGCCATCGTCGAGGCCCTGGAGACCGGACGGTTCCGGCGCCCGGGGGCCGAGGGCCCGTCCGGCGAGGAGATCGAGCTGCACGTGCCCGTGTACCAGCGGCCCCACCCCCCGCTGTGGTACCCGTCGTCGAACGCCGCCTCGATCCCGCGACTGGGCGACGAGGGGTACAACGTGCTCTTCGGGTTCGGGTTCGTGTCCCCACCCCTCCAGGTGATCCGCGAGCAGAGCCGGATCTTCTTCTCCCACTTCCATGAGTCGGCAGCTCGTGGCAGCGTCCGCTACAGCCTGCCCGGGCGGACGCCGCGCTTCGGCCTGCTCCGGCACGTGGTCGTGGCGGCGACCGACGAGGAGGCCACCGCACTCGCCCGGCCGGCGTTCGAGGACCACTACGCCAGCTTCACCCACCTCTGGCGGCTCCACGGCAGCGACCGGTTCACCGGCCCGCTGGACTTCGACCAACTGGTCGCCGAGCGCAAGCTCTTCGTCGGCTCGCCGGAGACCGTCGCCGCCCAGGTGACCGAGGCCGTGACGGTCGGCGAGATCAACTACCTCGCCGGCGCCTTCGCCTGGGGCTCACTCGATGTCGAGGCGGTCCTCGCCTCCGTGCGCCTGTTCCGCGACGAGGTGGTACCCGCCGTCCTGTCGGCGACCTCGCCCCGCGCCGGACTCACGTCGTCTGCCGTCGGTCCACCCCCCAGCGTCTGACGACCGACCGACCGACCGGGTCGGTCGCGGCCTCGGCCGCGCGACCGGCCAGCACTGCTTCCCTACACCCGCCCATGCGATCCCCCCAACGTCGAGAGGCTCTCCATGTCCCGCCTGCGCCTGACCGTCCTGTTGTCCTGCTCGGTGTTGCTCACAGCGTGCGGCGGAGGTGCCGACGGCGGGACCACGGGCGCCGGCTCGAGCGACGCGCCCCGCCAGGTGACCGTCGGTGTCATCCCGATCGCCGACGTCGCCCCCCTGTACCTCGGCGTCGAACAGGGCTTCTTCTCTGATCGCGGGCTGGAGCTGGAGCTGGTGAGCGGCCAGGGCGGCGCCGCACTCGTGCCTGCCGTGGTGAGCGGGCAGATGGATTTCGCGTTCAGCAACACGCTTTCCCTACTGGTGGGGCAGGAGGCCGGGCTGCCGATCCAGGTCGTCGCCCCCGGGAACGCATCGACCGGCGACCCTGCAGAAGACTTCGCCTGTGTGATCGTGCCCGCGGACAGTTCCCTGCAGTCCGTGACTGACCTGGCCGGAGCCCGGGTCAGCACCAACACGCTGAACAACATCAACGTGGCGGTCATCCGCGACCTCGTGGATGGGGCGGGCGCCGACTCATCGAGCATTCAGTTCGTGGAGATTGCGCATCCCGACGTGCCGCAGGTCATCGCGAACCGACAGGTGGACGCCGGCGTGGCGGTCGAACCGTTCAAGACGATCGCGCTCCAGCAGGGAGCGCGCTGCCTCTCCAACGTCTTCGCCGAGGTACAGGACGAGCCCTTGCTCATCGGCGCCTACTTCACGACGACGGAACTCGCGCAGTCCGACCCGGAGCTGGTGGAAGCCTTCGTCGAGGGCCTGCAGGAGTCCTTCGCCTACGCGACCGACAACCCCGACGAGGCGCGGCGCATCCTCGGGAGCTACACGGAGCTCACCCCGGAACTGGCCGAGGCGATCACGCTGGCGGGCTGGCCACGGGAACTGGATCGGGCGTCCCTGGAGTACATGTCCGAGGTCGGGTCGCGCTACGGGATCCTCGAGTCCCCCGCCGACCTGGACGCGCTCCTGCCCGAGCAGTGACCCCCGTCGGGATGCCGGCCGGCCCGGACGACCGCCACGAGCGCCGGACCGGGCCGGCGGAGGCGGGAGGAGCACAGGTGGAGCGACCCCAGTGGCAGGCGAGCGACGTCGAACCGGGAACGGTCGTCGTGGTGACCGGTGGCGCCCAGGGGATCGGCGCCGAGGTGAGCCGGCATCTCGCCGCAGCAGGCGCGGCCGTCGTCACGGCGGACGTCGCCCGGGCGGGATGGACGACCGACGGCCTGGACGTCACGCACGTGCACGCCGATGTGAGCGACGAGGCGTCCTGGGCCCAGCTGGTGGGCGCGGCCCTGGACCGCCACGGACGAATCGACGCCCTGATCAATAACGCAGCGATCTACCAGGGCCTGGGGTCGAAGCGGCCGTTCACGGACATCACCGTCGCTGAGTGGGACAGGGTGATGGCGGTGAACACGCGTGGCGTCTGGCTGGGGATGCGAGCCGTGCACCCTGTCATGAAGCGGCAGGGCCGCGGCCGCATGGTCAACATCGCCTCGTCCACGGTGCACATGGGTGTGCCCTACTTCGCGCACTACACCGCCTCCAAGGGCGCGGTCATCGCGCTGACCCGCAGCGTGGCGCGCGAGGTCGGCCGGGACGGCATCACCGTCAACGCCATCGCTCCCGGGCTCGTCGAGACCGAGGCCACGCGCGACATGAACGACGACGACTACCTCGCGGCCTCCGCGGGACGTCGTGCGGTACCGCGACGGATGGAACCCAGCGACCTCTGCCCTGCGGTCTCCTTCCTCTGCTCACGGGGGAGCGGCTTCATCACCGGCCAGACCCTGATCGTGGACGGCGGCCTCGCCTTCAGCTGACGCCACGTCCGGGAGCCACACCCGGCGAGCGGCCCGTTCCCGATTCGACCCAGGGCACCCGAGGAGCCCGTGACCTCAGTGAGGACAGACATGACCGGACCCGGTGTCGCGGACGCCACTTTGGGGATCCCCCCATGGTGACCACGACGCAGCGCCCCGCGCGCGGGGAGGCGCGGGCGGATGGTCCACGCGTGCGCCGGGACCTCGTCTACTCCGTCGCGGATGGGCACGACCTCCGGCTGGACCTGTACGTCCCCGACGGCCCTCCGGCTCCCCTCTGTGTGTGGCTGCACGGAGGCGGTTGGATGCGCGGGTCGCGGGCCGACCGGGCCGCCGAGCGCCTCGTCCCGGTGGCCGGCAACGGGGTCGCGGTGGCCGCGGTCCAGTACCGGCTCAGCGAGCAGGCCACCTTCCCGGCTCCGCTCCAGGACGCGCGGGCGGCGGTCAGATGGCTGCGAGCGCACGGCCACGAGTACGGCGTCGACGCGGGCCGGATGGGCGTCTGGGGAGCGTCGGCCGGCGGCCATCTCGCGTCGCTGCTGGCCCTCACCTCCGACGGACGGGACGCCGACCTCGGGAACTCCTCCGTGCAGGCCGCCGTGTGCTGGTTCGCCCCCTCGGACCTGCTGCAGATGGCGAATGACGTGCCCGAGGGACCTCCTCCCCCCTTCGTGACCGGCCCCCCGGTGCAGCCGTCATTCGAGGCCCGGCTGCTGGGCGCCGACGCGGCGGAGGACGTTCCCGACGAGGCACGCGCGGCCAGTCCGGTGAGTCACGTCCACCCGGGGGCACCCCCCTTCCTGCTCATGCACGGGGACCGCGACGGGCTCATCCCGGCGGAGCACAGCCGGCGGCTCTTCCACGCTCTTCGCACGCACGGCGTCGACACGGCCCTGTGGCTGCTGCACGGGGCCAACCACGAGGACGCCGCCTTCGAGGAGCCTGCGAGTCTGGCCGCAGTCAGCGGCTTCCTCCGCGACAGGCTCCTCGTCCGCGGTGAGCACACCGCCGAGGCGGACTGAGGGAAGAGTCGCCGGGCGCGGCACTGCCGTTCCTGGTGTCGTGCGCCAGCTGCCGCACGACACCGGCCCGGCCTCCGCGTTGCGGGGACCGGGCCGTCGTCGTGCCGGGGGTCAGAACGGGTAGGCCGGCAGGTCGCCGCGCAGCGTCACCCACTGGGTCTCGGTGAACGCCTCGATGTTCGCCTGCGCGCCACCGTGCCGGGACCCGGTGCCCGAGGCGCCGACGCCACCGAAGGGGGCGACCGCCTCGTCGTTGACCGTCTGGTCGTTGATGTGCACCAGGCCGGCCGGGATCCTCTCGGCCAGCTCCAGGCCGGCGTAGACGTCGCGGGTCAGGATGCCCAGCGACAGGCCGTACTCCGTGCCGGACGCCAGGCCGACGACCTCCTCGAGGGAGGAGAACGGGGTCACCGGGGCGACCGGGCCGAAGATCTCCTGCTGGTAGGCCGGGGCGTCGACCGGCACGTCGCCGAGCACGGTCGGCCGGTAGAACAGCCCCTCGTAGGTGCCCCCGGTGCGCAGCGTGGCCCCCTGCTCGACACTGGAGGTGACCAGCCCGTGCACCCGGTCGCGCTGGTTGGCGTCGATGATCGGGCCGAGCGCCACCTGGTCGCGGAAGGTGTCACCGACCGGCAGGTTCTCCACCTTGGCGGTCAGCACGGCGGTGTACTCCTCGGCGATCGAGGAGTGCACCAGGTGCCGGCTGGTCGCCATGCAGATCTGTCCCTGGTGGGCGAACGTGCCGTAGGCGCCGACCGAGGCAGCGGCGGCGACGTCGACGTCGTCCATCACGATCAGCGCGGAGTTGCCGCCGAGCTCGAGGTGCGCCCGCTTGAGGTGCTGGCCGGCCAGCGCGCCGACGGCGCGCCCGGCCTTGGTGGAACCGGTGAAGGCGATGACCCGCACGGCGGGCTCGACCACCAGCGCCTCGCCGACGTCGGCGCCGCCGGGCAGCACCTGGAACACCCCGGCCGGCACGCCGGCCTCCTCGAAGATGCGGGCGAACATCGCACCACCGGACACCGCGGTGCGCGGGTCGGGCTTGAGGATGACCGCGTTGCCCAGCGCCAGCGCCGGGGCGATGGCCCGGATGGCCAGGATGGTCGGCACGTTGAAGGGGGCGATGACGCCGACCACGCCGACCGGCACCCGCCGGGCGAAGGACAGCCGGGGCGCACCGCTGCGGAGCAGCTCACCGTAGGGGTGGCTGGGCAGCGCGGAGGCCTCGTAGCACTCCTGGGCGCTGGTGTGCACCTGGAAGTCGCCGAAGGGCTGGATGGCGCCGGTCTCGCGGGCCAGCCAGGTCTTGATCTCCGCGGAGTTCGCGGTCAGCAGGTCGCCGGCGCGGCGCAGCACCGCGGCCCGCTGCTCGAACGGGAGGGCGGCCCAGGAACGCTGGGCGTCCACCGCCCGCGCGGCGGCCTTCTCCACGTCGGCCGGGGTGGCGTTGCCGACCTCGCCGAGCTCCTCCCCCGTTGCCGGCTCGACCGCGGCGTAGGTGCCGCCGCTGCCGTCGGTCCACGCCCCGGTCCACACCTTGCCGCGCCACGCGCCGTCCTCGAGCAGTGCCATCTGTGCCCCTCGTCTCCTCGTTGAGTGATCAACCACTGGGGCCAGGATATGCCCGCCGGATCCGTCGTCCCGGTCGGCTCCGCTACCGGTGCTGGCGCCGACTGCCCCCGTGCCAGTCCTCCGAGACGCCGACGTCCCCGGTGGGCACACCGAAGGAGGGCAGCTGCGGGCGCTCGCGGAGGCTGCGCTTGAGCTCGGCGAACCCGGGGAAGGCGGCCAGCCCGACGACGTGGTCCCACAACTCGACCGCCTGGTCGGCGTCCGGGAGCCGGCTGATCACCGGGCCGAAGAAGGCGGTGCCGGCCGGTGGCCGGAAGTGCAGGATCGGGGTGCCGACGTCCTTGCCGGTCAGCGCCAGCGCCTCGTCGGTCTCCGCCTGGACCTGGGCGTCCCAGGACGTCTCCGCCAGCGCCGCGGCCAGCCCGGTCGGCAGGCCGGCGGCGGTCAGGGCGGGCTCGACGAACTCCCGGGTGCCGCGCCGGCCGCCGTCGCCGTCGGCGGGCCCGGACTCGAACACCCGCGCCCCCAGCGCCGCGTACAGGTCGGCGACGGCCGCGTGCCCGTGCTCGGCCCGGGTGCGGGCGGCCACCCGCAGCAGCCGCAGGCCGGCGGTGTGGCCGGCCTCGTAGCCGGGTGGGAACTGGGCGTCGTAGTCGACCGAGGCGTTGAGCAGCCGCAGCGAGATGAACCGCCACTCGACGGCCATGTCCCGCTGCGCGGCCACCAAGCGCACCCACTTGCTGGTCAGCCAGGCGAAGGGGCAGACGGGGTCGAAGTAGAAGTGCAGGTCCGCGTTACTCACCCGTCGACGGTAGCCCGGCTCCAGCCGGGTGGCCGACCTGCCGATGGCGGACCTGACATGGAGACGACGGGAACGTTCGGGGGCAGGTCACCGCAGGTGGCACTGCTGGTGCTGCTGCACGCGCTGGCCGGGGCGCTGTGCGGGGTCAGCGCGGTGTGGCCGATGTCGGAGGCGACGCCGGTGCGGCTGGCCTGGCTGCTCGCCGGCACCGGGCTGACCGTCGCGGCGGTGCTGTGGGCCATCGGCCCTCGCGTGCCCGCCGCGACGCACGTGGCGCTGGGGCTGCTGTCCGCGTGCACCGGTGTCCTGGCCTGGCGGTCGGGCACCGCGGTCGGCATCGTCGGCCTCGGCCCGGTGGTCATCGCGGTGGGCCTGTACGCCGCGCACTTCTTCTCTCTCACCGCCGCCCGGATGCACGCCGCACTCGTCGTCGGCCTGGCCGGCGCCGGCGCGGTCGCGGCGGAACCCAGTGGCTTCGCGCTGCCCGGGGTGATCGCCGTCCTGGCCGCCGGCATCCTCACCGAGGCCCAGGGCCGGCTCAGCGCGCGGCTGCGGACCGCGGCGTCCACCGACCCGCTGACCGGGCTGGCCAACCGGCGGGCCTGGGAGGCCGAGGCCACCCGCAGCCTGGCCCGGGCCAGCCGCGGCGGGGAGCCGCTGACCATCGCGGTGCTCGACCTGGACGGGTTCAAGCAGGTCAACGACCGGGAGGGGCACGGCGCCGGGGACGACCTGCTGCGCCGGCTCACCGCCCAGTGGTCGGCACGGCTGCGCGCCTCCGACCTGCTCGGCCGGCACGGCGGCGACGAGTTCGTGCTGTGCCTCCCGGCCACCGACGCGGTCGGCGCCGTCGAGGTGCTCGACCGGCTGACCGGCGGCGCCCCGGCCACCTGGTCGGTGGGGACGGCGACCGCTGGGGACGGCGACACGCTGCCCGCCCTGCTGGCCCGCGCCGACGCCGCCCTCTACCTGGACAAGCACCGCCGTCGCGCCGCCCGCGGTCCGGGCACCGGCTGAGTCCTCATCCCTCCGGCGCCGGGCCGCGCAGCCGCTCCAGCCGCTGCTGCGACCGGTCGCGGATGGCCGCCGCGGTCCGTGCCCGGCGGATGGCGGCATCCCGGCGGTGCTCGGCCTCCTGCAGGTCGGCACCGGCGGTGGTGACCCGCTGCTCGGTGCGGCGCAGCTCCTGCTGCAGCTCGGCGACCCGCGCCTGCAGCTCCTCCCGCCGCGCCGTGGTGTCCGCGACGCGCTGGTCGGCGGCCTCGGCGGCGGCGGCGGTGTCCCGAGCGACGGCGGCGGCCTCCTCGGCGTCCTGCTCGGCCTGGGCCAGCTCGCGCCGGCGGGCCTCCTCGGCCTCCCGGCGGGCCCGCTCCTCGGCCTCCTTGCGGCGCTGCTCCCGGGCCGCCCGGTCGCCGTCCCTGCCGGCCGTACCCGTCGCCGGCGCGTTCGCGGGCGCCTTCCCCGGTGCCTTCGTCGGCGGCGTCGCGGACGTCCTCGCGCGGGCCACCGCGCCGCTGAGGTCGACCGGACCGAGCCCGCTGTAGGTCAGTGCGGCGGTCAGCTGCCCGCCCAGCAGCGCGGCCCCGGCGTCGGTGTCGGCCACCGCGGCGCGCAGCGTGCCCTGCACCTGTTCGGCGATCGCACTGCTCACCGGGTGCCCCTCCGCCGCGGCCAGTGCCCGGGCCTGCCGGGTGAGCGCCGCGATCACCTGGGCACGCTGCTTGCCCAGCTCCTTCAGCTGGTCACCGGAGAGGGTGGCCTGCGCGGTGCGCATGAGTCCGCCGAGCTCGACCAGCTGGGCGATCTCCCCGTGCTGCCGGCGGGCCAGCAGGTTGCACACCCATGCCGCCGTCGACGGCTTGGGCAATCCGGCGATCTCCGCGGCCAGCGCCTTGTCCCCCGCCGCCCTGGCCCGGTCGCGGGCCGCGGTCCGCTCGGCGACGAAGTCCTCCGGCGGGACGGCGTAGAGCCCGTCGGCGATGTCGGCGAGGTCCATGCCGCCATGGTGCCGCCCCCAGCGGCCGGGGAAGCCCTTCCCCGGTCTCCGCGCCGGCTCGGGTCACGGGTCGGTCGCGATCCCGCGCCACGCGGCTGCACGACCGGATCGCGGGTATCCCCCGGCATGCTCCGGTACCGCGCGCTGCTGGTCCTGCTCGCCGTCCTCGCGCTGGCGAGCGGCTGCGCGGTCGATCTCAGCGGGTCGCCCCGGGGCAGCGCACCGGCCCCCCAGTCCGCGCCGGCCGGCGGGGAGTCCGCCCCCGCCGAGGAGCAGATCGCACGGGCGGTGTTCGACCGGGTGAACGACGAGCGGGAGGCGCGCGGGCTCGCCCCGGTGTCGTGGAACGACGCGCTGGCCGGCGTCGCCCGGGAGTGGAGCGCCGAGATGGCCGCCACCGGCACGTTCGAGCACCAGGACATCGGCCAGGTCCTCCGGCGGGAAGAGCTGGCCGGCTTCCGCGCGATGGGCGAGAACATCTTCCGGGCCACCGGGCCGGTGCCGGCCGGGACGATCCACGCCGGCTGGATGCGGTCCGACTCCCACCGGGTCAACGTGCTCAACCCCGGTTGGGACCGGCTGGGTGTGGGCGTGGTCTGCGCCGACGACGGCTCGGTCTGGGCCACCCAGGAGTTCGGCCGGACGGCGGGCGCGGACCTGCCGGCGGTGGCGTCCACGACGCCGCCGGCCGAGCCGGTCGTCCGACCGGAGGACGACGGCCCGTCCTGCGGCTGACGCGGTCGGCGCCCCGGTCAGCGCCGCCGGCGACGGGAGCGGCGCAGGAACGTCCGCCGGACGCGGCTCCACCGGTCGGGGGTGCGCTCGGCGTCGAGCAGCTCGGTCGCGGACAGGGCGCGATCGACGACGCCCTGCTCGGGCGGCTGGAACGGCCGCAGCGACCGCCCCGCCGGCCGGAGCAGGCTGTCCACCGCGCGGACGAGGGACCCGTCGTGGGCCGCGACCGCGTCGGCCACCGCGCCGGGATCGACGCCGAGGTGCTCCCCGAGCAACCGGTGCCGCATCCCGAGGACGACCGCGGCCAGCTCGTCCCGGCGGGCGTCGTCCGGCCGGACCTCCACCGTCACGTCGCATTCGGTGTCCAGGCCCATGGAGCGGTTGTTGAGGTTGGAGCTGCCGATCCGCAGCATCCGGTCGTCGACCACCAGCACCTTGGCGTGCACGTACACCGGCCGGCCGCCGTCGGTCACCGGCACGTAGACCCGGAAACGGTCGTGCACGTCGGCCCGCCGGACCAGGCCGAGCAGCCGCGCCCGGGCGGTGCCCATCGCCTTCTCCTCCAGCCAGCCGTCGGCCGCCTCCGGGTTCACCACCACGAACTCCGGACCGTCCGCCTCGCCCAGGCGCTCGGCGATCGCCTCGGCGACCCGGCGGTTGGCGAAGTACTGCGCCTCGATGTAGACGGTCTCCCGGGCGCCGGCGATGGCCGCCAGCCACAGCAGCTCGATCTCGTGCACGAGCTCCGTGCCGCCGTGCCGGGGACGGGTGCGGGAGATGGCGACGTCCACGTCGGTCAGCAGCGGCTGCACCCCGTCGGGCCAGCACGCCTGCTGGTCCGCGACCGGTTCCAGCCGGTTCCCGGTGCCGCTCTCCCACCGTTCGCGGGCCAGGTCGCCCAGGGCGCGGGCCGCGGGACCGGAGACCAGCGTGGTCACGTCGTGCCAGGGGCCGGTCGACCGCCGGGACGTGGGCCGGTGCCGGTGCCGGTGCCAGTCGAGGTGGTCGGAGGTGTCCCACCGGTCGGCGGTCACGTCGATGCCGCCGGCGAAGGCCAGGCAGTCGTCGATCACCACGATCTTCTGGTGGTGGGCGGCGCCGAGCGGGTGGTGGTGGTCGGCGGCGAAGCGGAGCCGGTCGGGTGCCCGGCGACGGAGCAGCACGACGGGCACCAAGCCGCGCCGCAGCGACTCCAGCATCCCCATGCCCCACTGCAGGACACCGATCTCCAGGTCCGGGTTGCCCCGCACCGCCGCCTCCAGGATCCGCCCGAGGCGGTCGTCCCGGGCCCGGCCGGGGCTCCGCGGGTCCAGCCGGATGCGCGGCTCGAAGTCCCAGCCGATGAACAGCACCCGTCGCCGGGCACGCAGCACCGCCTGCTTGAGGACGGCGAAGTAGTCGGCGGCGTCGACGAACACGACGTACTCGTCCGCCCGCTCGATGCGCCAGCACGTCTCACCGGGCACCAGCACGGTGCCGTCCCGGACGTCCGGGACGGCGCACGCCGCGGCAGCGGTCGACGGGGCCGGGCTCTCGGTCATCCGGTCAGTGTGCCGGGTCGGCGGACCTCGTAGCGGCGGCCCGGACCCCCGCCCGGAGGAAGACCGGCGTCGCCGGTCCCGCGGGTGCAGGTGAACCGCGGTGTCGGCCGGTGACCCGACGACCTGCCCGGTGGGGCGGTCGTCATCCTGTGCATCGTGATGACCAGCCAGTGCCGCGACACCGCCGCCCGTCCGGAGGCCGGCCGGCCGGCCGCCCGGTGAGCGGTGTCCTGTCGGGGTTCTCCGTCATCGGGGCCGTGATCGCGGTCGGCTACCTGCTCGCCCGGAGCGGCACGCTCGGGCCGCACGCCCCGGCGGTGCTGTCCCGGGTGGCGTTCTCCGTGGCGACTCCCGCGCTGCTGTTCACGACGCTCGCCGCGGCCGACCTATCCGTGGTGTTCTCCCGCACGCTGGTCGTCATCTCCGGCGCGGCACTGCTGTCGGCAGCGCTGTTCGCCGCGGTCGGTGCGGTCCGCCGCTGGGGCGTGGGGACGACGACCATCGGGGCCCTCGGCGCCAGCCAGGTGAACGCGGCGAACCTGGGCATCCCGATCGCCGTCTACGTGCTGGGCGATGCCGGCGCGGTCGCCCCGGTGCTGCTCTTCCAGCTGGTCCTGCTGGTTCCCGTGGCGCTCACCGTGCTGGACGTGACCGTGGCGGACGGCACGGGTACGAGGTGGTCGCGAGTGTGGACGCCGTTCCGCAACCCCGTGCTGGTGGGCTCGGTCGCGGGGCTGGTCGTCTCCGGGACAGGCTGGTCGCTGCCGCCCTTGCTGCTGGACCCGGTCGGGGTGATCGGCGGGCTCGCGGTGCCGGCGGTCCTGCTGGCGTACGGCATGTCGCTGCGGGGCAGCCCATGGCCCGGCCGGGGGCCCGACCGGGGTCCGGTGCTGCTGGCGGTGGCGCTCAAGCTGCTGCTGGCCCCGACGGCGGCCTGGCTGCTGGGCACCGGGCTGGGCCTGGACCGCGACGGGTTGCTGGTCGTCGTGGTGCTGTCGGCCCTGCCGGCGGCGCAGAACCTGCTCGTCTTCGCCGTGACCTACCGGACCGGCGTGGACCTCGCCCGGGAGACCATCACGCTCAGCACGGTGCTGTCCGTGCCGGTGCTGTTCGTCGTTGCGGCGCTGCTCGGGTGACCCGGCACGGTCGGGCCGGGCTCAGGGGCGGCGCCACTCGTCACTGGTCAGGTGCGACCCGGCCTGCGGGCCCATCTGCATCATCCCCCCGTCCACCGGCCAGGACGCCCCGGTGACGTAGCTCGCCGCCGGCGAGGCGAGGAAGGCGATGACGGCGGCCACCTCACGCGCGTTCCCGGGCCGGCCGAGCGGGACGCCGGGGCGCTCGTGCCCGGCCGCGGTGGGGTCCTCGTCCTCCTGGCCGGTCATCGCGGTGGCGATCTCACCGGGAGCGACCGCGTTGACCGTGATGCCGTGCTCCCCGAGTTCCAGCGCGGCCACCCTGGTGAGCAGGCCGAGGCCGGCCTTGGCCGCGCTGTAGGCGGCGTTGCCGACCCGCGGCTGGTGCTCGTGCACGCTGGTGACGTTGACGATCCGGCCGCCGCGGCCGGCGGCGACCATCCGCCGCGCGGCCCGCTGCAGGCAGAGGAACGCCCCGTCGAGGTCGGTGGTCAGCACGGTGCGCCAGGTGTCGTAGTCGGTCTCGAGCACCGTGGACAGGTGCCCGGTGCCGGCGCAGTTGACCAGGACGTCGAGCCCGGCGAGCGCGTCGGCGAGCTCGTCGACGACAGCGGCGGCGCCGGGCAGCGCGGTCAGGTCGAGGTGCCGCAGCTCGGCCCGCCGCCCGGCCCGGCGGACCAGCTCCGCGGTCGCCTCCCCGTCGCCCCGGTCGCGGTACCAGGTGACGCCGATGTCGCAGCCCTGCTCGGCCAGGGCCACGGCGGTGGCCCGGCCGATGCCCGACTCCGACCCGGTGACGACGGCGACGCGACGGTGCTCTCCGGGCCCGGTCGTGGTCTCGGTCATGGTCATGGTCATGGCCGCTGCCTACCCGGTCGGTGACGTGCTTCACACCGGGTGCCGGTCCGTGCCAAGGTCAGGACCGGACACCGCGGCCGCCGCGGTGCCCGCCCCGCACCTGACGGACAGCGAGGTCCCGATGCCAGCCCCCTCTCCCGTGCCCGCCCGCGAGTCCGCGGCGCCCGTCCCCGCCGACCGCCCCGCCGACCTCAGCGCCGACGTCGTGGTGGTCGGCGGCGGTGGCGGCGGCCTGCCGACCGCCCTGTTCAGCCGGTGGCTCGGCAACGAGGTGCTGCTGCTGGAGAAGGCGCCACAGCTCGGCGGCACGGCCGCGAAGGCCGCGTTCTGGTACTGGGTGCCCAACAACGAACCGATGCGCGCGGCCGGGCTGGTCGACGACGAGCAGGACTACCTGCGCTACGTCGCCCGGCTCGCGCGCCCGGCCGGCTACGACCCCTCCTCGCCGACCTTCGGGCTGTCGGAGTGGGAGCACGCGATGTGCCGGGCCATCTACGAGAGCGCCTCACCGGCCGCCGAATTGCTCGCCGAGCGCGGGGCGCTGAGGTACCGGCACTGCCCCGACGTCGTCGACTACTGGTCGGAGCTGCCGGAGGACAAGGCGCCGAAGGGTCGCGTGCTGGTGCCCGCGGGCGCACGGGAGTCGATGTCGGACGGCGGCGCGGTGGGCGTGGCCGCGATGGCCGCCGCAGCGGAGCGGGACGGCGTCGGGGTGCGCACCGGGCACCGGGTGCAGCGGCTGGTCGTCGACGACGGCGCCGTCGTCGGGGTGGAGGCCACCACCATCGACGGGCGCACCGTCCGGGTGGCCGCCCGCAAGGCCGTGGTCTTCGCCAGCGGCGGCTTCACCCACGACCCGGACCTGCGGCGGAACTTCCTGCCGCCCTCCGTCGCCGGCGGCTGCGCGGCGGTCACCAACGAGGGCGACTTCCTCGCCATCGCCGGCCCGGTCGGCGCCCAGCTGCGCAACATGAACAACGCCTGGATGTGCCCCGTCCCGCTGGAGCGGGCCGTCGCCCGGGACCCCGGCATGATCGGCATGTTCTCGGTGGCCGGGGACTCCACCGTCTTCGTCGACGTCCGCGGCTCGCGGGTGGTGAACGAGAAGCTCCAGTACAACGAGCTGGCCCAGACGTTCGGCCGGTACGACGCCGCGACCGGCACCTATCCGTACCTGGTGCTGGTGCAGCTCTGGGACCAGCGCACCCAGGACTGCTCGGCCAGCGACGAGTACGGCCGCCAGGTAGTGCCGCCCGGCGCCGACGACTCGCACGTCATCAGCGGCGCGACCTTGGAGGAGCTGGCCGCCGCCGTCGCTGCGCGCCTGGCCCGGTACGCCGCGGTCACCGGCGGCCTCGCGCTGAGTGACGACTTCCTCCCGAACCTGCGGGCCACGATCGAGCGCTTCAACGGCTTCGCCGCACGCGGGGTCGACGAGGACTTCCACCGCGGCGAGAAGCCGGTGCAGCTGCTGTTCAACGGCCCGGTCAAGGACGAGCCCGGCCGCACCAACCCGACCATGTGGCCGATCGGGGACGGCCCCTACTACGCCAGTCTGATCACCGCCGGCACGCTGGACACCAAGGGCGGCCCGCGCACCAGCCCCGACGGTCAGGTGCTGGACAGCATCGGCGCTCCCGTCCCCGGCCTCTACGGGGTGGGCAACTGCGTGGCCTCGGCGTCCGCGCAGGCGTACTGGGCCGGCGGCGCGACGCTCGGCCCGATCATCGCCTTCGCCCACCGCGCCGCCACGGCCGCCGACCGGGAGCCGGTCCGCGACCCGTCCACCACCCCCGCCTGACCCGTCACCGACCTCCTCCACCCGACTCCCCCTTCGACTCCCCCTTCGATGACGCAGGAGACCCCATGGCCCTGACCCGCGAGACCATGACCGACGAGCAGCGCAAGTCCGTGGCGCTGGAGTACCTCAAGGCGTTCGACAACGGCGGGGTCACCTCGACCGGCGGCAGCATCCTCGACCTGTTCGCCGACGACGCCCAGGTCGCCTTCCCCAAGTGGGGCCTGGCCACCGGCAAGGAGCAGATCGGCCAGATGTTCGGGGACATCGCCGGCACGCTCGAGTCGATCCAGCACCACTACTCCGAGTTCACCTGGATCTTCTCCGGCTCCGACCTCGTCGTGGCCGAGGGCACCAGCCACGGGGAGCACCAGGACGGTCCGTGGCGGGCCGGCGTCCCGGAATGGGGTGCGGGCCGGTGGTGCGACGTGTTCGAGATCCGCGACTGGCTCATCCAGCGGTGCTTCATCTACCTGGACCCCGACTACGCGGGGCAGGACACCGCCCGCTACCCCTGGCTCGCTGACCCGAGCTGAGCGACTGGAACTGGCCGACCAGTCGCTGCCGGCGGCGTCCAGCAGGGGGCGCACCTCCACCTGGTCGCGCCGCTCGATGCGGGCGCTCGCGACGAGGTCCTCGGCCGGGATGGCGTACGGGCTGTCCGTCATGGCCGCAGGGTCTCCCCTTCCCGCGGCGCTGCTGAGACCAGCGGCCGGGACCGCATACCGCCCGCGGCGGGCGCTGGGCAAACTGGTAGGGCGACCACCGGCCCCCGTCGTCCGTTGAGCGGGGTGCTGGCCGGTTTCGTCGTCATCGGCGCCGTCATCGCGGTCGGCTACCTGGTGGCCCGGGCCGGGACCCTCGGACCGGAGGCCGGATCGGTGCTGTCCCGCGCCGCCTTCTCCGTGGCCACCCCGGCACTGATGCTCGAGACCCGGCGGGGCCGACCTGTCCGCGGTCTTCTCCCCCACCCTGGTCGTGGTGTCGGCGACGGGTCTGCTGTCGGCTGCCCTCTTCGCGGTCATCGGTGCGCTCCGCCCGTGGGGGGTGGGGCGGACGACCATCGAGGCGCTGGGAGCCAGCCAGGTCAACGCGGCGAACCTGGGCATCCCGATCGCGGTGTACGTGCTCGGTGACGCCACCGCGGTGGCCCCGGTCCTGCTCTTCCAGCTCGTCCTGCTGGTGCCGCCGGCGCTCACCGTGCTGGACGTCACCGGCCCCCAGCGCGATGCCTCGGTGTGGTCGCGGATGTCGGCCCCGTTCCGCAATCCCGTCCTGCTGGGCTCCGTGGCCGGGCTGGTCGTCTCGGGGACGGGATGGTCGGTGCCGGCGGTCCTGCGCGAGCCGGTGCAGCTGATCGGTGGACTCGCGGTTCCGGCGGTGTTGCTGGCCTACGGCATGTCGCTGCGCGGGAGCGCGCTGCCGGGTCGAGGGCCCGAACACGGCCCGGTGTTGATCGCCGTGGCGGCACTGCTGGGCTGACTGTGAGCCGGCCCGCCCCGGCCCGGTTGTGACCCATCCCACAAGCGGCGGAACGGGGCCGCTACGGTGCGGCGCATGAATGGACGGCAGCGAGGACGGGCGGCAGCAGGGGCCGCGGGAGTGGGGATGGCGGTCGCGCTCACCGCGGGGGCCGTGCCGGCCGCGGCCTCGTCGGGAGGCTTCCCGGTGGAGGAGGCGAGCGTCGCGTCGATCCGTGCGGCGATCGCCGATGGATCGACGACGTGCAAGGAGGTCGTGCAGGAGTCGCTGGACCGCATCCAGGCCTACGACGACCAGGGCCCGCAGCTGCGGGCGGTGCTCACGGTGAACGACTCCGCGGTCCGGAAGGCCGCCCGGCTGGACGCGCACTACCGCAGTTCCGGCTTCGCCGGGCCGCTGCACTGCGTCCCCGTGCTGCTCAAGGACAACTACGACACCGGCGATCTGCCGACGAGCGCCGGGTCGGCGCTGCTCGCCGAGATGCAGCCGGAGGACGACGCGACCACGGTCGCCCGACTCCGGGAGGCCGGTGCGGTCGTCGTCGGCAAGGCCAACCTCCACGAGTTCGCGGTCGCCGGCTTCACGGCCGGCTCCCTCGGCGGCCAGACGCTCAACCCCTACGACCTCACCCGGACGCCCGGCGGGTCCAGCGGCGGCACCGGCGCGGGGGTGGCGGCCGGCTTCGCCGTCATCGGCACGGGCACCGACACGGTGAACTCGATCCGGTCGCCGGCGTCGGCGAACAACCTGGTGGGGCTGCGCCCCACCCGCGGCCTCGTCAGCCGCGACGGCATCGTCCCGGTCTCCTCCACCCAGGACGCGGCCGGCCCGATCACCCGGACGGTGGCGGATGCGGCGGCGGCGCTGCAGGCCATGGCCGGGTACGACCCGCGGGACTCGGCGACCGACGTCCTCACCGGTCGGGAGCTGCCCGACTACGTCGCGGCGCTCGACGGCGAGGGGCTCGCCGGAGCCCGGATCGGGGTCGTCACCGACTTCCTGCTCGACGGCGAGGTGTACGAGCCGGTCAACGAGGTCGTGGCGCGGGCCCGGCAGGACCTCACCGACCTCGGTGCCGAGGTGGTCGACGTGAGCATCGGCAGCACCGCGGGGCAGCTCGCGTCCGAGCACGACGTGCAACGGTTCGAGATGGAGCCGCTGCTGGAGTCCTACCTCGCGGCGACGGACGCGCCGGTGGACACGCTCGAGGACATCCGGGCCAGTGGCGTTCCGCACCCCTCGGTCGAATCGGCCCTGACCGCGGCGGACGAGACGGGTGACGGGCGGGCCGACCAGGAGTACGCGCAGCGGCTGGTGCGTATCGCCGAACTCCGTGAGCGCGTCCTGCAGATCATGGACGACGAGGGCCTCGACCTGCTCTTCTACCCGATGCAGAGCCGCCTCGTGGAGCCGGTCGAGGAGCAGGCGCAGCGCGACCGCAACGGGATCCTCGCCGCGCTCACCGGCTTCCCGGCCCTCACGGTGCCGGGTGGTTTCAGCGCACCCTCGGCGACCGCCCCGCTCGGGGTGCCCGTGGGCGTCGAGTTCTTCGCCCGGCCCTTCGACGAGCCGCTGCTCCTGGCGGCCGGGCAGGACTACGAGCAGGCCACCCAGCACCGGGAGCTGCCGCCCACGACCCCGCCGTTGGGATGGCACGCGCCCTGACCTGATCCGGTCGCGGTGCACGATGAGGGGCGAGGTCCAGCCGGACCTCGCCCCTCGTCGTGTGGCTGGGCGGCAGCACGCTGCCCGCGCACGCCAGGTGCCGACGTAGGCGGCGAGATGCTCGCCGGTGAGCGTGGAGCGGTCGGTGACGAGGGCGGCGGGGGTGCCCTCGCAGACGATCCGGCCGCCGTCGTGGCCG
>NZ_BAAGVS010000018.1:18298-82887 GCF_054780755.1 Modestobacter lapidis | reverse complement strand
TTGCCGCCGGGGCCGCCGGGGCGGTGTCGGCGGCAGCTGCGTCGGTGGGGGCGGCGGCGGGCGCGCCGGCCGGCCGGCTGGCGGTGCGCCGGCGGCGCACACCGACCTCGGGGGTACTCCCGCTGGCCTCCGGGGTACTCCCGTTGACCGGGGCGCTCTCGTTCGCCGGGGCGCTCTCGTCGGCCCGGGCGCTGCCCTTGGACGGCGCGGCGTCGGCGGGCGTGTCGGTGCCCGTGGACGGGGCGGTGACCGGGGCGCTGTTGCCGCCTCCGCTCACCGGTGCCTCCAACGGCGCGGTGCCGGCGTCCGGAGCCCGGTCGGTGCGCGGCGTCGGCACGGACGGGGCGGTGGTGCCGGCGGTGCCGCTCACCTGGCGCTCGGAGATGGCCGCGATCAGGTCGCTCTTGCGCATGCGCGCCGTGCCGGGGATGCCCAGCTCGCCGGCGAGTCGCTGCAGCTCGGGCAGCAGCATGCCGGACAGTCCGCTGCCACGGCGGCGGGAGCGGGCAGCTCCGGCATCGGCAGCTCCCCCGGTCGACGGGGTCGCGTCGCTCGCGACGTCGACGAGGTCGGTGGTCTCGCTCACGTACAGGTCCTTCCCTGCGGTGACCTGCGCCTACCAGCGCAGGAGGTGACCCGGCCCGGACGACGCGGCCCAGGGTCAGGGCTGCGGGCGCCATCGGGGACGCGGGTCTGTGGATGCGAGGCGAGGATGAGCGGCGACGGATCGCACGGCTGCAACGCCCCGCGTGAGGCACGCCCGGAGGCGGCTACGACGTCAGCCTAGACACAGGCCGACAATGCCCACAACACCGTCTGCCACCGGTGCGTTCCAGGCGGCTAGAACGATACCGCATCGTGATCGTCGGTGCTCGGGCGCACCATCGCGCCGACCGCGTCGACCTGCAGCGGCAGGCAGCGCCATCCCGGCGGCGTGCGGTCCCGCACGGCCCGCACCCGGGCTGCCGAGGCCGGGTCGCCGAGGTGCTCGTCGTCCTCCAGCGGGCTCAGCACCAGCACCGTGGGGCCGGCGCCGGACACCACCGCCGCGTGCCCCTCGGCGCGCAGGGCCCCGAGCAACGCCGCGCTCTCCGGCATCGCCGCGGCCCGCTGGGTCTGGTGCAGGCGGTCCTCGGTGGCCTCGAACAGCAACGCCGGGTCGCGGGTCAGGGCGTGCACCAGCAGCGCCGCCCGGCCGGCCGCGTGCGCAGCGTCGGCGTGCGGCACCACGGCGGGCAGCAACCCCCGGGCTACCGAGGTGGACAGCGTGGCGTCGGGCACGAAGAGCACCGGGGCGATCCGGGGGGCGACCGACAGCCGCGCGGCCCGCGCCCCGGTGGGCGTCGTCCAGGACAGCGTCGCACCGCCCAGGAGGCAGGCGGCGACGTTGTCGGGGTGGCCCTCCAGCGCCGAGCACAGCCGGAGCACCGCGGCATCGTCCACCGCGGGCACGTCGGGGCACAGCGCCCAGGCCGCCAGCACACCGGCGGTGACCGCGGCGGCCGACGAGCCCAGCCCACGGCCCTGCGGGATGCCGTTGCGGGCCGACAGGTGCAGCCCGGCCGGCGTCCAGCCCAGCTCGGCGCAGGCGGCCCGGAAGGCCTGGACGACCAGGTGGGTCTCGTCGGTGGGGAGGTCGCCGTCGCCGGCGCCGGCGACCTCGACGGTGAGCCCGCCGTCGGTCACGGCGACGTCGAGGACGTCCCAGCAGGACAGCGCGAGGCCGGCGCAGTCGAACCCGGGCCCGAGGTTGGCACTGGTCGCCGGCACGCGGACGCGCACGGCCCGCACGGGAGGGACCACGGGGTCAGAGACCGAGCTGCGCGGCCGCAGCGGCCGCGTCGACCGGGATGGTGACCGGCGCCGGGGCGCCGGAGATGGCCCACTCCGGGTCCTTGAGTCCGTTGCCGGTGACCGTGCAGACCACTCGCTGGCCCGGCTCGAGCCCGCCGGCCGCCGCCACCTGCAGCAGCCCGGCCACCGAGGCGGCCGACGCCGGTTCCACGAAGACGGCCTCGGTGCGGGCCAGCAGCCGGTAGGCGGCCAGGATCGCCCGGTCGGTGACCGCGTCGATCCGCCCTCCGGAGGAGTCCCGGGCATCCAGCGCCTTGGTCCAGGACGCCGGGTTGCCGATCCGGATGGCCGTGGCGATCGTGCTCGGGGAATCCACGACCTGGCCGGTGACGATCGGCGCAGCGCCCGCGGCCTGGAAGCCCCACATCCGCGGGGTGCGGGTGGCCGGGCCGGGGGCCGCCGACGTGGTGCAGTACTCGCGGTAGCCCTGCCAGTAGGCGGTGATGTTGCCGGCGTTGCCGACCGGCAGGCAGTGCACGTCCGGAGCGTCCCCGAGGACGTCGACGATCTCGAACGCCGCCGTCTTCTGCCCCTCGATGCGGTACTGGTTCACGCTGTTGACCAGGCTCACCGGGTAGTCGATGGCCAGCTTGCTGGCCAACGCCAGGCAGTCGTCGAAGTTGCCCTCGACCTGCAGCAGCTTCGCGCCGTGCACCAGCGCCTGGGCCAGCTTGCCGGTGGCGATCTTCCCCTGCGGCACGAGGACGGCGCAGATCAGCCCGGCGCGCGCGGCGTAGGCCGCGGCGCTGGCGCTGGTGTTGCCGGTCGAGGCGCAGATGACCGCCTGCGCCCCCTCCTCCACCGCCTTGGTGATCGCCATGGTCATCCCGCGGTCCTTGAACGACCCGGTCGGGTTGGCACCCTCGACCTTGAGCCAGACGTCGCAGCCGGTGCGGCGGGACAGTTCGAGGGCGGGCACCAGCGGGGTGGCGCCCTCCTGCAGCGTCACCACCGGGGTGTCCGGGCCCACCGGCAGCCGGTCCCGGTAGGCCTCGATCAGCCCCGGCCAGTACGGCGACGCGGCGGGCACCCCCGCGGTCGGTCGCTGCATCTCGCTCACGCCAATCCCTCCACACGCAGCACGCTGGTGACACCCCGGACGGCGGCCATCCCGCGCAGCCGCTCCACGGTCGCCGCGAGCGCGGCGTCGGGAGCGGAGTGGGTGACGATGACGAGGGTCGCGGCGTCGCCGTGCCCGTCCTGCCGGACGGTGGCGATGCTGACCCCCTGGGCGGCGAACTCCTGGGCCACGGTGGCCAGCACGCCCGGCTTGTCGGCCACGTCGAGGCTCACGTGGTACCGGGTGGGCGTCTCGGCCATCGGCCGGGTCGGCAGTGCGGCGTAGCCGGTCGCGTTCGGGCCGGCCACCCCGGACACCCGGTTGCGGGCGACGGCGACCAGGTCGCCGAGCACCGCGCTCGCGGTCGGCTCGCCGCCGGCCCCCTGCCCGTAGAACATCAGCTGCCCGGCCGCCTCGGCCTCGACGAACACCGCGTTGAAGGCCCCGTTGACCGCGGCCAGCGGGTGCGAGGTCGGGATCATCGCCGGGTGCACGCGGACGGCGATGGAATCGCCCGTGGGGTGGGTGGGCGAGCCGGTGCTCGACGGCACCCGCTCGCAGATGGCCAGCAGCTTGACCGTGCAGCCGATCTCCGCGGCCCGGGCGACGTCGGTGGCCGAGACCGCCGAGATGCCCTCCCGGTACACGTCCGAGGCGTGCACCGCGGAGTGGAACGCCAGCGAGGCGAGGATCGCGGCCTTGGCGGCGGCGTCGAACCCGTCGACGTCGGCGGTGGGGTCGGCCTCGGCGTACCCGGCCTCGGTCGCCTCGGCCAGCGCCTCACCGAACCCGGCACCGGTCTCGGCCATCGAGGACAGGATGTAGTTGGTCGTGCCGTTGACGATCCCCACCACCCGGCGCAGCTGGTCACCGGCCAGCGACTCCCGCAGCGGGCGCAGCAACGGGATCGCCCCGGCGACGGCGGCCTCGTAGTAGAGGTCCACCCCGGCGTCGGCGGCGGCGGTGTGCAGGGTCACGCCCTCGTCGGCCAGCAGCGCCTTGTTGGCGCTCACCACCGACTTGCCGGCCGCCATCGCGGCCAGCAGCAGGGTGCGGGCCGGCTCGATGCCGCCGATCACCTCGACCACCAGGTCGACGTCGGGTCGGGTGACGAGCGTGTGCGCGTCGGTGGTGAGCAGCTCGGCGGGCACCTCCGGGTGCCGGTCGGGCCGGCGCACCGCGACGCCGGCGACCTCCACCGGCCGGCCGATCCGGGCCGTGAGGTCCGCGGCCTGCTCGGACAGCAGCCGCAGCACCGCGCTGCCCACCGTGCCGCAGCCCAGCAGCGCGACCTTGAGCGGCGCGCTCATGACCGGGCTCCGGCGGCGTGCTCGGGGGCCGGCTGGTCGATCGCTGGCGAGGGCGCGGGCACGTCGGCGAGGACGGCGTCGAGGGCGAACACGTCGGACAGTGTCTGCCGTCGGACCAGCTCGGTGGCGACGCCGTCCCGGACGGCGACCACCGGGGGCTTGAGCAGGTAGTTGTAGTTGCTCGCCATCGACCAGCAGTAGGCCCCGGTGGCGGCCACTGCGAGCAGGTCGCCGGGCTGCACGTCCGAGGGCAGCCACAGGTCGCGGACCAGGATGTCGCCGCTCTCGCAGTGCTTGCCCACCACCCGGCAGAGCGCGGGCGGGGCGTCGGAGTGCCGGTTGGCCAGCACGCAGGTGTAGCTGGCGTCGTAGAGGGCGGTGCGGATGTTGTCGCTCATCCCGCCGTCCACCGAGACGTAGTTGCGCACCAGCGGGGTGCCCGGCGCGCCGCTGGCACCCAGCCGCACGGGCTTGATCGTGCCGATCTCGTACAGGGTGACGGTGCCCGGGCCGGCGATCGCCCGGCCGGGCTCGACGGCCAGCCGCGGGACCGGCAGGCCGAGCTCGGCGCACTCGGCCGCCACGACGGCGCGCAGCCTGGCCGCGACGTCCCCGGCTGCGACCGGGTCGTCGTCGGGCAGGTAGGCGATGCCGAAGCCGCCGCCCAGGTTCAGCTCGGGCAGCACCCGGCCGGTGGCGTCGCGCACGTCGCCCATCAGCCCGACCACCCGGTGCGCGGCGGCCTCGAACCCGGCGGTGTCGAAGATCTGCGAGCCGATGTGGCTGTGCAGCCCGGCCAGCTCCAGCGCCGGGGAGTCGCAGACCCGCACGGCCGCGGCCAGGGCATCGCCGGTGGCCAGCGAGAAACCGAACTTCTGGTCCTCGTGGGCGGTGGCGATGAACTCGTGGGTGTGCGCCTCGATGCCGACCGTGGACCGGATCAGCACCGGCACCGGCGCCCCGCCGGCGGCGACCCGGCCAGCGGCCAGCGGCGCCAGCCGGTCGATCTCGTCGAAGGAGTCCAGTACGACGTGGCCGATGCCGGCGTCGACGGCCAGCTGCAGCTCGACCAGGGACTTGTTGTTCCCGTGCAGGGCGATCCGCTCGGCCGGGAAGCCGGCGGCCAGCGCCAGGGCCAGCTCGTTGCCGCTGCACGCGTCCAGGTGCAGGCCGTCCTCGGCGATCCACCGGGCGACCTGCCCGCAGAGGAACGCCTTGGAGGCGTAGTGCACGTCGGCGCCGGCGAAGGCGTCGGCGAAGTCGGCGGCGCGGCCGCGGAAGTCGCCCTCGTCGAGCACGAACAGCGGCGTCCCGTGCTCGCGCGCCAGGTCGGTGACCGGGCGGCCACCCAGCTGCAGCTCGCCGTCCACGCGGCGGGCCGAGCGCGGCCAGACCTGCGGGTCGAGGGCGCCGAGGTCGGCCGGGGCGGGCCCGGCGGCCGCCGGCGGGGCGATGTTGCCGTGCATCGGCCCCGCGGGGTGCGCCCTCACATCCGCTCCGGGGCGTGCACGCCGAGCACGGCCAGGCCGTTGCGCAGGACGGTGGCGGTGGCCGCGCACAGCCAGAGCCGGGCAGTGGTCACAGGTGTGGCCTCCTCGTCGCCGCGTGGCAGCACCCGGCAGGAGTCGTAGAAGCGGTGGTAGGTGCCGGCCAGCTCCTCCAGGTAGCGGGCCACCCGGTGCGGGGCGCGCAGCTCGGCGGCGCCGGAGAGCACCCGCGGGAACTCCGCGATGGCCCGGAGCAGGTCGCTCTCCCGGGCGTGCGCCAGCTGCCCGGTCTCGACGTCGGTGGCCGCACCGAGCGCCAGCCCCAGATCGGCCGCGCCGCGCAGCAGCGAGGAGATCCGGGCGTGGGCGTACTGGACGTAGAAGACCGGGTTGTCGTTGGTCTGCCGGCTCCACAGGTCCAGGTCCAGGTCGATCTGCTGGTCGACCGACGCCCGGGCCAGCGCGTAGCGGGCGGCGTCGGCGCCCACCGCCTCCACCAGGTCCTCCAGCAGGACGACGGTGCCGGCCCGCTTGCTCATCCGCAGCGGCTCGCCGTTCCGGAGCAGGTTGACCAGCTGACCGATCAGGATCTCCAGGTTGGTGTCCGGGTCGTCGCCCAACGCCGCCACCAGCGCCTTGTACCGGCCGATGTAACCGTGGTGGTCGGCCCCCAGCATGATCACGACCTTGTCGAAGCCGCGCTCGCGCTTGTCGAGGTAGTAGGCGCAGTCGGCGGCGAAGTACGTCGTCTCGCCGTCGCTCTTGACCAGCACCCGGTCCTTGTCGTCGCCGAACGTGGTGGTGCGCAGCCAGACCGCGCCGTCGGCCTCGTAGACGTGGCCCTGCTCACGCAGCCGGCCGATCGCCTTCTCCAGCGCGCCGGTCTCGTGCAGCGTCCGCTCGCTGAAGTAGACGTCGAAGACGACGCCGAAGTCGGCCAGCGTCCGCTTGATCTCGGCGAACATCAGCTCGACCCCGAGCACCCGGAACCGCTCCTGCTGCTCGGCCACCGGCAGCTCCAGGATTCCGGGCTCGGCCGCGACGACCTGCCCGGCGATCTCGCCGATGTAGTTCCCGGCGTACCCGTCCTCGGGCACCGGCTCGCCGTGCGCCGCGGCCAGCAGGCTGCCGGCGAACCGGTCGATCTGGGCGCCGGCGTCGTTGAAGTAGTACTCGCGGGTGACCTGCGCGCCGCTGGCCGTCAGCAGCCGACCCAGCGCGTCGCCGACCGCGGCCCACCGGGTGCCGCCGATGTGCACCGGCCCGGTCGGGTTGGCCGAGACGAACTCCAGGTTCAGCCGCTGACCGGCCAGCACCTCGGTGCGCCCGTAGCCCTCCCCCGCCGTGACCGCGTCGACGGCGATCGCGCCCAGCACGCCCGAGGCGAACGTCACGTTGAGGAAGCCCGGTCCGGCCACGTCGACGGTCGCGATCCCCGGGTGCTCGCGCAGCCGGCCGGCCAGCACCTCGGCCACCTCGCGCGGCGGGCGACCGGCGCCCTTGGCGAGCCGGAGGGCCACGTTGGTGGCGTAGTCGCCGTGCTCAGGGTTCTTCGGTCGCTCGATCACGACGTCGTCCGGAACGGCGACCGCAAGGGTCCCGCCCTCCACGGCCGCGGCTACCGCGGACCGGACGACGTCGCGCAGCTGCTCGGGTGTCACCGCACGAGCGTACTGATCCACCCGGCCCGGCCCGGGCTCGGTGCCAGGGAGGGCACAGGTCAGCGACCTACACTCGCTCCCGCTGTCCCGGCCCCCTGCCGGCACGGCACGCAGACGGTCGGTGGCGCGTGCGCCCGGCAACGAGGAGTGGCAGTGGCCAAGGACCCCAAGCCCGAGAACGGCCGCCCGCCCGGCGGCGCTTCCCGAGGGGGGTCCGCCGGCGCCGGCGGGAAGCGCCCGGGCGGCGCCTCCCGGGCACCGGCCGGCGGCAAGGGCCGGACCCGGCCCCCGGTCGACGTGGTGAGCCCGCAGCGGCCGTGGGGCATGATCATCGGCGCGATCGTCGTCGTGGTCTTCGCCGTCGCGGTCATCGGCTACGCCGTCGTACAGGTGAACGAGGCCAACGAGGGCCGGGTCACCGCCGCCGACCAGATCGCGGGGCTGCAGACGTTCGACTACGCCGCCGGGCAGGAGCACGTGACCACGCCGGTCGCCTACGAGCAGACCCCGCCGGTCGGCGGACCGCACGACTACGAGTGGGCCGACTGCACCGGCACGGTCTACGACGTCGACATCCGGCACGAGAACGCCGTGCACTCCATGGAGCACGGCGCGACCTGGATCACCTACGACCCGGCGCAGGTGGACGAGGACGGCGTGCAGGTCCTGGCCGACCTCGTCGACGGCACCTCGGGCCTCATGCTCTCGCCGTACGAGGGCCAGTCCGCGCCGATCAGCCTGCAGTCGTGGAACCACCAGCTGACGGTCGACTCGGCCACCGACGAGCGGGTCGAGCAGTACGCGGACTTCATGACGTACAACGACGAGTTCTACCCCGAGGTCGGCGCCAGCTGCGAGAACCCGACGTTCATCGCCGACCCGCTGGTCGCCGGTGACGCCAGCCGGGCGGCCGGCTCGGCCGACGTCCCGACCGACGCACCGACCACCCCGACCCCCGCGGCCGAGAGCACCACCCCGGCCCCGTGACCGATCCCGACAGCGCCGCGACGACCGGCCGACCAGGCGGGCGCAGCGGCAACCGGTGGCTGACCGTCGGCCTGTCCGTGGTCATCGCCGTCGGGCTGCTGCTGGCCGGCGGTGGCCTGACCGTGGCTCTGGGCATCGGCCGCACCGGGCCACCGGCCAGCGACTCGGTCGAGGCGGGCTTCGCCCGCGACATGGCCCTGCACCACCGGCAGGCGGTGGAGATGGCCAACCTCGCCCTGCTGCGCACCGAGGACGCCGAGGTGCGGCAGCTGGCCTTCGACATCTCCGCCACGCAGACCAACCAGCTCGGCCGGATGCAGGGTTGGCTGTCGCTGTGGGACCTGCCGCGCACGGACGGTGAGGTGATGGCCTGGATGGGCGGTGCGATGGAGCACTCCATGGACCACGCGGGCCACGACGCGGCCGTGGCGGACGGCGCGATCATGCCCGGCATGGCCACCGAGACGGAGCTCGCCGAGCTCCGGCAGCTGTCCGGGACCGCCTTCGACGTGCGGTTCCTGCAGCTGATGACCCGCCACCACCAAGGTGGTCTCGAGATGGCCGAGTACGCACGGGACCACGCCACGGTGCCCGCCGTCCAGCGCCTGGCGGAGTCGATCGCCGCGACCCAGGCCGCGGAGACGACCACGATGGAGGCGATGATCCGGGAGCGCGGGGGCACGCCGCTGCCGGCCCCCTGAGCCCCCCGCCGGGCGCAGGTCGCCCGGCTGGTAACGTGCCATCCGCGCCACGCGAGAGCGGGGCCGGAACGAGCACCACCAGCACCCACCACCAGCACCACAGCGGTCCAGAGCCCCCGTAGCTCAGGGGATAGAGCACTGCCCTCCGGAGGCAGGGGCGCAGGTTCGAATCCTGCCGGGGGCACCCACGCCCGGGCTCGCCGCGACACCGACACCGCCCGCCCGGCCCCTCGGCCCGGCGGGCGTCGTCGTCCCCGGGCCGGGGCTCAGATCTCGGTCACCTGCCCCCCGGCCACCACGAGCTGCCGGGTCGTGTGGACCACCTCGAGCATCCGGCGGTCGTGGGTCACCAGCAGCAGCGTGCCGGCGTAGTCGGCCAGCGCCTGCTCCAGCTGCTCGATCGCCGGCAGGTCCAGGTGGTTGGTCGGCTCGTCCAGGACGAGCACGTTCACCCGGCGGGCCTGCAGGAGCGCCAGCGCCGCCCGGGTCCGTTCTCCCGGCGACAGCGTGCCGGCCGGCCGCACCACGTGGTCGGCCCGCAGCCCGAACTTGGCCAGCAGGGTGCGCACGTCGGGGTCGGGCAGATCGGGCACCACGGCGCCGAACGCCTCGGCCAGTGGCTCGTCCCCCAGGAACAGCCCCCGCACCTGGTCGACCTCCCCCAGCCGGACGCCGGAGCCCAGCGCCGCCGAGCCCTCGGCGAGGGTCTCCCGGCCGAGCAGGGCCGCCAGCAGGGTCGTCTTGCCCGCACCGTTCGCGCCGGTGATCGCCAGCCGGTCACCCCAGTCCACCTGGAGGTCGACCGGCCCGAGCCGGAAGTCCCCGTGCCGCACGACCGCGCCGCGCAGGGTGGCCACCACCGCACCGGCCCGTGGCGCCGCCGCGATCTCCATCTGCAGCTGCCACTCCTTGCGGGGCTCCTCGACCACCTCGAGCCGCTCGATGCGCCGCTCGGTCTGCCTGGCCTTCGCGGCCTGCTTCTCCGAGGACGCCCGGTCGCGGGCCTTGACGTGCTTGTCACCGTCCTTGGACTTCTTGATCGAGTCGCGCACGCCCTTGGCCATCCAATTGCGCTGCATCCGCGCCCGGCCCTCCAGTCCGGCCCGGGTGTCGGCGTACTCCTCGTAGTCCTCGCGGGCGTGCCGGCGGGTCACCTCGCGCTCGACGAGGTAGGCCTCGTAACCACCGTCGTGCACCCGGACCAACTGCTGGGCCAGGTCCAGCTCGACCACCCGGGTGACCGTGCGGGCCAGGAACTCGCGGTCGTGGCTGACCAGCACCACTCCGGTCCGCAGCCCGGTGACGAAGCGCTCCAGCTGCTCGAGACCCGCCAGGTCCAGGTCGTTGGTGGGTTCGTCGAGCAGCAGCACGTCGTAGCGGCTCAGCAGCAGCGAGGCCAGCCCGACCCGGGCCGCCTGCCCGCCGGACAGGCCGGTCATCGGCGCGGTCGGCGCCACGCCGGCAGCCACCGACGCCAGCACCTCCTCCGCGCGCTCGGCCAGGTCGGCGCCCCCCAGTGCCAGCCACCGTTCCAGCGCGTCGCCGTAGGCGTCGTCGGAGCCGGGCGCACCCGCGGTCAGCGCCTCGGTCGCGTCGTCGAGGGCCCGCTGGGCATCGGCGACGCCGGTGCGCCGGGCCAGCGCGTCGACCACCGTCTCGCCGGGCCGCCGTTCGGCCTCCTGGGGCAGGTAGCCGACGGTGGCCGTCGGCGGGCTCAGTGACACCGCACCGGACTCCGGCGGCAGCAGCCCGGCGAGGGTTCGCAGCAGGGTCGACTTCCCGGCGCCGTTGACCCCGACGAGGCCGACCACGTCACCGGGGGCGACGACGAGGTCGAGGTCGGAGAAGAGGGCTCGGACGCCGTGGCCGGCGGCCAGCCCACGGGCGAGGAGGGTCGCGGACACCCGCTCATCGTGCCGACCGCCACCGGCCGGTCAGGACGCGGGTGGCGGGCCCTCCGACGCCGGCGCCTCGGTGGGGTCGAGCACCTCGTCGGCGATCTCGTCGAGCAGGTCCTCCAGGGCGTGCATGCCCGCGCCCTCCTCGTCGGCCGGTGTGGCGCGGCGCACCAGCCAGGGTTGCAGCTGGTCGTAGCCGCGCACCGAGACCCGGCTCAGCGGCCGCACCCGGTAGGCGCGCACTCCCCGCAGGTGACGGGCCAGCGCCTCGTCGACCAGCACCGTCGAGGGCCGGGCGACCGCGGTCAGCCGGCTGGCCAGGTTCACCACGGGTGAGTAGACATCGCCCAGCCGGGTCAGCACCCGCCCGTACGCGGCGCCCACCCGCAGCGGCGGGCGGTCGGCGGCGGCCCAGCGCTCGGGCAGCTGCAGGGCGATCTCGACCGCGTCCACGGGGACGGCGCAGGTGAACAGCACACCGTCCCCGACGGTCTTGACCACCCGGCCGCGGTGCCGGGCGATCACGTCGGCGGCCAGGCCCTCGAAGTCCTCGACCATGGCACCGAGCTCGCGGCCCCCCATGCCTCGACTGCGGGTGGTGTAGCCCACCAGGTCGGCGAAGCCGACGGCGAGGTCGCGGCGGTCGACCTGCTGACGGTGGCTGGGCAGCAGCCGCCCGGCGTTGGCCGCCAGGTGCCGCCGCCAGACGTAGTGCTGCAGGTCACGCATCACCGGCAGCAGCCGTTCGGTGGCGTCGACCACGCGGCCCACGCCGGCGGCGTCCGTCTGCGGATCGCCCGCCGGGTCGGCCGACCCGGCCAGCGCGGCGGCGAGCATGTCGGTCTGCCAGTCGGCCAGCCGGGACAGCGACTGGCCGATCGCGCGGGCGATGGAGGCCTCGGTGGTGGCGTCGACGAAGCCGGAGTCGATCAGCTCCCGCAGCCGGCCCAGCGCGGCGACATCGGCGTCGGTGAAGACGACGGCCTCGTCGGGGACGTCGGCGAAGCCCAGGGCGCGCCACAGCCGCTGCGTGCGCTCGGCCGGCAGCCCGGCGAGCCGGGCCACGTCCAGCCGGGTGTAGCGGCGTCGGCCACCCAGGAGGAGCTCCTCCAGCAGCTCCTCCGGCTCCTCCGCATCTCCGCCGGTCATGTGCTCGTCTGCACGGCGCAGCCATTCGGCTCCCGCACCGGAGGGGTCGGTCAGCCCGTGGTGTGCACGACGAGGACGTCGATCTCCGACCGGCGGGTGACCTCGGAGGGCACCGAGCCCAGCAGCCGGCCCTTGAGGGTGTTGAGCCCGCGGTTCCCGACGACGATGAGGTCGGCCTGCTCCCGGTCGGCCAGGTCCATCAGCGCCTCCGCCGGTGGGCCGGCCACCGGGACGGGCTGGACGTCGACCGCACCGGCCTCCCGGGCATGGGCCAGGGCGCCGCGCAGGACGTCCTCGGCGTGCGAGGCGACGTCGAGCCGGGCCGCGTCCGGGCCGAGCGCCTCCTGGGCCCGCCGGACGTCGCGGGCCTCCTCGGCCGGCTCGTAGGCGCAGGCGAGGACCAGTCGGGCGCCGCATGCGCCGGCGAGCGCTCCGGCCCGGGCGACCGCGCGCAGGGACGAGGGCGAGCCGTCGGTACCGACGACGACCGTGCGATAGGCGCTCACGGTGCGGGAACCTACCAACCACCGGCCAGGGGTGTGCCCATGGTCACGCACCCCTCCCCGCCGAGCCCGCTGGTGCGCTTGGATGGTCCGACCGCCCGGGCGACCGGGTGAGGGAGGAGGCATCCGATCAACAGCGTCGGCACCACCCGCGATCCCGTGCAGGTCGAGGTCCGCGGGCTCAGCAAGACCTTCGGCCCGGTGCGGGCGGTCGACGACCTGAGCTTCACCGTCGCCCCCGGGCAGGTGACCGGCTTCCTCGGGCCCAACGGCGCGGGCAAGACCACCACCCTGCGGATGGCGCTGGGCCTGGTCACACCGGACGCCGGGACCACCACCTTCAACGGCATCCGGTACGCCGACCTGCCCGATCCGCTCCGCCGGGTCGGGGCGGTACTGGAGACGGCGTTCCACCCGGCCCGCAGCGGCCGCAACCACCTCCGCGTCTACTGCCGGGCCGCCGGGCTCCCCCTCCGCCGCGCCGACGAGGTCCTCGACCAGGTCGGCCTCGGCCCGGCCGGCGGCCGGAAGGCCGGCGGCTACTCCCTGGGCATGCGCCAGCGGCTGGGGCTGGCGACGGCGCTGCTGGGCGACCCGGCGGTGCTCGTTCTCGACGAGCCCGCCAACGGGCTGGACCCCGAGGGCATCCAGTGGCTGCGCGGGTTCCTCCGCCACCTCGCCCACGCCGAGGGGCGCACCGTCCTGGTCAGCAGCCACCTGCTCGCGGAGGTCGACCAGACCGCCGACCGGGTGGTCATCGTCGGGGCGGGCAAGCTGGTGCGCGAGGGCTCGCTCACCCAGCTGCGCGCCGGTGCGGACGCCGACGGGGCGGGCACGGTGCTGGTCCGCAGCCCGGAGGCCGGCCGGCTCGCGCAGGAGCTGACCGCCGCCGGCGTCCCGGTCGAGGCGACCGGGACCGAGGCCCTCACCGTCACCGGGCTGACCGCGGCCGAGGTGGGCTCCCGGGCGTTCGCCTCGGGGATCGAGCTGCACGAGCTGCGGGCGCACAGCACCGGCCTGGAGGAGCTGTACTTCCGGCTCACCGCCGGCCAGGAGCAGTTCGCGGCCGCCGGCAGCGCGGACGCCACCGACCGGCAGGCGGCCTCCTGATGGGCCGGCTGGTGCGGTCGGAGTGGACCAAGCTGCTCACCACCCGGGTCTGGCTGGGGCTCCTGCTGGCCTCCTGCCTGCTCTCGGTCGGGTTCGCGGTGCTGCTCACCGCCTTCGCCGGCAACCCGCAGAGCGGCATCCCGCCGGTCGGCAGCAGCCAGTACGAACAGCTGGCGTTCGCCGTCCCGGCCAACGTCACCGTGCTGACCCTGATCCTCGGGATCATCGGGACGACCCAGGAGTACCGGCACCGCACGGCGACCCCCACCTTCCTGGCCACCCCCCGGCGGGGCCACGTGGTGATCGCCAAGCTGCTCGCCTACGCCGTGGCCGCGGCCCCGTTCGCGCTCGCCGTCGTCGCGGTGACCACGCTCACCGTGGTGCTGCACGCCGGTGCCCGCGGCGCCGCCCCGGCATGGGATGCCGACGATCTCGGCGTGCTGGCCCGCTCGGGGCTGGCACTGGTCGTCTACGCGGTCATCGGCGTCGGCCTCGGCGCGCTGTTCCGCAACCAGGTCGGTGCGATCGTCGGCTCGCTGGTCTACCTCTTCGTCGTCGAGCCGATCATCCGGTCGATCCCGGCGACGGCCGGGGTCTACAAGTGGCTGCCCGGCGGGGCGCTGGAGGCGATGACCGCCACGTTCGCAGGCCCCGATCTGCTCACCGCCTGGCAGGGCGGGCTGCTACTGCTCGGCTACGGTCTGCTGGCCGCCGTGCTCGGCACCCTCCTGGCCGTCCGGCGCGACGTCGTCTGACCACGGCGACCGGCACCGACATCCACCCCACAGACCGATGAGGGACGTACCGATGACCACGCGCATGACCGCGCAGCGCCTGAGCCGGCTGATCGCGCAGGGCGATGTCCCGGCCGTCCGCGACGCGCTGGACGCCCAACCCCGGCTGGTGTCCACGCCGGTGGAACGGAACGGGCAGGGCGGCTGGACACCCCTGCACCTGGCGGTGGCCGCCGGTCACGCCCCGGTGGTGTCCCAGCTGGTCGCCGCCGGGGCGGACGTGAGCGCCCGCACCGAGGGTGGGCGCACGCCGCTGCACGTGGCCCTGCAGCACGCCCCCGATCTGGTGGACCTGCTGCGTTCCCTGGGCGCACCCGTCGACGCCGCGACCGCCGCGTTCCTCGGCGACACCGATCGGCTCGCCGGTGAGCTGGACGGCGGTGCCCGGCTGACGGACCTGACGGCCGACGTCGACCTGCTCACCTGGGCGGCGTACGGCGGTTCTCCGCCCGCCGTACGGCTGCTGCTCGACCGCGGCGCCGACCCGGACTCCGGTGCGCTGCACGCCGCGGCCTGGGCCTGCCGGCCGGAGGTCGTGACGATCCTGCTGGCCGCCGGTGCCCAGGTCGACCGGCGGGACACCGACACCGGACGGACCCCGCTGCACGCGGCGGTCGCGGCCGGACCCGAGCGTGGCGACGCCGTCGCCGTCGTCCGGCTGCTGCTGGCGGCCGGCGCGGACGTGAATGCGACCACCAGCGACGGGGCCAGCCCGCTCGACATCAGCCGGGTCTCCGCCGCCCGGCGGCGCGCCGAGGCGACCGGGCAGACGACCGGGCACGACGAGCTCACCGAACTGCTCGTCACCGCCGGCGCCACCAACTGACCGGTCGTCCGCACCACCGCACGCAGCACCGGCGACGCGGTGACCCCGCACACGCGCGGCACCCCACGCCGGACCGACCGACGGGAACGGCGAGTGTCTAGACTCGGTTCCTGGTCCAACGACGTCCACCGACGAAGAAGGCACTCGACCCCGTGTCAAGCGTGAGCCCGTCCCAGCAGTCCGCCTCCTCCTCCTCATCGGTGGCGGGTTTCGGTACCAACGAGTGGCTGGTCGAGGAGATGTACCAGCAGTTCCTCGCCGATCCGGAGAGCGTCGACCAGGCGTGGCACGAGTTCTTCGCCGACTACCGCCCCGGCAGTCCGATGACCGACAGCGCCGACCGCGCCGACGGCGGGGCCGGCGCGGAGAGCTCGCCGGAGCCCGCCGCCCCCGCGGCCACCACCGACGACTCCCCGACGCCTACGGACGAGGTGAGCTCCGACGTGACCGAGACCAGCTCCACCCCGCCGGCCCGCCCCGCCACCCCGCCGCCCGCCTCGCGGGCCACCGCGGTGGATGCCCGGTCCGAGGACACCGTCGCGGCCAGGCCCGCCGATCGCGCGGCGCAGGCCCGACCGGCCGCGAAGGCCGAGCCGGCCGCCAAGCCCGCCCCGAAGCCCGCCGCCAAGGCCGCCGCCACCGCCCCGGCCGACGACAGCGCGGGACCCAGACGGACGCCCCTGCGCGGTGCGGCGGCCAGCGTGGTGAAGAACATGAACGCCTCGCTGACGGTGCCGACCGCCACCAGCGTGCGCGCCGTCCCGGCGAAGCTGCTGGTCGACAACCGCGTGGTGATCAACAACCACCTCGCGCGCAGCCGCGGCGGGAAGGTCTCGTTCACCCACCTGATCGGCTACGCGCTGGTCCGGGCGCTGGACGACTTCCCGAACATGAACAGCGCCTTCGCCGAGGTCGACGGCAAGCCCACGCTGGTGCAGCCCGAGCACGTCAACTTCGGCCTGGCCATCGACCTACCCAAGTCCGACGGGTCCCGCTCGCTGGTCGTGGCGAACATCAAGAAGGCCGGCGCGATGGACTTCGCCGCCTTCTGGGGCGGCTACGAGGACGTCATCCGGCGGGCCCGCGCGGGCAAGCTCACGATGGACGACTTCTCCGGCACGACGATCAGCCTGACCAACCCGGGCACGATCGGCACCAACCACTCGGTGCCCCGGCTGACCACGGGGCAGGGCACGATCGTCGGCGTCGGGGCGATGGACTACCCGGCCGAGTTCTCGGGGATGAGCCCCGAGGCGCTCGCCGAGATGGCCGTCTCGAAGATCATCACGCTGACCTCCACCTACGACCACCGGGTCATCCAGGGTGCCGAGTCCGGCGACTTCCTGCGCCGCATGCACCAGTTGCTGCTGGGCCAGGACGGCTTCTACGACGACGTCTTCCGCTCGCTCCGGATCCCCTACGAGCCGGTCCGCTGGGTGGCCGACCGGCGGACCAGCCGCGAGGGGCAGATCGACAAGGAAGCCCGGGTCATCGAGGTCATCGAGGCCTACCGGCGCAACGGCCACCTGATGGCCGACACCGACCCGCTCGAGTTCAAGGTCCGCACCCACCCCGACCTCGACATCGTCGAGCACGGCCTGACGCTCTGGGACCTGGACCGGCCCTTCCCGGTCGGCGGCTTCGCCGGCGAGCGGACGATGGCCCTGCGCGACATCCTCGGCGTGCTGCGCAACTCCTACTGCCGCACCGTCGGCGTGGAGTACATGCACATCACCGACCCCGAAGAGCGCCAGTGGCTGCAGAAGCGCATCGAGGTCAAGCACGACGTCCCCGACCGCGCCAAGCAGAAGCGCGTCCTGGGCCGGCTCAACGCCGCCGAGGCGTTCGAGACCTTCCTGCAGACCAAGTACGTCGGCCAGAAGCGGTTCAGCCTCGAGGGTGGCGAGTCGGTCATCCCGCTGCTCGACGAGGTGCTGGTCTCCTCCGCCGAGTACGGCCTCGAGGAGGTCGCCATCGGCATGGCGCACCGTGGCCGGCTCAACGTGCTCGCCAACGTGCTCGGCAAGAGCTACGCCAAGATCTTCGGCGAGTTCGAGGGGAACATCGACCCGGGCACCGTGCAGGGCTCCGGTGACGTGAAGTACCACCTGGGCGCCGAGGGCACCTTCGAGCACCCCGAGGGCACGGGCACCATCGCGGTGTCGCTGGCCAGCAACCCCAGCCACCTGGAGACCGTCAACCCGGTGCTCGAGGGCATCGTGCGGGCCAAGCAGGACATGATCGACAAGGGCGAGGGCGGCTTCACCGTGCTGCCGGTCCTGCTGCACGGCGACTCCGCGTTCGCCGGTCAGGGCGTGGTCCAGGAGACCCTGAACCTCTCCCAGCTGCGCGGCTACCGCACCGGCGGCACCGTGCACGTCGTCATCAACAACCAGGTGGGCTTCACCACCAGCCCGGCCGCGGCCCGGTCGAGCCTGTACTCGACCGACGTCGCCCGGATGATCGGCGCCCCGGTCTTCCACGTGAACGGCGACGACCCCGAGGCGTGCGTGCGGGTGGCCCGGCTGGCCGTCGACTACCGCCAGGAGTTCAAGAAGGACGTCGTCATCGATCTCGTCTGCTACCGCCGGCGGGGGCACAACGAGGGCGACGACCCGTCGATGACCCAGCCGCTGATGTACGACATCATCGACCGCAAGCGCTCGGTCCGGAAGCTGTACACCGAGGCGCTGGTCGGTCGCGGCGACATCACGCTCGCCGAGGCCGAGGAGGCGCTCAAGGACTACCGCGGGCAGCTCGAGCGGGCGTTCGCCGAGACCCACGACGCCCGGGACTCCTCGACCCCCGAGCCGGTCATGGACCCCCGCTCGCCCCAGGAGGCGACGGTGGAGACGGCGATCACCCCCGAGGTCCTCAAGGCCATCGGCGACGCGCACGTCTCGCTGCCCACCGACTTCACCGTGCACCCCAAGCTGCAGCGGATGCTGGAGCGGCGGGCCGCGATGGCCAGCGAGGGCGGCGTCGACTGGGCCATGGGCGAGCTGCTGGCCTTCGGGTCGCTGCTCATGCAGGGCGTGACCGTCCGGCTGGCCGGACAGGACTCCCGGCGCGGCACCTTCGTGCAGCGCCATTCGGTGCTCATCGACCGGGAGACGGCCGAGGAGTACACGCCGCTAGCACACCTGACCGACGAGCAGGCGAAGTTCTTCGTCTACGACTCGCTGCTGTCGGAGTACGCCGCCGTCGGTTTCGAGTACGGCTACTCGGTGGCCAACGACAAGGCACTGGTCCTCTGGGAGGCCCAGTTCGGTGACTTCGTCGATGGCGCGCAGATGGTCATCGACGAGTTCATCAGCAGCGGCGAGGCCAAGTGGGGGCAGCGCTCCGGCGTCGTCCTGCTGCTGCCGCACGGCCTCGAGGGCCAGGGCCCCGACCACTCCAGCGGCCGGATCGAGCGCTTCCTGCAGCTGTCGGCCGAGAACAACATGACGGTCGCCAACTGCTCCACCCCGGCGAACTACTTCCACCTGCTCCGCCGCCAGGCGCTCTCCGACGTGCACCGGCCGTTGGTCGTCTTCACGCCCAAGTCCCTGCTGCGGGCCAAGGCTGCGGTCAGCCCGGTCGCGGACTTCACCGAGGAGCGGTTCCGCCCGGTACTCCCCGACCCGGGGGTCGGCGGCGAGCCGCTCGACGACGCCGCCGTCCACCGGGTGCTGCTGTGCAGCGGGAAGATCAGCTACGAGCTGCTCGCCCAGCGGGAGGCATCGGGCACCGCCGACACCGCGGTGCTGCGGGTCGAGCAGCTCTACCCGCTGCCCGCCGAGGAGATCGTCGCGGCGCTCGAGCGCTACCCGAACGCGACGGACGTCGTGTGGGTGCAGGAGGAGCCGGCCAACATGGGGGCCTGGCAGTTCATGGCCTGCAACCTGCCCGAGCACCTCACCGGCGACCGGACGCTGCGGCGGGTCTCCCGCAAGGCATCGGCCAGCCCGGCGGTCGGCTCGGCGAAGGTGCACGAGGTCGAACAGCGTCAGCTCGTCGCCCAGGCCTTCGCCGACTGACCCACCTGGACGAGGCCACCGTGTACTTCACCGATCGCGGCATCGAGGAGCTGGCCGGCCGGCGGGGCGAGGAGGAGGTCTCCCTCGCCTGGCTGGCCGACCAGCTCCAGGCCTTCGTCGACGAGCACCCCGACTTCGAGGTGCCGGTCGAGCGGCTGGCCACTTGGCTGGCGCGAGGAGGCACGGACGATGAGGATTGAGGCTGTGCTGTGACATCGCGATCCGCCAGGATCGCCATGTCACCGCGCGCCTACCTGCTCAGGGCCTGACGTCCCAGCACCCTGGGTGGGTGCTCGGTCACTCTCACGCACTGTCCGGTCTGGCCGCCGGTGCGGCGACCCTCCCCTGGGCTCCGGTGGACGGCGCCGTCGCCCAGGCAGCGTGGGTGGCCGCCGCCGGCGGGTTCGCGATGCTGCCCGATCTCGACCAGCAGGGATCGACCATCTCCCGGATGTGGGGGCCCCTCACCGACGTGCCGTCCGGGGTCGTCGGCACCATCGCCCGCGGCCACCGCTGGGGCACCCACGATGCCGTGCTCGGGCCGGTCGTCTTCGCGTTCCTCGCCTGGGCCGCATCCGGCGCGTACTGGTCCAGCCTGCTGGTGCTCGCCCTGGCCATCGGGCTGGCGCTGCGGGCGCTGCACTTCGTCATCCCCGGCCGGGCGGAGAACACCGTCATCGGCAACCTGGCCCTCTCCTGGGGCGGCGCCTGGCTGGTCCTGGGCCACAGCCCCGGCCCGGTCTGGCTGCCCGGCGCGGTCGCCGTCGGCGTGCTGGCGCACATCGCCGGGGACTTCCTGACCAAGGAGGGCGTGCCGGTCCCGCTGTTCTGGCTGATCCGGCGCAGCCGGCTGGCGCCGGTCCACCTGCGCACCGGCGCAACTGTGGAGAAGGTGGTGCTCGTCCCGCTGTTCGGCGTGCTGACGCTGGCCTTCCTCTACCTCAACACCGGCGCCCGTGGCGCCCTGGACCCGATCGTGGGGCTGCTCGCCCAACGCGGCTGAGCCGGTCCCGCTACCGTCCTGCGGTGTGACCGCCGCCGCTGCTCCTGCCGGGCACGTCTACGTCGCCCGGCTGCTGACCGACGACGCGATGGCAGCGGTCGAGGCCCTCGGCCGACCGCTCGTCGTCGGCCGGGAGGAGCCACCGACCCGCGAGGAGATGCTCCGGGACGTCGCCGGGGCGGTCGCGGTGGTGAGCACGCTCACCGAGCGGATCGACGACGCCGTGCTCGACGCCGCGGGCCCCGACCTGCAGGTGGTGGCCAACGTCGCCGTCGGTTACGACAACGTCGACGTGGCCGCCGCCCGGGAGCGCGGCGTCCTGGTCACCAACACCCCGGGGGTGCTCGATGGCGCCACCGCCGATCTCACGATGGGCCTGGTTCTCGCCGCGACCCGCCGGATCGCCGAGGGTGACCGGTTCCTGCGGCGCGGCACACCCTGGATCTGGGGGCCCCGGATGATGACCGGTCTCGATCTCTCGGCCGGCGCGACGCTGGGCATCGTGGGCTACGGCCGGATCGGCCGGGCGGTGGCCCGGCGGGCCCGGGCGTTCGACCTGCGCGTGCTGGCCACACCCACCCGGAGCGAGCTGACCGATGCCGAGCGGGCCGCCGTCGAGTTCCGGGAGCTGCCCGACCTGCTCGCCGAGAGCGACGTCGTCACGCTGCACTGCCCGCTCACGCCGGAGACCCACCACCTCGTCGACGACGCGGCGCTGGCCCGGATGCGCCCGGCGGCGCTGCTGGTGAACACCGCCCGGGGCGGCGTCGTGGACACCGACGCACTGATCCGGGCGCTGACCGAGGGGCGGCTGGGTGGCGCCGCCCTCGACGTGTTCGAGGACGAGCCGCACGTCGACCCGCGGCTGCTGGCCCTGGAGCAGGTGGTGCTGACCCCGCACCTGGCCAGCGCCGGCGCCGCGACCCGCAGCGTGATGTGCCGGCTGGCCGTGCGCAACGTGGCCGCCGCCCTGGCCGGCCGCCCGCCCGTCACCCCCGTCGGGTGAACGACCACCGGCCCCCGCCTCAGTCGGTCACGCCCTCCTGGCGGGCGCAGGCCGCCACGGCCTCGGCGACCGCAGTGGCCACCCGGCGGTCCAGCGGGCTGGGCACCACGTAGTCGGGGCGGATGTCGTCGCCGACCACGTCGGCGATCGCGGTGGCCGCGGCCAGCTTCATCGCCTCGGTGATCGCGGTGGCACCGGCGTCGATCGCCCCGCGGAACACCCCCGGGAAGGCCAGCACGTTGTTGATCTGGTTCGGCAGATCGCTGCGGCCGGTGGCGACGACGGCGGCGTACCGCGACGCCATCTGGGGGTCGACCTCGGGCGTGGGGTTGGCCAGCGAGAAGACGATGCACCGCTCCGCCATCGAGGCGATCGCCGACTCGGGGACGCTGCCGCCGGACAGCCCGATGTAGACGTCGGCGCCGTCCAGCGCCCCGACCATGCTGCCGGCCAGCCCGGCCCGGTTGGTGTGCTCGGCGATCCATCGCTTGACCTCGGTGAGGTCGTCCCGACCGGTGTGCAGGACGCCGCGGGAGTCGGCCACGGCCAGGTCGCCGACTCCGGCCTCCAGCAGCATCTTCGCGGCGGCGACCCCGGCCGCTCCGGCCCCGGCGATGACAACCCGCAGGTCACCCAGCGTCCGGCCGGTGACCCGGGCGGCGTTGCGGAGCGCCGCGAGCACGACGATCGCCGTCCCGTGCTGGTCGTCGTGCATGACCGGGATGTCCAGCCGCTCGCGCAGCCGGGCCTCGATGTCGAAGCAGCGCGGGGCGCTGATGTCCTCGAGGTTGATGCCCCCGAAGGACGGCGCCAGGGCGGCCACGATCTCGACGATCAGGTCGGGGTCCTTCGTGTCCAGCACGATCGGGACGGCGTCGAGGCCGGCGAACTCGCTGAACAGGCAGGCCTTGCCCTCCATGACCGGGAGGGAGGCGGCCGGCCCGATGTCGCCGAGGCCGAGCACCGCCGTCCCGTCGGACACGACGGCGATCACGCGCGGCGCCCAGGTGAAGCGCTTGGCCAGCGCCGGCTCGGCGGCGATGGCGCTGGACACCCGGGCGACGCCGGGGGTGTAGGTCAGCGAGAGGTCCTCGATCGAGGCGATCGGCCTCGTGCCGCGCACGCTGAGCTTGCCCCCCTCGTGCACCGCGAAGGCGGGGTCGTCGGCGAAACGATCGGGGGTGTCACTCGGCCCGGATTCCATGGGTGCGCAGGATAGAGCAGCCGCTGACCGGCTGCGGGGCTGGGACCGTTCGGATCAGTCGAGCCGCGGGCCCGCCGGCAGTCGGCCGGGCCGTGGCCACAGCCGCCCGACCACGCGCCCCACGACGATCGCCGCACCGAAGGCCCGGCTGTCGTCGGCGACCAGCGCGTTGTCACCCTGCACCCAGTGCCCGCCGGACGTGGCGCGCTGCACCCGCTTGACCACCAGCAGGTCGGGCCGGCCCGGGAAGCGGGCGAGCACCACGTCGCCGGAGATCACCGGGTCGGCGGGCCCCAGGCGCCGCACCAGCAGCCGGTCGCCGTGCCGCACGGTGGGTGACATCGACGGACCGGAGACCCGGGCCAGCACCCAGCGGGTCGGCAGCCCGGGCAGGTCGCCCGGGCCGCGGCTGCTCGACGTGTTCTCGCTGATCACCGCGGGTAGGGTCCCAGAAGATCCATCCCCACGAACCCGGAGGCACACCCATGCGTCTGTTCCGCATGTTCTCCGCCGTGGAGGCCACCGCACACTGCGACCTCCCCTGCGGCGTCTACGACCCGGCTCAGGCCCGCATCGAGGCCGAGAGCGTCAAGGGCATCCAGGAGAAGTACCAGGCCAACGACGACCCGGTCTTCCGGACCCGCGCCATCCTGATCAAGGAGCAGCGGGCCGACCTGGTCAAGCACCACCTGTGGGTGCTGTGGACCGACTACTTCAAGCCCCCGCACTTCGAGAAGTACCCGCAGCTGCACGAGTTGTTCAACAAGGCGACCAAGCAGGCCGGCGCCGCCGGCGGCAAGGGCAGCATGGACCCGGCCGAGGGTCAGAAGCTGCTCGACTACATCGCCGAGATCGACAAGATCTTCTGGGAGACGAAGGCCGCCGCCTGAGCTCCCGCGTTCCACCGGCGCTGCCGGGCCGTCCCTCGGGGCGGCCCGGCAGCGCCGTCGTTTGTCGTCCCGGTCCTCGGCGCGATCGCGTGGCGCCTAGGGTCCGTCCCATGCGCGGCTCGGAGGATCACGTGATCGACGTCGGCGCACTGCTGGAGAAGGTGGAGACGGCGGCACCGATCGACGCCGTGGAGGCCGTGGCGGCCGCACTGGGCGAGATGGTGGACGCGCGGGCGGTGACCCTGCTCGTCGCACCCAGCAGCCGGACGTGCAGGCCCTCGACGACGGAGCCCGGATGATCGTCCCGGTCACCGACCGGGGCGACGCCATCGGGGTGATCGAGCTCCTGCTCCCCCGCTTCCCCTCCGACAAGGAGGTCGCCGACGTCCGTAGCGCCGCGCACGCGCTGGCGTACGTCGTCATCGCCGCCCGCCGGCACACCGACGTGTTCGAGTGGGGCCAGCGCTCCACGCCCTTCGCGCTGGCGGCGGAGATCCAACGCCGGCTGCTGCCCGCGTCCTACACGTGCGAGGCGGGCCAGTTCACCCTCGCCGGCTGGCTGGAACCGGCCAGCTCCGTCGGCGGGGACACCTTCGACTACACCCTCGACCGGGATTCGCTCCAGCTGTCGATCACCGACGCCGTCGGCCACCAGGTGCCGGCGGCCCTCCTCGCCACCCTGCTCGTGGGCAGCCTGCGCAACGGTCGCCGGAAAGGCCTGGACCTCGCCGAGCAGGCCCGGTACGCCAACGACTCCCTGGCCGAGAACTCCGCTCCGGGCCAGTTCGTCACCGGTCAGCTCATGCGGGTCGACCTGCACACCGGCATCGCGCAGATCGTCAACGCCGGGCACGTCCTGCCGCTCCGGCTGCGCGCCGGCCGGGTGGAGGAGATCGACCTCCGTGTCGAGGCGCCGTTCGGTGTCCTTCCCGGCAAGTCCTTCGACGTACAGCCCTTCCCACTGGAACCGGGCGACCGGATCGTCTTCCTCACCGACGGCATGCAGGAGCGCAACGCGGTCGACCTCGACGTCGCCACGGCGCTGGCTGACTCCGCGGACCTGCACCCGCGAGAGGTCGTCCACGCCCTCGGCGCCGCCGTGCTGCACGAGACGGGAGGCGACCTCCGCGACGATGCCACGATGATCTGCCTCGACTGGTACGGCGGGCCGCCGCGCGGGCGCACCACCGAGCAGGGGGCCGATCCGGACCTCGCCTCGGCGCCCGCCTGAGCCGGACGACCGGACGGCATCGGGACAGCGGCCGGTACCCTCGGCACGCGATGCACATCGACCGGGCCGGGTGGCCCTTCCTCGTCGTCCCCTTGGGCTCGGCCGCCGCGTTCGCCGGCCTCGGCCGGGCAACCGGCCGGCGCTGGATACGCGCGATCGCCTGGCCGTGGCTGGCGCTGTCGGCCTACATGGCCGTCTTCTTCCGCGACCCCGACCGTCGTTGCGACCGGGAGCCACCCCCGGCCCAGGACGTCGTGGCGCCCGCCGACGGGGTGGTGATGGTGGCCGGGGAGCCCCAGCCCGGCGTCGCGCCCGAGGGCGACTGGCAGCAGGTGAGCATCTTCCTGTCGGTGGTCGACGTGCACGTCAACCGTTCCCCGTACCGGGGGCGCGTCACCGCGACCAGCTACCGGCCGGGCAGCTTCCTGGCCGCGTACCGCAAGGAGAGCGCGCACCGCAACGAGCGCAGCGAGATCTGGTTGCAGGACGGCGACCGCACCGTGGTGTTCCGGCAGATCGTCGGAGTGCTGGCACGACGGATCGTGACCCGGGTGCACCCCGGTGACCAGCTGGCGACAGGACAGCGGATGGGCCTGATGAAGTTCGGCTCGCGGATGGACGTCTTCGTCCCGCGTAGTTGTACCGTTCCGGTCGCCGTGGGGCAGCGGGTGCGGGGCGGCGAGACCGTGATCGCCCGCTGGTCCGGTCCCAGCTGAGGAGGGCAGCCCGCTGATGCGGCCGACGCGGCGCACGACCACCGTGGAGTTCGTCCGGGGATCGGTGCGGGGTGGCCGGCGGCGCGCGCGCTCGTGGCTGCCCAGCCTGTTCACGCTGGCGAACATGATGTGCGGTTTCGGCGCGATCCTGGTCGCCTTCCGTGGCTCGTACGGCCTGGCGTGTGTCCTGATCGGCCTGTCGGTCATCTTCGACATCGCCGACGGCGCGGTGGCCCGGCTGGTGGGCGCGGTGTCGCCCTTCGGGCTGCAGTTCGACTCCCTCGCCGACCTGGTGTCCTTCGGGCTGGCCCCGGCGTTGCTGGCCTTCGCCCTGTTCTCCGACGGCCGCGACGAGCTGGACGCGCTGGGGTGGATCACCTGCTTCGTGTGGGTGGCGTGCGCGGCGATCCGGCTGGCCCGGTTCAACACAACCATCGACCCGACGGCGGACAAGCGGTACTTCACCGGGCTGCCCAGTCCCGGCGCGGCGGGCGTGGTGCTGGCCAGCGTGTTCGCCTTCGCCGACCAGATGGAGGGCCGCGACCGGCTCTGGGTGCTGCTGGTGGTCGTCGTCCCCGGGGTGCTGATGGTCACCAACGTGCGCTACCGGTCGTTCCGGTCGCTGGTGAGTCCGAAGAGCGGCAAGCCCTACGGCCTCGTCGCCGCCGCGGTGCTGGTCGCCGTCGGGCTGGCAACCGTGCCGGTCGTGACCGCGTGCGTGCTGGCCTACGGCTACCTGCTGTCGCCGGTGCTGGTGCCCGTGCTGTCGCCGCTGGCGCGCCTGGTGCCGCCCCGGGTCCGGGAGGTCCTCTCGTGACCGTCCGGCCCGTCCGCCCCGACGACGTCCCGGCGGTGGTGGACATGGTCCGGGAGCTGGCCGTCCACGAGCTCACCGACGACGCCCTCCCCCGCTTCGCTGCCGACCGGCGATGATCCCGACCGGCGATGATCCCGACCGACAGGAGACGCGTGACCACCGAGCGCGGCGAGTCCGAGTGCTGGCTGACCGACATGGACGGCGTCCTGGTGCACGAGGGGCTGGCCCTGCCGGGGGCCGCGGAGTTCCTGCAGCGACTGGTCGACCGGCAGCGCCGGTTCCTGGTGCTGACCAACAACTCGATCTTCACCCCGCGGGACCTGTCCGCCCGGCTGTCGCGCAGCGGCCTGCAGGTGCCGGAGGAGTTCATCTGGACCTCGGCGATGGCGACGGCCGACTTCCTGGCCTCCCAGCTGCCGGGGGGCTCGGCGCACGTCGTCGGGGAGGCCGGGCTCACCACCGCCCTGCACGAGGTCGGGTACACCCTCACCGACACCGATCCGGACTACGTGGTGCTGGGTGAGACCCGGACGTACAGCTTCGAGAGCATCACCCGGGCGATCCGGCTGGTGGACCGCGGCGCCCGGTTCATCGCGACGAACCCCGACGTCACCGGCCCCTCTCCCGAAGGACCGTTGCCGGCGACCGGCGCGGTGGCGGCGATGATCACCAAGGCGACCGGAGCCGAGCCGTACTTCGTGGGCAAGCCCAACCCGATGATGTTCCGCAGCGCCCTCAACCGGATCGACGGCCACTCCGAGTCCACGACCATGGTGGGCGATCGGATGGACACCGACATCGTCGCCGGCATCGAGGCCGGCCTGGACACGGTGCTGGTGCTCACCGGCTCCACGAAGGCCTCCGACGTGACGCGTTTCCCCTTCCGCCCGGGCCGCATCTGCGACTCGATCGCGGACGTCATCGACTCCGTCTGAACGGCCCCGTCGCGGGGAGGACGGGGCCGTCAGCGGTTGAAGAACGCCAGCCGCGCCTCGGGCGTGAGCAGCAGGTAGATCTCGGCGGCCACCAGGGCCAGCACCGGGACGCCGATCAGCGGCAGGCCGGCCTGGAAGGCCAGCGTGTACCCGAGCAGGCCCAGCAGGATCTGCAGCGCCACCACCGGGGCCCGCGCCCAGGCCGACAGCCGCCACAGGCCCACGGCAGCGGCGCCGAGCAGCCCGGCGCCGAGGCTGACGTAGACGACCTCGGCCAGCGCGCGCCCGACGCTGTCCGGATCGCTGGTCACGGTGAGCCAGAGCAGCAGCAGGGCGACGCCGGCGAGCGCGGCGGCCTCCACGGCGACGACCAGCGCGGCCCGGCGCACCGCGCCCGGCACCTCGGCCCGCGGCCGCTGCGGGCGCGGGCCGGCGACCGCGGCACCGCCGAGCAGGCCCTCGGCCCGCAGACGTGTCCGGCGCTCCCGGGGTGCCCCGTCCTCCTGCCCTGTCACGGCGCCGAGGTTACGCCGCGCCCGTGCGGCCGGGCCGTCGCGCGAGGCGCCCGACGGCGCTGGCTATGTTGGGCGCCATGCGTGCGCTGCTGGTGGCGAACCCCGCGGCGACCACCACCACCCGCAAGGTCCGCGACGTCCTCGTCCGCGCGCTGGCCAGCGAGCTCGAGGTCGACGTCGCGGAGACCCAGCACCGGGGGCACGCGCGTGAACTCGCCGCGCAGGCAACCGTCGAGGGCATCGACGTCGTCGTCACCCTGGGTGGCGACGGCACCGTGAACGAGGCCGCCAACGGGCTGCTCAGCGGCGGCCCCGGCGCACAGGTACCGACGCTCGCCGTCGTCCCCGGCGGCTCCACCAACGTCTTCGCCCGCGCCCTGGGCCGCTCCCGCGACCCGGTCGAGGCCACCGGCGAGATCCTCGACTCGCTGCGCGCCGGTCGCACGCGTCTGGTCTCGCTGGGCACGGCGTCCGCCGAGACCGACGGGAGCTGGACCGAGCCCCGGTGGTTCGTCTTCGCCGCCGGCTTCGGCTTCGACGCCGACGTCATCTCCCGGGTGGAGACGCAACGCGCCCGCGGACGGCGGTCGACCGGTGCGCTGTACGTCCGGGCGGGGGTGGACGCCTTCGTCCTCGGCCGCGACCGTCGCCGTCCGCCGCTGACGCTGACCGTGCCCGGGGAGCCCCCCGTCGACGGGCTCTTCCTCGCGCTCGTCTCCAACGTCAGCCCGTGGAGCTACCTGGGCGCGCGGCCGATCAACCCGAACCCCGATGCGTCGTTCGACGGCGGGCTGGACCTGTTCGCGATGGGCCGGGTCGGGGTGGTGCGGATGCTCCACCACGTGCGCCAGACGATGGCGGCCCGGCCCGACGCGCGTGGGCGTGGGGTGCACCGCTGGCACGACCTGCCGGAGCTGGAACTGACCGCGTCCCGGGCCCAGGGATGGCAACTGGACGGCGACCACCTGGGCACCGCGGCCGGGCTGCGGGTGCGGTCCGTGCCAGACGCGCTGCGCGTCGTGGTGTGAGTTCTCACAGGACGCGATCCCGCTGGGTGATGGCCGGACGGCGCGCCCGCGGGTAGACGACGAGTGGCGGCCCCCCTGCACCCGTGGTGAGCTTGCTCTCACGAGGGCTGACGAAGCTGCTGATCTGCTTGACAGTGCGTCGTCTCGTGAAAGCATCACAAGCAAGCAACCTGCCGGTAACAAGGCGGGCGGTCGCCGTTCACGGCGCTGGACTTCCAGTGGCTGGCCTGCGCGAACGGTCTCGACCGGCGACCGACCATGTAGACGACACCAAGGAGCACACGGCCATGGACTGGCGCCACCGCGCCCTCTGCCGCGACGAGGACCCCGAGCTCTTCTTCCCGATCGGGACGACGGGCCCCGCGGTCGTGCAGATCGAGCAGGCCAAGGCCGTGTGCCGGCGCTGCCCGGTCATGCAGTCGTGCCTCGAGTGGGCCCTGACCTCCGGCCAGGACTCCGGCGTCTGGGGTGGGCTCTCCGAGGACGAGCGCCGCGCCCTCAAGCGCCGGACCGCACGCACCCGCGTCCGCACCGCGTAAGCCACCACAGCCCGAGGTAGGGACCTCCGCCCCCCGGCCCCCTCCGCAGGGGCCCGCCGCGAGCTCGCGAGCGGTGGGGGGCGGAGGGGTCCTTCCCTCACCGACGCGGGCGGCCGGCGCCGGGCAGCACGAGCACCGCCTCGGTTCCCGGCCCCCCGCCCTGCGGTGGGCCCATGACCAGGGACCCGTGCAGTTCACTGGTGACCAGGGTCCGCACGATCTGCAGGCCCAGCCCGGTGCTCGCCGCCGGATCGAAGTCCGCCGGCAGTCCCCTCCCGTCGTCCCGCACCCGGACGACGAGGTCGTCGCCGTTCCGTTCGGCGGCCAGCTCGATCGTGCCCGGTTCACCGCCCTCGAAGGCGTGGCCGGCGGCGTTCTGCAGCAGCTCGGTCACCGCCATCACCAGCGGCGTCGCCGCGGCGGCCGGCAGTTCCCCGAACCTGCCGAGCCGGCGGATCCGTGCCGCGGGCCCCACCGAGGCGACGTCGCCCAGCATCGGCACCACCTGGTCCAGCACGTCGTCGACGGCGACCACGTCCTCCCGGCTGCCGGCCAGCGTCTCGTGCACCACCGCGATCGATGCCACCCGGCGCACCGATTCCTCCAGCGCGGCCCGTGCGGCCGGCTCGGTCATCCGGCGGGCCTGCAGGCGCAGGAGGGCCGCGACCGTCTGCAGGTTGTTCTTCACCCGGTGGTGGATCTCCCGGATGGTGGCGTCCTTGGTCATCAGCGCCCGGTCCCGGCGGCGGACGTCGGTCACGTCGCGCACCAGCACCAGCGCGCCCGCCTCCCCGCCCGGCGCCTGCAGCGGCAGGGCCCGCACCAGCATGGTCGCGGCATCGTTCTCGACGTCCATCGGCTCGGGGAACCGGCCGGACACCGCCGCGCCGATGCTGGCCGCCACGGCCTCACCGGCCACCCGGTCCGCCGATGCCCGACGGGTCACCGCGGCGAGGTCGGCCCCCACCACGTCGCCGGTGAGTCCCATCCGGCGGTAGGCCGACAGCGCGTTGGGGCTGGCGTAGGTGGCCTGGCCGCGGGCGTCCAGCCGGACCAGGCCGTCACCCACCCGGGGGCTCATCTCGGCGTCCTCCAGCATGCGGGGCGGGAAGGTACCGGCGGCGACCATCAGCGAGAGGTCCGCAGCGATGTCGAGGTAGGTCAGCTCCAGCGTGGACGGGGAGCGGGTGGCAGCCAGGTTGGTGTCCTTGGCCAGCACGGCGACCACCACCCCGTCGTGCCGCACCGGGAGGACCTCGCGACGGCGTGGGCTGGGGCCCGCCCCGCCCGGGTCGCCGTCGACAACCGGCCGCTCCTCGCTGTGCGCCCGCACCAGCGGTTCGGCCGCCGCACCGGTGGCCTCCGAGCCGACCAAGTCCTCCGGCTGGCTGGTCGGCGCGGTCAGCGGCCGCACCTGCGCCACGCACCACCAGGCGCCCGACTGCAGCGGCACCCACAGCGTCAGGTCGGCGAAGGACAGGTCGGCGAGCAGCTGCCAGTCGGCGACCAGCCGGCGGGCGTGGTCGACCTGCGAGGGGCTCGCCGACCCGCGGGTGAGACGTTCGGAGAGGCTGCTCATCGTGCGGCCGAGCCTAGTTGAAGGACCTCGCTGCCCCCGCCCCTCGCACGCTCGGGGCGGGACCCTGCAGCGAGGCCGAAGGACGCTAGGACGGGACGACGGTGGCGATGAGGTCGCCTTCCTGGAGAACCTCGCCCTCCACCACGTGCAGCTCGCCGATGGTGCCGGCACGCTCGGTCAGCACCGGGATCTCCATCTTCATCGACTCGAGGATGACCAGCGTGTCCCCGGCCGCCACCTCGGTCCCCGGCGTCACCAGGACCTTCCACACGCTGGAGACCATCTCGGCGTGGATCTCCTCGACCGCCACCGGCGCGCCTCCCTGACCCGTTCCCCGACGACCGCCGGGTGCGACGGTCCGGGCACATGTAAGCACGCGCGGCGGGGCGGCGGGACGCGACGGCTCAGGTGTGGTCGGGACCGCCGGGGACCAGCGCGCCGGCGATCCGGTGCAGGGTCGCGCAGATCTCGGGGCCGTCGTGCGGCACGCCCGTCTCGGGCAGGCCGGTCAGCACGTCGGCCGCCGCCCGCGCTGCCGTGGCGGCATCCGGCCCGGCGGCGCTGACGGTGGCCAGCAGCGCGTCGTACCAGCCGTCCAGCCGGTCACCCGGGTCGTACCCGCGCACCGCGACGAGCGGGGCCGTCGGGCGGCCCGGAACGTCGGGCAGCTCGCCGGTCACCCGGCCGGCGGTGCCGGCCGGCAACGTGGACCGCAGCTGGACGGCGACCGCGGACCAGGGCCCGGCGGCCGGGGTGCTGCGCGGATGGCGCCCGGTGGCGCTGGCCAGCGCCAGCTCCACGGCGTCCACGCCGTGGGCCCGCTCGAGCACCGCCATGTCCAGCGAGAAGCCGGCCGCCACCTCGGCCAGTTCGCCGTCCGGGTCGATGCCCACGGTCACCAGGCCCCGCCAGCCGAGGTCGGGCAGTCGCTGGGCGGCCGGCGGCAGCGGGCCCAGCCCGGTCGTCGGCGTCCAGGAGACCTGCGTCGTGCCGCCGGCGCGGTCGCGCAGCACGGGGGTGACATGGTGCAGCCCGTCGTCGTCGACCCAGGCGAGGAAGCCGCGCTCGCTGGCGGGCTCGACGCCATCACCGCCGAGCCGTTCGAGCACCTCGGCGTCCGGGCCGATCCAGGTGAGGCCGGCAGCCATGACGGCATCGGCCAGGGCGGCGTAGCCGGCCAGGGCCGGGGGCACGGGCAGGACCGCGTCGACCCGGGAGCGGCGCGCCGCCTCGACCAGCCGGTTGACGGCGAGGTACGACTCGGCCGCCGGGGCGGGCCCCAGCAGCACGGACTCGTCGGCCAGCCGCATGTGCCGGGCACCGCGCTCGACCTCGGAGAAGACCGCGACGGTCTTGACACCCAGCCGGCGGCAGGCCTGGACGACCGCACAGGCCATCGGGCCCCGCCCGGCCACCAGCACGCTCTCGACCGTCGCCTGCACCACCGCGTCTCCCCCAGTGTCCCGCCGGCGCCCCGCTGCGCCGCCCGCCAGCGTCCCCAGGCCCCGGCGGGCCGCACCGACGCGGTTCACCGTCCCGGGCCGTGAGACCCTGTCGAGGTCAGCTTGACCGGTCCGCGGGCGTCCTGCACCACCGGGTCACCCGACCGGGTCGGCGACGGTCAGCCGGCCCCGCGGCCGGGAGGAACACGACGAGAGGAGGGCAGCGATGTCCAAGCGTGGACGCAAGCGGCGCGCCCGCAAGAAGAGCGGCGCGAACCACGGCAAGCGCCCGAACGCTTAGCCAGGTGCCCCCGGCCCCCCGCAGGGCCCCGCCGCGAGCTTGCGAGCGGGTGGGGGGCAGGGGGTCCTGCTAGGGGCGCTCGCCCTGATCGGTCGTGATCGTCTCGACGGTGGTCCGCTCGACCCACACCTGGGTGCCGTCCTCCTCGAAGGAGACGCTGGTCAGCTGCAGCTTGATCCGGTCGCGCAGCCCCACCGGGGTGGGGTCGCCGCCGCACCGCCGGCGCACCAGCGCCTTGAACTCCTGCTCGATCCCGAACTGCCGCAGGCACGGCGAGCAGTCCTCGAGGTGCTCGGCGATCACCGCGCGGCGGGCGTCGTCGGTCTCCCGGTCGAGGAACTCGAACACGTGCGAGAGGACGTCGTCGCACGAGGCGATCTCGACGCCGTGGTCGCCGGACGCCTCGCTGCTGCCGGAACCGGCGTGCTGGTCGGTGCTCACGACCGGGTCGCCTCCTCCGCAGCTCCGGCGCGGACGAAACCGCGCTCGCGGGCATAGTCGGCCAGCAGCTTCTGCAGGCCCCGTCGGCCGCGGTGCAGCCGGGACATCACCGTGCCGATGGGCGTGCCCATGATCTCGGCGATCTCCTTGTAGGCGAAGCCCTCGACGTCGGCGAGGTAGACCGCCAGCCGGAAGTCCTCCGGCAGCTGCTGCAGGGCGTCCTTGATGTCGGAGTCCGGCAGGTGGTCCAGCGCCTCGATCTCCGCCGAGCGCAGCCCGCTGGAGGTGTGCTGCTCGGCGGCGAACAACTGCCAGTCCTGCACCTGGTCGGTGGGGTACTGCTGCGGCTGCCGCTGCTTCTTGCGGTAGCTGTTGATGTAGGTGTTCGTCAGGATCCGGTACAGCCAGGCCTTGAGGTTGGTGCCCTCGGCGAACTGGTGGAACGCGGAGTAGGCCTTGACGAAGGTCTCCTGGACCAGGTCCTCGGCGTCGGCGGGGTTGCGGGTCATCCGCAGCGCCGCCGGGTACAGCTGGTCGAGGTAGGGCAGCGCGTCGCGTTCGAAGCGGGCATCCCGCTCGGCCCGGGTCTCGGCCACCTCCGAGCGGCTGCCGTCCGCGCGGGCTTCGGGGGTCTCCTCGGGCGACGGCGTCGCTGCAGCGGCCGTCTCCTCGGCGGGATCGACCGCAGGCTGCTCGGGCACCGACCGTCCTCTCTGCGGCACCCGGGACCGGGCGACCACGTCGGTCGATCCTAGCGGGGTGCGGTCAGGTCGGCCGGGGGGACGGCGGGACGGGGCGGAGCCGCGCGCGGTACGCGTCGGTGCACCCTGGGCTGTGCTGCTCACGGACGGTCCAACCAGGGCGGGGCGGAGTGGATTCCCCGGTTCGTCCCACTGTCGTGCGGAACGCCTGGTTAGGCTGCGGCGTCGTGGCGGCGACCCCGGCGGTGCGGACCCTGGAGCGGGCCGGAGTCGCCTTCTCGCTGCACCAGTACGACCCGGCCGCGGTCGGGTCCGGCGCGCACGGTCACGGCGAGGTGGCGGTCCTCGCGCTCGGTGCAGACGCCGCGCGGGTGTTCAAGACGCTGGTCGCCCGGGTCGACGGGACGCTGACCGTCGCGATCGTGCCGGTGAGCGGCCGGCTCGACCTCAAGGCACTCGCCGCCGCGGCCGGCGGGCGGAAGGCGGCCATGGCCGAGCCCGAGGACGCGGAACGGGCCACCGGTTACGTGCGCGGGGGGATCAGCCCGCTGGGGCAGCGCACGGCACTGCCGACCGTCGTCGACGACAGCGCGCTGGGGTTCGGCACGGTCCTGGTCAGCGCCGGACGGCGGGGGCTGCAGGTGGAGCTGGACCCGGCCGACCTGGTCCGGCTGACCCGCGCCCGCACCGCGGCGATCACCCGTTGAGACCCGCGCCGGATTCTCAGCCCGCCGTGCCGGCGTAGGGCGTGAGCAACTGGTCGACCGGAGCGAAGTCGTCGGTGAGCACCGCGGCGTCGCCGACGAACGCATCGAGCTCGGCGCCTCCGGCCACCTGCCAGGCCAACCCCCGGTCGGCCATCGCCGCGGCGATCCCCTCGACGGGGAGCGGCTGCTGGGAGGCGACGGCGACGACGTTCCCGCCGTCCTCCCCTGCCAGCACCGGCGCCCGGGCGAGCAGCAGCACGTGGTCGAAGACCTCCCGCATCGTGGCGAGCTCCGCCCGGACGAAGCCCAGCGGCGGGTGGTCGATCAGGTTCACGGCGTAGATCCCGTCGGCGGCCAGGGCGTCGTCGACCAGGGTGAGCGCCTCCACGGTGGTCAGCTGCCACGGCACCGAGAGCCCGCCGAATGCATCGCCCACCACCAGGTCCCGTTCCCCCGCCGGCTCGTCGGACAACCCGACCCGCGCGTCGCCCACCTGGACGGTCAGGTCGGGGGACGTCTCCAGGCCCAGCTGTTCCTCGTCGATCGCGACCACGCCCGGGTCGACCTCGAGGACGCGGCTGGTGGTGCCGGGCCTGACCTCGGCCAGGTAGCGCGGCAGGGTGAGGCCACCGCCGCCGATGTGCAGGGCGGACAGCGACTCCCCCGCCGGGGCCATCGCGTCGGCGACCGAGGCGATCGCCTGGACGTAGGAGAACTCGAGGTGCCGGGGGTCGGCGAGGTCGACGTAGGAGTGCCGCAGCGTGTCGAGCACCAGCACCCGGCCCGTGGCCCGGTCCGGGTCGACCTCCACCCGGGCGCAGTGGTAGGCGGTCTCCTGCTCGCAGGGGGTAGGGGCGACCGCAGCGCCCACCGGGGCGATCAGGGCCAGCAGCAGCAGCCCGGCCGGCACCCGGCCGGCCGCACCCGGCGCCCGACGGCGCAGCAGCACGGCCAGGACCAGCCCGGCCAGCACGACGAGCAGCCCGGTGCCGACCAGGATCACGCTGCTGGGCAGGATGGCGACCAGCAGGAAGCCCGTGGCGAACGTCGCCACGATGCCTCCGATCGTGCCGATGCCCGACAGTCGGCCGACGACCGAACCGGTCCGGGCCAGGCTGCCCAGCTGCAGCGCCACGACCATCGGCGGGACGGCGGAGAGCAACGCGGCCGGGACGACGACGGCGACCGCGGCCAGCAGCAGCACGTTCCCGGCGGCGGCGCCGGTGAGCAGCTCCCCGGCGAACCGGACCAGCGGCAGCACCGCCACCACCAGGGCCCCGCCGGCGACCAGCAGCGGTGCGATCAGCCGCCGCGGGTCGGTGCGGTCGGCGGCGGCGCCCCCGGCCCAGGCGCCGATCGCGATCGCGGCCAGCGCGAACCCGATGATCGCGGTGCTGGTCTGCAGCGTGACGCCGACGTAGGGGGCGATCAGCCGCAGGCCGACGACCTCCATCACGAGCACCGCCCCGGACGACAGGAAGGTCACGCCCGCGGCGATCCAGTCGGGCAGCGCCCGGGCAGAGACCTGGATGTGCTCCGGGTCGGTCGACGCGGTGGTCGGGTGCGGGTCCAGCGGGCTCACCTCGGGGATCGGGGGCGGTCAGAACAGGGCGGGCTGGTCGGCGGGCGCGCTGACCGACTCGGCGCGCGCGGTGAGCTGCGGCCCGTTGTTCGCCACGTTGCCCACCGCCGACCCGACGGGCCGGATCTCCAGCCGCTCCACGTACTCCGGCGGGGTCGGCCCGGCCACCGCGGCGACGTCGTCCAGGGCCGGGTCCAGCCAGTCGGCCCACCGGTCCGGCGGCAGCACCAGCGGCATCCGCGGGTGCACCTCGGCCAGCGCCCCCACGGCGGGTGCGGTGACCACGGTGCAGGTGTAGAGCCGCTCCTCGCCCCGCCCCCACACCTCCCACAGGCCGGCGAGCGCCAGGCCGGCGCCGTCCTCCGGGGTGACGAAGTACGGCTGCTTCCCCGGGCCGTCGTGCCGCGGCGCCCACTCGTACCAGCCATCGGCCGGGACCAGGCAGCGCCGGCCGGCCGCCGCCGTCCGGAACGCCGGTTTCTCGGCCAGGGACTCGACCCTGGCGTTGAGCATCCGGTTGCCGACCGAGGGGTCCTTGGCCCAGGAGGGCACCAGACCCCACCGGACGACCCGTAGCTCCCGGTGCCCGCCGCCGGTCGGTCGGCCCTCCGCGTCGCGTTCCCGGGCGTGCCGGACGACGTAGACGTCCTTCGTCGGGGCGACGTTGTGGTCGGCGGGCAGCGGCGGCTGCCCTTCGGCGGGCACCGCCTCGAACTCGACCGCCAGGTCCTCCGGCCGGCGGCTGGCCGCGTAGCGCCCGCACATGGTGTCTCCTCCCGGGTGGGCTCTGCGGCGAGCGTAGGTGCGACCACCGACAGCCGTCCGCCCCCCGTGGGGCGTGCTGTCAGCGGCAGGGGGTAGGACCGGACGACAGACTGTTCCGCGCGACGGAGGACACGACGACGTGACGACCACCCAGGCCCCCGCACCCGACCACCCCAAGACCGCCAGCGACGCCGGAGACCGGCCGTACGCGACGGTCAACCCCTACACCGGGAAGACCGAGCAGGAGTTCCCGTTCCTGGCCGGCGACGAGATCGACGGCGTCATCGAAACGGCGCACGCGGCATTCCTCGACTGGCGGCGACGCACCCCGACCGAACGCGCGGCCGTGGTGAAGAAGGCAGCAGCGCTCATGCGCGAGCGGCAGGGCGACCTGGCCGCGCTGATCACCCGCGAGATGGGCAAGCGGATCCAGGAGGCCGCCGGCGAGGTCCAGCTGGCGGCCAGCATCCTCGACTACTACGCCGACAACGGCCCGCGGTTCCTCGAGACCAGGCCGATCGACGTGCTGAAGGGCGAGGCCGTCGTCGTGAACGAGCCGACCGGCGTGCTGCTGGCCATCGAGCCGTGGAACTACCCGCTCTACCAGGTGGTCCGGGTGGCCGGCCCGAACCTGGTGCTGGGCAACACCATCCTGCTCAAGCACGCCGAGCTGAACCCGCAGTGCGCCCTGGCGCTGGAGCAGCTGTTCCGGGACGCCGGCGCCCCCGAGGGCGTCTACACCAACGTGTTCCTGCGGATCGCCGACGTCGAGCAGGTGATCGCGCACCGGCACGTCGAGGGCGTGACCCTGACCGGCAGCGAGCGGGCCGGCCGCAGCGTGGCCCAGCTGGCGGGCAAGCACCTGAAGAAGTCGGTGCTGGAGCTCGGCGGCAGCGACCCGTTCATCGTGCTGGACGCCCCCGACCTGGGCCGGACGGTCAAGGCCGCGACCATGGCGCGGATGGCCAACACCGGCCAGGCCTGCATCGCCGCCAAGCGGATCATCGTGCTGGACGAGGTCTACGACGAGGTCGTCGCCGGGCTGCAGCAGGCGTTCTCCTCGTTCACCCCCGGTGACCCGGCCGACCCCGCGACCACGCTCGGTCCGGTCTCCTCCGAGCGCGCCGCGCAGGACCTCGCCGACCAGGTCCAGGACGCCGTCGACAAGGGCGCCACCGTGCTCGCCGGCGGCGGTCGCCCTGACCACGAGGGCGCCTTCGTCCACGCCACGCTGCTCGCCGACGTCACCCCGGAGATGCGCGCCTACCGCGAGGAGCTGTTCGGCCCCGCGGCGGTCGTCTACCGGGTCGCGGACGCCGACGAGGCGGTGGCGCTCGCCAACGACAGCGATTTCGGCCTGTCCGCCGCGGTCTACGGCAGCGACCCCGGGCGCACCCGGGCGGTGGCCGACCGGCTGGAGTCCGGGATGGTCTGGATCAACCAGCCCTCGGGCTCCTCGGCCGAGCTGCCCTTCGGCGGTGTGAAGCGGTCCGGCTACGGCCGCGAGCTCTCGGAGCTGGGCATGTTCGAGTTCGCGAACCGGCGGCTGGTGCGCACGATGCCGGCCACGAGACAGGCTGCGCCCGCCCAGCACGTCGGCGGCTGACCCGGTGCTCCGGTCGCTGCCCCGCGGCGCTCCGAGCTGCCATCCTCTGCGGCCATGAGGTTCTCCACGACGGTCGAACTGGGCGGGAAGACCGCCACCGGCATGGCGGTGCCCGCCGACGTCGTCACCTCGCTGGGCGCCGGCAGGAAGCCCGCCGTGCGGGTCACCGTGAACGGGCACACCTACCGCAGCTCCATCGCGACCATGGGCGGCCGCTTCCTGATCCCGCTGAGCGCCGAGCACCGGACCGCCGCCGGGGTCGCCGCGGGTGACACCGTCGAGGTCGACGTGGAGCTGGACACCGAGCCGCGCTCGGTGGAGGTGCCCGCCGACCTGGCCGAGGCCCTGCGCGCCGACCCGGAGGCACGGCGCCGCTTCGACGCCCTGTCCTACAGCCTGCAGCGGCGGCACGTGCTCGCCGTCGAGGGCGCCAGGACGGACGCGACCCGGCAGCGCCGGGTCGCCGGCGTCGTCGCCGCGCTGACCGACAGGTGAGCGAGCTCGTGGATGAGCACCGCAGCCGCTCGGGCAGGATGTCGGCTGTGACCGAGGTGTGGACGACGCCGTACGCCACCGCGCCGGTGGACGCGGTCGTCCCCCTGCCCGGGTCCAAGTCGATCACCGCCCGGGCGCTGGTGCTCGCCGCGCTGGCCGCCGGGCCGAGCCGGCTGGTCCGGCCGCTGCGGGCCCGGGACACCGAGCTGATGGCCGCCGGGCTGCGGGCGCTCGGCGTCGGGATCGCCGAGGACGGCGACGACTGGCTGGTCACCCCCGGGGAGCTGCGCGGACCGGCCGTCATCGACGCCGGCCTGGCCGGCACGGTGCTGCGTTTCCTGCCACCGGTCGCCGCGCTGGCCACCGGGGAGGTACGCCTCGACGGCGACGCGCGCCTGTACGAGCGCCCCAACGCCGGGCTGATCGACGGCCTGCGCGGGCTCGGCGCGACGATCGAGGACGGTGGCCGCGGCCGGGCGCCGTTCACCGTGCACGGCACCGGGGCGGTCCGCGGCGGCCCGGTGACCGTGGACGCCAGCGAGTCCAGCCAGGTGGTGTCGGGGCTGCTGCTGGCCGCGGCCCGCTTCGATGCCGGCATCGACCTGGCGGTGGTCGGCAGCGTGCCGTCGCTGCCGCACGTGGAGATGACGGTCCGGGCGCTCGCCGAGCACGGCGTCCTGGTCGTCCGGACCGACCGCGGGTGGCGGGTCTCCCCCGGCACGATCGACGCGCTGGACCGGGTCGTGGAGCCCGACCTCTCCAACGCCGCCCCCTTCCTCGCCGCCGCCCTGGTCACCGGCGGCCGGGTCACGGTGCCCGACTGGCCGGCCGACACGACCCAGCCCGGCGCCCGGCTCGACCGGTTCCTGGGTGCCATGGGCGCCGACGTCGTCCACACCTCCGACGGGCTGCAGGTGACCGGCTCCGGAACGATCGCGCCGCTGGTAGCCGATCTCGGCGACGTTGGCGAGCTCACCCCGGTGCTGGCCGCGCTGTGCGCATTCGCCGACGGGGAGTCCCGGCTGACCGGCATCGCGCACCTGCGCGGGCACGAGACCGACCGGCTGCAGGCCCTCGACGAGGTGCTCGGCGCCGTCGGCGCCGGCGTGCAGCAGCTGCCCGACGGCCTGGTCATCACCCCCGGGCCGCGCCGGGCTGCCCGGCTGGGCTCCTACGCCGACCACCGGATGGTGATGGCCGGCGCGGTGCTGGGCCTGGGCTGCCCCGGCGTGGAGATCACCGACCACAGCACCGTCGCCAAGACGCTGCCGGACTTCACCGCGCGGTGGGCCGGGATGCTGGGCACCGCGGCGGGAGGGCGCCGGTGAGCCGCCGCATGGACAGCAGGTCGGACGAGGACGACGTCCGCGTCCGGGCCACCCGGCACGGCTCCCGGCCGCGCACCCGGCAGCGCCCCGCGCACGAGGAGGCCGTGCCGGGGGTCGTCATGGCGGTCGACCGCGGGCGGATGACCGTGCGGGTCGAGGGGCCCGACGGGGCGCCGGTCGCGGTCACCGCGATGCGCGCCCGGGAACTGGGCAAGCACGGCGTGGTGGTCGGCGACGACGTGCGGCTGGTCGGCGACGTGACCGGCCAGGTCGACGCGCTGGCCCGGATCGTCACCATCGCCGATCGGCGGACGACGCTGCGCCGCTCGGCCGACGACACCGACCCCACCGAGCGGGTGGTGGTGGCCAACGCCGAGCAGTTGGTGGTGGTCAGCGCGGTGCGCGACCCCGAACCGAGCGAGGGCTTCCTGGACCGCTGCCTGGTCGCCGCCTACGCCGGGGGGCTGAGCCCGGTCCTGTTGTTCACCAAGGGCGACCTGGGCAGCCCCGACCACCTGCTGCGCCGCTACGCCGGGCTGGACGTCGACGCCGTCGTCGTCTCCCGGGACACCCCGGTCGACGACGTCGCCGCCCGGCTGGCCGGGCGCACCAGCGTGCTGATCGGGCACTCCGGGGTCGGCAAGTCGACACTGGTCAACCGTCTGGTGCCCGACGCCTTCCGGGCGACCGGCGACGTCAGCAAGATCGGCAAGGGCCGGCACACGTCGTCCTCGGCGGTGATGCTCGACCTCCCCGGCGGCGGGCAGATCATCGACACCCCGGGCATCCGCTCCTTCGGCCTCGCGCACGTCACCGCCGACGACGTGCTGGCCGCCTCCCCGGACATGGCCGAGGCGGCGCTGGACTGCCCGCCGGGCTGCGGACACCGCGCGGCCGACCCGGAGTGCGCGCTCGATGCCTGGGCCGCTGCGGGCCCATCCGAGCGCGTCCAGCGGCTCACCGGCTTCCGGGTGCTGCTGGACGCCGTCGGCCAGTGAACGGACCCCGCTGCCCCCCACGGCTCGCAGGCTCGCCGCGGGCCCCGGCCGAGGGGCCGGAGCCCGGAGGGGTCCGCTACACCTCGACCGGGCCACCGCTGCGCCAGTAGACGCCGGCCTCCCGGGTGAGGAGCTCCTCGTCGACCAGGTACCGGCGCAGGGCGGCGACGTCGGGGTACCAGGCCCGCAGCAGTGCGTTGACCTCACGCTCCGGGTACCGCACGCCGGGCTCGAAGACGCGCACGAGGTGGTCGAGCACCACCCGCCGCTTGGTCTGCTGCACCGGAACCGACACCAGCCGGCCGTTGCGCAGGAACGCCTGCAGCACGGCGTCCTCGGCCGGGTCCTCGGAGAGCGGTGCAGGCGGCGGGGCGAACTCGGCGGCGGCCCGCGCGGCCTGCCCGAAGCGCTCGGTGAGCAGCGCCAGCGCGTGCCCGTCCCGGCGCACCAGCCCGGCCCGGGACAACCGGCGCGCGGAGAGGGCGACGTCCTTCAGCGGGAGACCGGCGGCCGCGGCGACCTCCTCGATCGTGCCGGCGCCCAGCGCCAACGCGGCGACCACCTTCAACCGCACCGGATCGGCCAGCAGGCCGACGATCGTCGCCGCTGCCCGGTCCGCCCCCGGTTCTGCTCCCACCACCCCCCGACGGTATCCGCGCTTCGCTGCCTAGGGAGCGGGGTACCCGGGGGCCCATGGTGAGCCCGATCGACATCCAGAAGGCCCTCGGCGGCATCGACTACCCGGCTGCCAAGGAGGACATCGTCAAGCACGCCGAGTCCCATGGCGGTGACGCCGAGGTCATCAAGGCGTTGAAGGGCATCGATGACCGCGAGTACGAGGGGCCCAGCGGGGTGAGCGCCGCGGTGTTCGACTGAAGAAGGACCCCTCTGCAGGGCCCCGCGCCTCGCAAGCTCGGCGCGGGGCCCTGCAGAGGGGCCGATGCGTCAGGGACCAGTAGGTTCGGCACCCATGACGGCCGGGCAGCGGGGATACAACGAGGACATGCACCTGGCGCACGTGCTGGCCGACCAGGCTGACTCGATCAGCCTCGACCGGTTCCGGGCGCAGGATCTCCAGGTGGACACCAAGCCCGACCTGACGCCGGTCACCGACGCCGACCGGGCGGTGGAGGAGCAGGTACGCCGGACGCTGTCCCGCGCACGCACCCGCGATGCGGTGCTCGGCGAGGAGTTCGGCACCTCCGGCCGGGGCGACCGCCGCTGGGTCATCGACCCGATCGACGGCACGAAGAACTTCGTCCGCGGGGTGCCGGTCTGGGCGACGCTGATCGCCCTGATGGACGGCGACGTGCCGGTGGTCGGCCTGGTCTCGGCCCCGGCGCTCAACCGGCGCTGGTGGGCGGCGTCCGGGGTGGGGGCGTGGACCGGCCGCCGGCTGGAGAACGCCACCCGGTGCACCGTCTCGCAGGTCGGCCGGCTGGGTGATGCCAGCCTGTCGTACTCCAGCCTGTCCGGCTGGGAGGAACGGGGCCTGCTCGACGGGTTCCTGGACCTGGCCCGGTCGGTGTGGCGCACCCGCGCCTACGGCGACTTCTGGAGCTACATGATGGTCGCCGAGGGAGCCGTGGACATCGCCTGCGAGCCCGAGGTCTCGCTGTGGGACCTCGCCGCGCTCGACGTGATCGTCCGGGAGGCCGGTGGGGTGTTCAGCGACCTGTCCGGGGCGCCGGGACCGGCCGGTGGCAGCGCGGTGGCGTCCAACGGCGTGCTGCACTCCGACGTGCTGACGGCGCTCGCCCCGCAGGGACGAGCGCCGTCAGCATGAGCGGGCGGGCCGATCGGGGTCAGCGCACCGGCCCGGTGCCCCCCGTGCCGCCGCGGCCGCCCTGCACCCGGCGCCGCACCTCGTCGATCTTGGCCCTCGTCTTGGGGTCGTTGGCCACCTGCTGGGCCTTGTCCGTCGCCTGACGGATCATCTGCTTGCCCTTGGGGCTGTTGGCGAACTGAGCCACCTTGCTGAACAGCGATGCCATGACGAGCCCGCCTCCTTCCGACGTGCAGGGCCCGAGCGGGCCCCGTCCGAGTGGTCAACGCCGGCAGGCCCGCGGCCGTTCCGCGCACCGATCACGACCGGGACACCGGCGTCCAGCAGCCGCCGTCCCGACCGTCCCGAGCCGGGGAACCGTGGGCAGCCCGGCCCGGCCGGGCCCTCACCCGCCGGGGAAGAACCCGCCCGGCCGGCCGTTGCGGTCGGCGAGCAGCCCGGCCAGCGTGGACACCGCGATCTCCGCGGGCGTGCGGGAGCCGACGTCCAGCCCGATCGGGCGGTGCACCCGGGCGACTTCCGCGGCCGGGACGCCCAGTGCGGCGAGCGCCGCGACGTGGGGCCCCTCGTGCCGCGGGTTGCCCATGACCCCGAGCCATCGCACCGGGCGGGTGAGCGCGTCGCGCAGCAGCGCGCCGAGCTCGTCGCGGTGGTGGTCGGTGACGACGACGTCGGCGGCCGGCCCGGCCAGCTCCTCGGCCAGGTCCGCGATCGCGGCCACCCGGACGACGCCGCCGGGCAGCCCGGGGGGCGCCGGCCGGCCGGTGTCCGGCTCCACCAGCACCGGGTGCCAGCCCAGGTCGGCTCCGGTCCGCAGCAGCGCGCCGGCCACCGGAGAGGCGAAGACGGCGACCAGCACCCGGTCCGGAACCGCCCCCGCCGGTACGTGCCCGTGCGCGACGCCGCAGGCGGGGTCGGTCATAACGGGGCCGGGCTGTCGCCGTAGCCGTACGAGGCGTCGGCGTACCGGCCGCCCCGGGCCACGCCGGGCGGGGCGATCCCGCTGAGCCGCTCGAGGTCCTCGGCGGACAGCTGCACGGCGCCGGCGGCGACGTTCTCCGCCAGGTAGCTGCGCCGCTTGGTGCCCGGGATCGGGACGACGTCGTCCCCCTGCGCCAGCACCCAGGCCAGCGCGAGCTGCCCCGGGGTGACGCCCCGCTCGGTGGCCATCGCCCGGACGGCCTCGACCAGCCGCAGGTTCGCCGTGAACGCCTCCCCGGTGAAGCGCGGCTGGGTGCGGCGCCAGTCGTCCTCGGCGAAGTCGTCGGGGCTGGTGATCGCGCCGGTCAGGAACCCGCGGCCCAGCGGGCTGAACGGCACGATGCCGATCCCGTGCTCGCGGGCCACCGCCAGGACGCTGCCCGCCCCCGCCCCGCCGTCCCCGGCCGACTCCAGGTCACGGGTCCACAGCGACCACTCGCTCTGCAGCGCGGCGATCGGGTGCACGGCGACGGCCCGGCGGACCGAGTCGGCACTGGCCTCCGACAGCCCCAGGTACCGGACCGTGCCGGCCCGGACCAGCTCCGCCATGGCACCGACGGTGTCCTCGATCGGCACCGTGGGGTCGACCCGGTGCTGGTAGTAGAGGTCGATGACGTCGACGCCCAGCCGGCGCAGGCTGGCCTCGGCACACCTCCGCACGTTCTCCGGCCGGCCGTCGACGCTCATCCCGCCGCGGTCGTCGTGCCGCAGGGAGAACTTGGTGGCCAGCTGGACCTCCCCGCGCCGGCCGGCGATCGCCTCCCCGACCAGCTCCTCGTTGTGCCCGTCGCCGTACACGTCGGAGGTGTCGAGGAAGGTGACCCCCAGGTCGAGCGCACGGCGCACCGTGGCCAGCGACTCGGCCCGGTCGGCGCTGCCGTACATCTGGCTCATCCCCATGCAGCCCAGGCCCAGGGCGGAGACCTCCAGGCCGCCGATGGTGCGCCGGGACACGGGCGGGGGCGGCTGCGTCATGCCCGCATCCTGTCCCCGGACGCGGGCGCGACGCCAGCCCGGTCAGTTGCCGCGCAGCACCCCGGTCGTGGTGAGCTCCTCGGCGACGTCCCGCAGCTTGACGTTGCTGCGTTGCGAGGAGTGGGTGAGCAGCGTGAACGCCTGCTCGGCGGTGACCCGGTACCGCTCCATCAGGATGCCCTTGGCCTGCTCGATGACCGCGCGGGAGGCCATCGCCTGGCGCATGTTGGCCGCGTCCGTGCTGGCGCGGGCCGCGGCCTCCGCGTTGCCGACCGCGATCGCCATGAAGGCGGCGACCTCCTCGCCCAGCGCGACGTCCGCCTGGCCGAAGGCGTCCCTCCGTCGCGAGTAGTTGTTCAGCGCGCCGATCGTCGCGCCCTGGAAGGGCAGCGGGACCGACAGCGAACTGCCCACCCCGTGTTCGGCGGCGTGCCGGGCGTAGTCGGGCCAGCGCTCCTCGGTGCGCATGTCGGTGATGACGAACAGCTCCCCGGCGCGCCCGGCGTCCAGGCAGGGCCCGTAGCCGCGCCGGTACTGCAGTTCGTCGGCGTCCATGGCCAGCTGCCCGTCGTAGGCCGCGGTGAAGGCCTGCTCGCCGCGGATCAGCGTGATCGACGTGCCCTCGGAGCCGGGCAGCGCGCGCCGCGCGATGCCGACCACCTCGCCGAGCACGTCCGGCAGCTCCCGGCCGACCTGGACCACGCCGGCCAGTTCCCGGTGCAGCGCTGCCAGGTTCTCGGTCATGGGTGGCACGTCCTCTCGGGGGCTGGGCGGACGGCCGCCGGCTCGACGGCCGTCCGGTGCGCGGTTGCCCGCCGTCGCCCGAGGGTAGAGCGCCCGGATTCTCCGGGGATCCGCGCCGTCTGGTGGGATGGACCGGTCACCGGCGCCGCCCACGGCGCCGACGAGGAGGCAGCCGTGCAGTACGCCGAGTCCGTCGTCGAGCTCATCGGCGACACCCCGCTGGTACGCCTGCGGCGGGTGACCGAGCACCTGGGCCCGGACGCCCCGCTGGTGCTGGCCAAGGTCGAGTACGTCAACCCCGGCGGATCGGTGAAGGACCGGATCGCGCTGCGGATGGTCGAGGCGGCCGAGGCCTCCGGCGACCTCCGGCCGGGCGGCACCATCGTGGAGCCGACCAGCGGAAACACCGGGATCGGGCTGGCGATCGTGGCTCAGACCCGCGGCTACCGGTGCATCTTCGTGTGCCCGGACAAGGTGGGCCAGGAGAAGATCAACGTGCTCAAGGCCTACGGCGCCGAGGTGCACGTCTGCCCCACCGCCGTCGACCCGGCCGACCCCCGCTCCTACTACTCGGTGTCCGACCGGCTGGCGCGGGAGACCCCCGGCGGCTGGAAGGCCGACCAGTACGCCAACCCGGCCAACCCGCGCTCGCACTACGAGACCACCGGCCCGGAGATCTGGGCGCAGACCGACGGCCGGGTGACGCACTTCGTCACCGGCGTGGGCACCGGCGGCACCATCTCCGGCATCGGCCGCTACCTCAAGGAGGCCAGCGACGGCCGGGTGCGGGTGATCGGCGCCGACCCGGAGGGCTCGGTCTACTCCGGCGGCACCGGCCGGCCCTACCTGGTGGAGGGCGTCGGCGAGGACTTCTGGCCCGAGGCCTACGACCGCACGATCGCCGACGAGATCGTCGCCGTCACCGACGGCGACTCCTTCGCGATGACCCGGCGGCTGGCCCGGGAGGAGGGCCTGCTGGTCGGCGGCTCGTGCGGGATGGCCGTCGTCGCCGCCCTGCGGGTGGCCGAGCGCCTGACCAAGGACGACGTCCTGGTCGTGCTGCTCCCCGACGGCGGCCGCGGCTACCTCAACAAGATTTTCAGCGACGCCTGGATGGCGGACTACGGCTTCCTGGATGCCGGCGGCGGCGAGACCGTCGGCGAGCTGCTGGACGCGAAGTCCGGGTCGACGCCGACCCTGGTGCACACCCACCCGACCGAGACCGTCCGCGACGCGATCGACATCCTCCGCGAGTACGGCGTCAGCCAACTGCCGGTGGTCCGCGCCGAGCCGCCGGTCACCGCGGGTGAGGTGGTCGGCTCCGTCGCGGAGAAGGCGCTGCTGGACGCGCTGTTCACCGGCCGGGCGACGCTCTCGGACCCGGTGGAGCGGCACATGTCCGCGCCGCTGCCGATCATCGGCTCCGGTGAGCCCGTCTCGGCCGCGGTCGGAGCGCTGGGCGACGCTGATGCGCTGCTGGTGCACGTGGACGGCAAGCCGGCCGGCGTCGTCACCCGGCAGGACGTGCTGGGCCACCTCGTGGGCATCCCGGCTCTTACGGTGGGGTCATGACCGGGTTCAACACGCGCGCCATCCACGCCGGGCAGGACCCCGACCCCGCCACCGGCGCGGTCATCCCGCCCCTGCACCTGACCACCACCTACAAGCAGGACGGCGTCGGCGGGCTGCGCGGCGGCTACGAGTACAGCCGCAGCGCCAACCCCACCCGGGACACGCTGCAGACCGCGCTGGCCTCCCTCGAGCAGGGCACCCGCGGGATGACCTTCGCTTCCGGGCTGGCCGCGGAGGACACCCTGCTGCGCACCGTGTGCCGGCCGGGCGACTCGGTGGTGCTCGGCGGTGACGCCTACGGCGGCACGTACCGGCTCATCTCCCGGGTGCTCGAGCCTTGGGGCGTCACGCACTCCCCGGTCGACCTCAACGACCTCGATGCCGTCCGGGCCGCCGTCGCGCCGGAGACGGCCCGGGTGATCTGGTGCGAGACGCCGAGCAACCCGCTGCTCAACATCGCCGACATCGCCGCGTTGGCCGAGGTCGCGCACGCCTCGGGGACGCTGCTGGTCGTCGACAACACCTTCGCCAGCCCCTACCTGCAGCAGCCGCTGACGCTGGGCGCCGACGTCGTGGTGCACTCCACGACGAAGTACCTCGGCGGGCATTCCGACGTCGTGGGCGGGGCACTCGTGGTCGCCGATGCCGACCTCGGCGACCGGCTGGCCTACCACCAGAACGCGATGGGTGCGGTCAACGGCCCCTTCGACGCCTGGCTGGTGCTGCGCAGCCTGAAGACCCTCGGCGTCCGGATGGACCGGCACAGCACCAACGCCGGCCGGATCGCCGAGTGGCTGCTGGCGCACCCGGCCGTGGGTGACGTGCTCTACCCGGGGCTGCCGCAGCACCGCAACCACGAGATCGCGGCGAAGCAGATGTCCGGGTTCGGCGGCATGGTCTCCTTCCGGCTGAAGGGTGGCGAGGAGGCTGCGCTGCGGGTCTGCGAGCGGACCACGTTGTTCACCCTGGCCGAGTCGCTGGGCGGTGTGGAGTCGCTGATCGAGCACCCGCACCGGATGACCCACGCCAGCGCCGCCGGCTCACCGCTGGAAGTGCCGGCGGACCTGGTGCGGCTGTCGGTGGGCATCGAGGACGTCGAGGACCTGCTCGCCGACCTCGACCAGGCGCTGACATCGTGATGCGCTGACACTGTGATCCTGACGGATCACACCGCGGCCAGCAGAAGGACCCCCTTGCCCCCCACCGCTCGCACGCTCGCGGCGGGCCCCTGCAAGGGGGCCGTAGGCAAGGACTCCTCCTTCAGCGCGGGGCGGTGAGGATGCGGGGGCCGGTTTCGGTGACCGCGATGGTGTGCTCGACGTGCGCGGCCCGGCTGCCGTCGGCGGTGCGCAGCGTCCAGCCGTCGGCGTCGACCCGGTAGTCGTCGCTGCCGCCGGCCATGAACCACGGCTCGATCGCGATGACCAGCCCCGGCCGCAACGGCAGCCCGCGCCCGGCGCGGCCCTCGTTGGGCACGTGCGGGGCCTCGTGCATGGTGCGCCCCACACCGTGACCTCCCTGGTCGGTGTTGATGCCGCACCCACCGGCCCGCCCGACCGCGCCGATCGCGGCGGAGATGTCGCCGACCTTGTGGCCGACCACCGCTGCTGCGATGCCGGCCTCCAGCGCCCGCGTCGTGACGTCGACCAGCTGGACGTCCTCGGGGCGGGCGGTGCCGATCGGATAGGTCCGCGCCGCGTCGCCGACCCAGCCGTCGAGGGTGGCGCCGGCGTCGACGCTGAGCAGGTCGCCCTCCTCGAGCTCCCGGGTGGTGGGGATGCCGTGCAGCGCGACGTCGTTGACCGACAGGCACACGACCCCGGGGAACGGCGGGGTCGTCGGCAGCGGCGCGTAGCCGAGGAACGGCGACGTCGCGCCGGCGTCGGCCAGGACGTCGCGGGCGATGGCGTCCAGTTCGGTGAGCCGCACCCCCGGCGCGGCCGCCGCCCGCACCGCCGCGTGCATGTCGGCGACCACCGCGCCGGCGGCGCGCATGGCGTCGATCTCCCCCGGCGTCCGGAGCTCGATCACGGGCCCTCCTCGCACACTTCCGGTATTGCTATCCCGGTATTACTATCACGCCCATGGTGCGACCGCCGCTCAGCCCCCAGGAACGCGAGCGCGGTCGCCGACTGGGCGCCCTGCTGCGCGAGGCCCGCGGCAACCGCCCCCCGGCGGAGGTCGCGGCCGCCTCCGGGGTGAGCCTGGAGTCGCTGCGCAAGATCGAGTCCGGCCGGGTGCCGACCCCGGCGTTCTTCACCGTGGCCGCGCTCGCCGGTGCGCTGGGCCTTCCGCTGGACGGTCTCGCCGCCGCGCTGCACACCCCGACGGAGGGCGCCGCGCTCTCCGCCTGACTCCTCGGGTAGACCTACGGAGTGCCCCGCATCAGCACCGTCATCGCCACTCGCGACCGGCGCGCGTCACTGCTCCGCTCGCTGGCCCGGCTCGACGACGGCAGCCACCCGGTGGTCGTGGTCGACAACGGCTCCACCGACGGCACGGCGGCCGCGGTGCGCGAACGGCACCCGCGGGTCGACGTCCTCGAGCTGTCGGCCAACGTCGGCGCGGTCGCCCGCACCGACGGCGTCCGGCACGCGGGCACGCCCTACGTGGCGTTCGCCGACGACGACTCCTGGTGGGACCCTGGCGCGCTGGACCGGGCCGCCGACCTGCTCGACGACCATCCGGCGGTCGCCGTGGTGGTCGGGCAGGTGCGGCTGGCCGCCGACGGCGCGCTCGACGCCGTCTCGGTCAAGCACCGGGCGGCCGTGCTCGGCCGCTCCCCCGGCGCCCCGGGCCCCGACGTGCTGAGCTTTCCGGCGTTCGCCGCGGTGGTCCGCCGCGACGGCTACCTCGCCGTCGGCGGATTCTCGCCACTGCTCTTCTTCGGCGGCGAGGAGCACCTGCTCGCCCTGGACCTGGCCGCCGCCGGCTGGCAGCTGGTGCACGCCGACGACATCCTGGCCTGGCACGACCCGGCCGGCCCGGACCGGCCCACCCCGGCGCGCTGGGCCCTGCAGACCCGCAACGACCTGCTCGTCGACTGGCTGCGCCGCCCGCTGCCGGTGGCGCTGGCCGGCACCGCGCAGCTGGCCCGGCGGGCGGCGCGCGACCCGGTGTGCCGGGCGGCGCTGGCCGGGCTGCTGCGCCGGCTGCCTTCGGCGCTGCGCGCCCGACGCCCGGTGCCCGCCGCGCTGGAGCAGCGGTTCGCCACCGCGCAGCGGCCGCTCAGCGACCCAGCTGCCGGGTGAACCAGTCGCGGGCCTCGGCGTTGCCGGCCCGCATCCGCCGTTGCGCCTCGGCGATCTCCCCGCCCAGCGTCCCGGACAGCGCGTGCTCGAGCGCCGCGTCCAACGACGCCGGGTCGATCTCGCCGGCCGTGAGCCGCAACGGCCAGCCCAGCGCCGTCGCCTGGGCGGTCACCTTCGCCCCGCCGGCCACCGCGTCGCAGGCGACGACCGGAACGCCGTGCGCCAGGCCCAGCACGAGCGCGTGCAGCCGCATGCTCACCACCACGTCGGCCCGCCGGACCAGCGCCTCCACCTGCGCCGGGAAGCGGTCGTAGGGCTTGTCGTAGAGGTCCATGTCGAGCTCGAACCAGGGCAGCGCCCGGACCCGCAACCAGCCCTCGACCGCCTCGCGCACCCGGCCCGCCTGGCTGCGCGCGCCGTACTCCTCCTGCGCCGGGGCGAAGGCGACGGCCACCACCGGGACGTCGGGGGTCGTCGTCCCGCCGGCCAGGTCGGGCCGCGCGATCCCGCGGGCGTCCCGCTCCCACACCTGGTGGAACATCCCGCGCCCGACCTCGTCGACGACCGAGACGTTGACCGCCCAGCGTTGCGCGCCGGCGAACGTCTCGGTCAGCTCCTGGATCAGGGCGTAGTCGAACAGCGGGCCGCTGACGAAGACCAGATGGGTGTAGCGGCCCGGGTCGACGTCGCGCCAGTTCGCCCCGCGCTGCAGGTACGGCGCCCAGGCGACGTCGAAGTCGACCCCGAGCTCGGTCAGCCAGCCGCTGACGACGTCGGCGCCCAACTCGTCACCGATGGTCGCGATGACCTCGTCGAAGGAAAACCAGCCGGCGACCAGGAAGCGCATGCGCCCACTGTGTCAGCCGCGCCCGGGGAGACCCCCGGGTGTCAGCGGGCCGGCTCGTCGAGGCCGGCGAGCAGCGCGCCGGTCACCTCGGGCACCCTGAGCGCAGCACCCCGAGGAGGACGGCATGAGCAACGCGACCACCCCGCCCGACCCCACAGCGGCCGCACGCTCCCGGATCCGGGAGCGCCACCTGCGCCCGGCCGGCGAGCGCCCGGCCTCGAGCGCCCGCGGGCTGCACCACACGGCGTTGATCAGCAGCGACGTCGAGGCCACGATCGCCTTCTACCAGGACGTTCTCGGCTTCCCGCTCACCGAGCTGATCGAGAACCGCGACTATCCGGGCTCCTCGCACTTCTTCTTCGACATCGGGAACGGCAACCTGCTGGCGTTCTTCGACTTCCCGGGGCTGGACGTCGGCCCGTACGCCGAGGTGCTCGGCGGCCTGCACCACGTCGCGATCAGCGTCGAGCCCGAACGCTGGGGCCGGCTGGTCGAGTCACTCACCGCCGCCGGCGTCGAGCACGTCGTGCACAGCGGCGTCTCGGTGTACTTCCGCGACCCGGACGGCGCGCGCATCGAGCTGATCGCCGACCCGCTGGGTGAGATGTACGGGGAACAGGTGCTCTGAAAGAGGACCCCCCTGCCCCCCGCCACTCGCACGCTCGCGGCGGGACCCTGCAGGGGGGCCGTCAGGCCGGGGTGGCGACCAGGTCCTCGTACTCGGGGTGCCGCTCGATCCAGCCGGCCACGAACGAGCACTCCGGGACGACGGTCCGGCCATGGCCACGCACGTCGTCCAGCGCCGCCCGCACCAGCCGGCTGCCCAGCCCGGAGCGCTCGTCGGTGCCGTCGACCTCGGTGTGGGTGAACACCACCTGATCGCCGCGACGCCGGTAGGCGGCCACGCCGAGCAGGCGGTCACCGTCCCGGATCTCGTAGCGGCTGCTGTCCGGGGCATCGGTCACGGTCGGCTCCATGCACCGGACGAACCGCCCGGCCGTAAGGGGTGTTCCCACCCGGCCGGGAGCCGGCTCAGGAGAGCCGGCGGGCCGCCCCGCCCGAGGTGACCACCAGCGTGGCCGGGGTGGTCAGCCCCCGCCGGGCACAGGCGTCGACGACGGCGCGCTCGACGTCGGCCACGACCGCTTCGGGCACCAGGGCGATCGCCGAGCCGCCGAACCCGCCGCCGGTCATCCGCGCGCCGAGGGCGCCGGCGCCGGTGGCCGCCGCCACGACGGTGTCCAACTCCACGGCGGAGACCTCGTAGTCGTCGCGCAGCGAGGCGTGCGAGGCGTCGAGCAGCGGCCCGATCTCGGCCATCCGCCCGGCGGCCACCAGCTCGACCACCCGGTCGACGCGGCCGATCTCGCCGACCACGTGCCGGGCGCGGGCTCGCAGCCGCGGGTCGGTCAGCCGCTCGAGGTCGTCCGCCGTCGCCTCGCCCAGCTGCGCCAATCCCAGCTCGCGGGCGGCCTGCTCGCAGTCGCGGCGACGCTGCGCGTACTGCCCGTCGGCGAGCGTGTGCGTGACCCGGGTGTCGATCACGACCAGCACCAGCCCGGCGTCCGCCAGCCGGAGCCGAACCGGCGCGGTGCTGAAGTCGCGGGTGTCGATGAGCAGGGCTGCCCCCTCCTCGGCCAGCATGGCGACCGTCTGGTCCATCCCGCCGGTGCCGGCTCCGACCACCTCGTTCTCCGCCCTGATCGCGGCCTGGACCACCTGGTGGCGCAGCTGCGGGTCGTCGGTGCGGCCGGCGAGCCCGGCGGCCGCCAGCGCGACCGCGCACTCCAGGGCGGCCGAACTCGACAGCCCGGCACCCACCGGCACGTCACTGGCGACGGCGACGTCCATCCCGGGCACGTCGACGCCCGCCTCGCGCAGCGCCCACAGGGTGCCGGCGACGTAGGCCGCCCAGCCGTCGACCGCCCCTGGGCCCAGCTCGGTCAGCCGGCCCTCGAACGGCGCGGCCTCCGGGGCGTCGCTGCTCAACCGCACCCGGTCGTCGTTCCGGCGCCGGACCGCTGCGGCGGTCACCCGGGTCAGCGCCATCGGCAGGCAGCGGCCGCCGTTGTAGTCGACGTGCTCGCCGATCAGGTTGACCCGGCCGGGGGCGGCCCAGACGCCGTCCGGCCCGACCGACCAGGTGGCCGCGAGCTCGGCGGCCGCCCGTTCCGCCGGACTCACGACGCCCTCTGGTTCGCGCTCGCGGAACGCTCCGCTCACGACGCCACCTCGCGCAGCCGGTCGGCGATCCGCTCCGGCGTGGTGTCGTTGATCCAGGCGCCCATGCCCGACTCGGAGCCGGCCAGGTACTTCAGCTTGCCCGGTGCGCGCAGGAGCGAGAACAGCTGCAGGTGCAGCCGGCCGAGCTCGCGGTCCGGGCCGGTGGGGGCCTGGTGCCAGCCGGCGATGTAGGGCGCCTGCTCGACCCCGGGGTGGAAGCGGTCCACCCGGCGCAGCAGCTCCTGGTAGACGACCGCCAGCTCCGCCCGCTCCGCGTCGCCCAGCGCGGCGAGGTCGGGCACGTCCCGATGCGGGGCGAGGTGCACCTCGACCGGCCAGCGGGCCGCGCGCGGCACGTAGGCGGTGAAGTGCTCACCGCGCAGCACCACCCGCCGGCCCTCGGCCCGCTCAGCGGCGAGCACGTCCCGCAGCAGATCTCCGCCGGTGGCCCGCCGGTGCTTGCGGGCCTGCTCGACCAGCTGCGCGGACCGCGGCGGCACGAACGGATAGGCGTAGACCTGCCCGTGCGGGTGGGTCAGGGTCACGCCGATCTCCTGGCCGCGGTTCTCGAAGACGAAGACCTGCGCCACCCGGGGGTCGGCCGAGTGCGTCGCTGTCCGCTGCGCCCAGGCCTCGACGACGGTGCGCATCCGCTCGGCCGGTAGCTCGACGACCGAGGCCGCGTGGTCACTGGAGAAGACCACGACGTCGCAGTGCCCGTGAGCGGGGCGGTCCGGCGGTCCCAGCGTCGCGGGCCGTCCCTCGGCGGCGGGGCCCACGGTCAGCGGCGCCAGGCTCGGGAAGCGGTTGGCGAAGACGGCGACGTCGTAGTCGCTGTCGGGGACCTCGCTCGGGTGCGCCGGGTCCCGGGTGGGACACAGGGGGCAGTCGGCCTGGCTGGGCAGGAAGGTGCGGTTCATCCGGTGCCCGGCGATGGTCACCCACTCGCCGGTGAGCACGTCGAAGCGGACCTCCCCCGCGTGCGGCGCCTCGGGCAACGCCCGGGTGTCGGGCGCGGCGTGCACCTCACCCGGCGTCGCCCGGTCGTCGAAGTAGAGAACGGGGCGACCGTCGGCCAGCGTCCGCTCGGTCACCCGGCCCGGCCAGCCCTGCCCGGCACCTTCCGACTGCACGTGGTGTCTCCTGTCGCCGCACGCACCTGCCCGCCGGCGCTACCGGCAGGCAACAGACGAAGGGCCCGGTCACCACTGGTGACCGGGCCCTCCCTGAGTAGCGGGGACAGGATTTGAACCTGTGACCTCTGGGTTATGAGCCCAGCGAGCTACCGAGCTGCTCCACCCCGCGTCGGTAAGACCAACCATACACGGGTCCGCGCGGGCCGCGCGGGAGGGTCTGCCGGGGTGCACGCGCCTGCTCCAGGGCGCCCGACGACTTCGGGCCGAACACGACAGCGGCCCGGTCACCTGTCGGTGACCGGGCCGCTGTCGATCTGTAGCGGGGGCAGGATTTGAACCTGCGACCTCTGGGTTATGAGCCCAGCGAGCTACCGAGCTGCTCCACCCCGCGTCGGTAAGACCAACCATACACGGGTCCGCGCGGGGCGCGCGTGGGGGCCTGCGGGAGTCCGGCACCGGCGCCCCGCAGGGCGCCGGTGCCGGCCGGCTCAGCCCGGGGGCTGGGCCGCACCGCCCCCCGCCGCCTGCCAGGCCGCGATGGCCGCTGCGAGATCCTCCTGGGCCTGGCCGATGCCGGCGAAGTCTCCGCCCGCCTGCGCGTCCGCGAGCGCCTGCAGCGCCGCCTTGATGTCCGCCGCCGCATCAGCCAGTTCCGGCGTCGTCCCGTTGTCGCCGCCCCCGGCTGCCGGTGGCGCCGGCGTATCGATCGGCTCCTCCGGATCCGGCGCGGGGACCGGCTCGTCCACGCCGTCCCCGGCATCGGTGTCCTCGTTGTCGATCGCCACATCCCCGGCCCCGGCCCCGAATACCTGGTCCAGCGCCTCGGACAGCGTATCGGCGTAGCCGACCCGGTCGCCGAAGTTGACCAGCACCTTCTGCAGCAGGGGGAACGAGTTCTCCCCCGTGCCCTGGACGTAGAGCGGCTCGACGTAGAGCAGGCCGTCCCCCCCGATCGGCAGGGTGAGCAGGTTCCCGAACACGGCCTCGGATTCCTGGCTGTTGAACAGCGTCAGATCCGGGCGCACCAGGTCGTTGGTGATGAACGACTGCTGCACCTGCTGGGGGCCGCGGTACGGCGTGTTGCCCGGCAGTACCAACACCTGGATCTCGCCGTAACTCTGCGGTGCACTGGAGGCGGAGATGAACGCCGACAGGTTCTCCCGGTCGAAGGCGTTCAGGGCGCTGGTCAGCTGGAAGGTGGCTTCCTCATCACCCGGACGCTGCGCCAAGATGTAGTAGGGCGGCTGGTCCTCGTCGGTGTCCCGGGTCGGGTCCTCGGGGATCTCCCACCGGTCGTTCTGGGCGTAGAAGTTGGCCGGGTCGGTCACGTGGTACCGGGTGAGGATGTCCCGCTGCACCTTGAACAGGTCCTCGGGATACCGCACGTGGCTGATGAGTTCCTCGGTCATCGCACTGCGGGGCTCGACCGTTCCGGGGAACGCCTTCATGAAGGTTCGGAGCACCGGATCGCTCTCATCCCAGGCATAGAGCGTGACCGTGCCGTCGTAGGCGTCGACCGTGGCCTTCACCGAGTTGCGGATGTAGTTGAACGTCTCGTTGGGCAACGCCGTCGTACCGGCTCCGGTGAGGGAGTCCTGCGCCACCTCGCCGAGCTGCATCTGCTCGGCGTAGGGGTAGGAGTCCGACGTCGTGTAACCATCGAGGATCCAGGTCACGCGGCCGTCGAGCACTGCCGGGTACGGGTCGCCGTCCACCTCCAGGAAGGGCGCGACCTTCTCCACCCGATCCAGCGGATCACGCACGTAGAGCACCTTGGAGGCATCGTTGACCGCGCTGGAGAGCAAGAAGTTGCGCTCCCGGAAGTGGATGGCGTAGGTCAGCTGCCGGAAGAAGCTGCCGACCCCGACACCGCCCTCGCCGTCGTAGGTGTTGTTGATCTGCCCTTCCTCCGAGCCGCCCTCCGGCTGGTCGAACTCCCGTGGCTGGCTGCCCGCCGGCGCCCCCACCACGGAGTAGTTGTCGATCAGCTCGCCGTAGTAGATGCGCGCCTGGTCGACCGGGATGTTGCCCCGGGTCGGCAGGTCGCCGGTGGTGAAGTTCGGCTCGCCGCCCTCCTGCCCGGCGACCACCTCGTTGGCGGGCGCAGCGACGAATCCGTTGCCGTGGGTGTAGACGGTGTGCCGGTTGATCCAGGTGTCCTGGTTCTCCGACAGCCCGGCGCTGTCCAGCTCCCGCACCGCCACGACGTAGTCACGGACATCCTCGTCGCCGATCGAATAGCGGTCGATGTCCAGCTTCTCCGGAAAGCCGTACACGTTGCGGATCTGCTGCCGGGCGGTGAAGGTCGCGGACAACACGTTGGGATCCAGCAACCGCGCGTTGGGGATCGTCTCGGTGTCCGCGCGGAGGGCAGTCAGCGCCTCCTCCGGGTCGACCTGGTCGCCCGTGGTGTCCGCGGCGTAGTCCACGTACTCGACATCGGACAGACGGTAGGCGTCCAGCGTCGAACCGATGGCCCGCTCGATGTAGTCGGCCTCCTTGACGTTCGCGCTCGGCTTCACCACGAACTGCTGCACGATCGCGGGATAGGCCACCCCGATCACCAGGCTGGCCAGCAGCAGCAGCACCAGCGCGGCGGCCGGCAGCAGGGTGTTGCGGACCAGGATGTTGGCGAAGAAGGCGATCGCACAGATCGCCGCCACGAACACCAGGATGTTCTTCGCCGGGAGGAGGGCGTTGACGTCGGTGTACGAGGCGCCGGTGAACACAGCACCCCGGTCGGAGTAGACCAGGCCGTACCGGTCCAGCCAGTAGCCAACCGCCTTGAGCGCCACGAACAGGCCCACGAGCACCGACAGCTGCACCCGGGCCGCCGAGGTCAGCTTCTGCCCGGGGGTCTGCAGGCGCAGCCCACCGAACACGTAGTGGGTCAGCAGCGAACCGATCAGTGCCAACAGCACGATCGCGAACGCGAAGCCCAGCGCCAGCCGGTAGAAGGGGTAGTCGAAGACGAAGAACGAGATGTCCTTGCCGAACTCGGGGTCGACCCGGCCGAAGTCGGTGGAGTTGCGGAAGGTCAGCCAGGTCTGCCAGCTGGCCTGGGCGGTGAACCCGGCGAACAGCCCGAGCACCACGCCGATCGCGGTGATCACCGCCTTGCGGCGGGGCTCCAGCGACTGCCGGTAGCGCTCCAGGTTCTGCTGCTCCAGCGACATCGGCCGGAACGTCGGGCGGAACCGGTAGGCCAGGTACACCGCCAGTGCGGTGAGCCCTCCGGTCGCGACGCCGGCAACGGCGAACAGCAGCGCACGGGTCTGCACCTCGGTCCAGAAGACCTCGGTGAAGCCGGTCTCGTCGAACCACAGGTAGTCGACGTAGACGTTGGTCAAGGTGCCGATGACGGTGAACAGCACGAGCAGCACGGCAGCGATGCCGATGACCGTCCTCGCGCGCCGGGACAGCGTCGGCACCGGCACAGGGGGCCGCATGGCCACGAGCGGTCTCCTCACAGATCTGGAGTGGCCGGAAGGCCACGAGTTCGGCATCCTCGGGAATCCCGGGGTGCGCCTGTCCAACTGATGCGGGTGGTGGTGGGTTCCCCGGGCCACTCCAGCACACCATGGTGACGGGCGGTGGCGGCCCCGGCACCCCGGTCGCCGCCGGACCGTGACCCGCGGTCGGTCGCGGTGTCAGCAGGGGGCCGGGGTGCGACCCTCCCGAAGGTCGTCGAGGGCGGCGAGTGCGTCGTCGAGCGTGGCCACCCGGGCCATCGGCAGATCGGGCTGGGCGTTCCGCAACGCCTCTGCGCAGTTGTCCGCCGGCACCAGGAACAAGTCGGCCCCGATCTCGCGGGCCGAGACCAGCTTCAGCGGGATGCCGCCGATCGCCCCCACCGCACCCTCGCCGGTGATCGTGCCCGTCCCGGCGACCACTGCGCCTCCGGTCAGGTCGGTGTCCCCGACCAGGTCGAGGATGCCGAGGGTCAGCATCAGCCCGGCTGACGGCCCGCCGACGTCGTCGACCCGGATGTCCACGGTGAACGGCGCGTACGGGGCCTCCAGCACCAGCACGCCCAGCGCCGACCCGTCCCCCTCGGCCGCGGCCGTCGTCGTCACCGTGGTGCTGCCCGGCTCGCCCAGCCGCGTGTACGTGACCGGCACCGACGAGCCCGGCGGGATGGCCGCCAGCGCCGCCGTCAGCGCCGCGGTGTCCGGCGTCGGGGTGCCGCCGACGGACTCGAGCGCGTCACCGGCCCGGAGCCGGCCCTCGGACGGCGAGTCCTCGACGAGGTCCTGGACGACGACCTTCTCCGGGTAGCCCAGCTCGGCCAGCGCGGCCATCCGGGCGGACTGCTCGGAGGTCAGGAAGGCCTGCCGGTTCTGCTGCTGGGTCTCCTCCTGCGTCTGCCCCGAGGGGTAGACCGACTCCCGCGGCACGACGGTGACCTCGCTGTCGAACCAGCCCTGGACGGCGCCGACCAGGCTCAGCGCGTTCTGCGGCACCCCCACCGTGGTCAGGTTCAGGTTGCCGGAGGTGTCGTTCCGTTCGGTGCCCTCGAGGGAGATGATCGGCTCGCCGTCGATCTCCCCCAGGGTGTTGAAGGTGGGCCCGGGCACCTGCGCGACGTAGGGCACGGGCAGCAGCACCCCGACCACGCCGAAGAGGAGCAGCAGCACCGCACCGGTGACCAGGACGGCGATCCGACGACTCACGACCGGCGAGCGTAGGTGACCCGGCTGTCGATCTGCTGTGGGCGTACCCGTGGGCGGCTCGGGCCGACTCGCCGATGATCCGCCGCGACTACGGTGGAGGCATGAGTGACGTCCCCTTCGGCTTCGGGCCGCCCGATCGCGATCCCGAGCGCCGCGGCGAGCCCGGCGGCACCCCCGGCGACCCGTTCGGCCTCGGCGCCCTCTTCGGCGGTGCCGGGGCGGGCAGTGGCTCACCGGAGGAACTGCTCGGCAAGATGCCGCTGTTCGCCGAGCTGCAGAAGCTGATGAACTGGTCGGGCGGCCCGGTCAACTGGGACCTCGCCCGCCAGGGCGCCATCAGCCAGCTCGCACCGGGCCACCAGCCGACCTCCGAGGCCGAGCGGACGGCGGTGGCCGAGGCGCTGCGGCTGGCCGACCTGTGGCTGGACGAGGCGACCGAACTGCCCTCGGGCATCGACCGCGGGCTGGCCTGGTCCCGGGTGGAATGGGTGGAGCAGACGCTGCCCGCGTGGGGTCAGCTGATCGACCCGCTCGCCGAGCGGGTGGTCGCCGCGATGACCGGCGCCCTACCCGCGGAGGCGACCGCGATGATGGGCCCGCTGGCCGGGGTGATGGGCCAGATGGGCGGCGTCATGTTCGGCGCCCAGGTGGGTCAGGCGCTGGGCAAGCTCGCCGACGAGGTGCTCACCAGCACCGACGTCGGGTTGCCGCTGGGTCCGCGGGGCGCGGGCGTGCTGGTCCCGCAGAACGTGGCCGCCTTCGGCGAGGGGCTGGACCGCCCCGAGGACGAGGTGCGGCTGTTCCTCGCCCTCCGCGAGGCAGCCCACCAGCGGCTGTTCGCCCACGTCCCGTGGCTTCGTCAGCAGCTGACCGACGCGGTGCACGCCTACGCCCGCGGCATCCACGTCGACCGGGAGGCGATCGAGCGCGGGCTGACCGAGGCGATGGGCAGCATGGAGGGCGGGATCGACCCGAGCGACCCGGAGAGCATCCAGCGACTGCTCGGCAGCGGCCTGCTGGAACCGGAGGAGACGCCCCAGCAGCAGATGGCGCTGCGCCGGCTGGAGACCCTGCTGGCACTGGTCGAGGGCTGGGTGGACAGCGTCGTGAGCGCCGCAGCCACCGACCGGCTGCCCGGGCACTCGGCCCTGGCCGAGACGATGCGCCGCCGGCGGGCCTCCGGGGGCCCGGCCGAGCAGACGTTCGCCACGCTGGTCGGGCTGGAGCTCCGGCCCCGGCGGCTCCGGGACGCCAGCACCGTGTGGGGCGCGATGGTCCAGCAGCACGGCACCGCGGCTCGCGACCGGCTGTGGTCGCACCCGGACCTGCTGCCGACGTCGGACGACCTGGACGAGCCGCTGGACTTCGTCGGCCGCCAGGGCGTGCGGGATGCCTTCGCCGAGCTGACCGGCGACCTCGCCGACGAGGACCGGACGAGCGACGGGAACGGGGACACCGGCCCGGACGACACCGACGGGGACGCCCGGGGCAACTGACCACCCGAGGCCGGCCGGCCGAGGCAGTCAGACGAGGCCGGCCGGCTCCTCGACGTCACCCTCCGGCGCGTCGCCGGCCGGCGACGCGCTGCCGAACTCGACGCCCTCGAGGAAGCCCAGGGCACGCTCGGTGCGCGGATAGGCCCGCACGAGCGCCCAGAAGCGTTCGTCGTGGCTGGGCTCGAGGAGGTGCGCCAGTTCGTGCACCAGCACGTAGTCGACGACGAACTCGGGCATCCCCTGCAGCCGGCTGGACAACCGGATGGTGCCCTCGCTCGGCGTGCACGAGCCCCATCGACGGTTCTGGTTGTCGACCCAGCGGACGCTCGAGGGAGCCGCACGCCCGGCGAAGAACGCCTCCGACAATGACGTCGCCCGGGTCATCAACTGACTGTCGGAGGCCAGGCTGCGCCGCCGGCGCTCCTCCCGGGTCTCGAGCTTGGCGACCATCTGGTCGACCCAGCGCTCCTCCTCGGCGGCGCTGAAGGCCGCCGGGATGAGCACCACCGTGCGCCCGTTCTCCCGGTAGGCGGTGACGGTGCGGCGACGCCGGGGGCTGCGGCGCACCTCCACGGCGTCCCGGCCTCCCGTCGCCGTCATGGTGCCGGCCGCGGAGACGGTGGAGGCACCGGGCTGACGGCGGTCGGGGCGGGAATCCACGCACGCACGGTAACCGGCAGCGCTCCTCCCGCCCATGGCAGGACACCCGGTGGTGGACACGTGCACACGGACAGTGGAACCGGCGCCCGCCGGCGTCACCCGTACGGGTGCGCCCGGGCCCGGTCCACAGGCCGAATTCGGCTGTCGTCGCTGGTGGAGAGCCTGGTCGCCGCCCCTCGCGCGGGCCCACCCCACCCCTCTCCCGGGTCGGTGCACAGCGACACACCGGCCGGTCCCCACGGTGTCCACAGGCCCGTCCACAGGCTGTGGGAAGCGGGCCTGGACGGTCCGCCTCGCAACCGTCCACCGCGGCCCGCAGGCCGGCCGCCCACCCGCCCGGCGGCGACCTGTGGACGACGCCCGCGCTGGAGGCGTCCGCCCTGGCACCCTGCGCCGGTGACCGAGAGCCCGCATCCACTGCTGCCCGCCGGCACCCCCGTCCTGCACCTCGGCGGCGAGACGGTCCAGGTGGGCGGGGTGGACGGCGGGGACGGTCTGCGCGTGCAGCCGGCCGGTGCCGCGGTCCGCAGCCTGCTGCGTGGCCTGGACGGCCGGCGCAGCGAGCGCACCGTGCGCGCGGAGGCGCAGGCCGACGGGCTACCGGCCGCCGCGGTCGACCACCTGCTCGCCGGGCTCCGGGCCACCGGGCTGGTGCACGACCTGGCGCCCGTCGACCTGCTCGCCGGCGACCCGGGGCCGGCCGCCGTCGCCCGGGCCGCCGCTGAGCTGCCCGCCGCCGTGCCCGGCACCGCCGGCGGAGGTCGCTGGCGGATCCGCCGGCAGAGCTCGGTCGTGGTCGACGGGGCGACTCGGGTCGGTATCCCGCTGGCCGCGGTGCTGGCCGGGAGCGGCGTGGGCACGGTGCACGTGCGCGACCGCGGGCTCACCACGGCCGCCGATGCCGTGGTCGGCGGGGCCGGCGCCGACGACGAGGGCCGCCCCCGGTCGCTGGTCGCCGCCGACGCCATCCGCCGGGTGAACCCGCTGACCGACCTGCGGCCGCTGCCACCGACCCAGCACCCGGACCTGGTGGTGCTCTGCCGACCGTGGTCGGCGTCCGACCCGCTGCAGGTGGGGCTGCAACGCGACGGGGTGCCACACCTCGTGGCCACCGTCCGCGGCGAGACCGGCGTCGTCGGGCCGCTCGTGCTGCCCGGTGCGACCAGCTGCCTGCGGTGCGCCGACGCCTGGCGACGCGAGGCCGACCCGGAGTGGCCGCGACTGGCCGCCCAGCTGGCGGCCGCCGACCCTCCGCCCAGCGGTGCGACGGTCACCTGCCTGCTGACCGCGGTCACCGCGGCGGTGCAGGTGCTCGCCTACCTCGACGGCGCCGCCATCCCCGCCTCGTGCGGGGCCACCCTGGAGTTGCGCCCGCCGGCGCTGTCGCCGGTGCTGCGGCGGTGGCCACCGCACCCGGAGTGCCCGTGCGGCGCGACCGCCCGGGGCGGTGGGGCGGCGGAGAGTGGACACTGAGGGGGTGAGTGACTCCGGACGGGACATCCCACGGGGGACGGTGTCCCGGACGGCACGGCTGGCGTCCCTGCCCCTGGGCGCCGCGGGACGCGCCACCCTGGGCATCGGGAAGCGGTTGTCGGGGCGGCCGGCCGAGGAGGTCAACGCCGAGCTCCAGCAGCGCACCGCCGAGCAACTGTTCGCCGTCCTCGGTCAGCTCAAGGGCGGGGCGATGAAGCTCGGCCAGACGCTGTCGGTCTTCGAGGCCGCGGTGCCCGACGAGGTCGCCGGCCCCTACCGTGAGGCGCTGACCAAGCTGCAGGAAGCCGCTCCGCCGATGCCGGTGCGCACGGTGCACTCGGTGCTCGCCCAGCAGCTCGGCGGCCGCTGGCGGGAGCGGTTCCGCGACTTCGACGACAGCCCCGCGGCCGCGGCGAGCATCGGCCAGGTGCACCGTGCGACGTGGCATGACGGGCGGGACGTCGCGGTGAAGATCCAGTACCCGGGCGCCGGCACCGCGCTGATGGCCGACCTGAACCAGTTGGCCCGCTTCGCCCGGCTGTTCGCCGTCCTCTTCCCGGGCATGGAGGTCAAGCCGCTCATCGCCGAGCTCAAGGCCCGGGTGGTCGAGGAGCTCGACTACGGCATGGAGGCCGACGCGCAGCGGGCGTTCGCCGCCGCCTACGCCGATGACGAGCAGATCGTCGTCCCCCGCGTGGTGGCCAGCGCCCCCAAGGTGATCGTCTCCGAGTGGCTGGAGGGCATCCCGCTCTCCCGGATCATTGCCGACGGGAGCCGCGAACAGCGCGACCGGGCCGGCCTGCTGATGGCGGTGCTGCACTTCTCCGGCCCCCAGCGGGCCGGCCTGCTGCACGCCGACCCGCACCCCGGCAACTTCCGGCTGGTGCCCGACGGCCGGCTGGGCGTCATCGACTTCGGCGCGACGGCCCGGCTCCCCGACGGCCACCCCGAGCCGATCGGCCGGCTGGTGCGGTGGGCGCTGGAAGGCCGGGCCGACGACGTGCTCGCCGACCTGCGCGCCGAGGGGTTCGTACGGCCCAGCGTGGAGGTCGACGCCCAGGGCGTCCTGGACTACCTCCTGCCACTGCTGGCACCGGTGGCGGCCGACTCGTTCACGTTCACCCGCGCCTGGATGCAGGAGCAGGCGGTCCGGATCGGTGACCCGCGCAGCGAGGCCAGCCAGCTGGGCCGGCAGCTCAACCTGCCGCCGGCCTACCTGCTCATCCACCGCGTGACCATCGGGTCGATCGGGGTGCTCTGCCAGTTGGACGCGACGGCGCCCTACCGGCGTGTCTGCGAGGAGTGGCTGCCCGGCTTCCGGGGTTAGGAGATCCGGCGGCGCGAGCCGCTGTGCGTCCCGGTTGTGGGGCCGGAGGCTCCCGACCGGGACGGACGTAACGGCTCACCGGCGGCCGGGGACGGCCGTTGGCCGCGGCGGCGTCAGCCGCTGTGCGTCCCGGTTGTGGGGCCGGAGGCTCCCGGCCGGGACGGACGTAACGGCTCACCGGCGGCCGGGGACGGCCGTTGGCCGCGGCGGCGTCAGCCGCTGTGCGTCCCGGTTGTGGGGCCGGAGGCTCCCGG
>NZ_BAAGVS010000018.1:0-18204 GCF_054780755.1 Modestobacter lapidis | reverse complement strand
CCCGGGCCGGGACGGACGTAACGGCTCACCGGCGGCCGGGGACGGCCGTTGGCCGCGGCGGCGTCCGGAGGACGACAGATCACGGAGCCTCACCGCACCGCCGCGCTGGCTCGTGCGGCGCGCCGGGTGGCGCGCTCGGCCCGGCGGGCCCAGCGCCGGGCAGCCAGCAGCCGGCGCGCCCGGGCGTGGGTGTCCGCCTGGATCTGCAGGTCACGCATGCGACTGCGCACCAGGTCGTGCTCGATCAGGTCCATCTCGGTTCCTCGCTGTACGAAGGCGTCGGACGCCTCGGGGTGGTGTGGGTGGGTGCTGGACCGGTCGGTCATGCGGCCTCTCCGACGCGGACCTTGCGGGGCCGGCCACGCGGCCGCTTGCGCGCGATCACGACGCCGTGGTCGAAGATCTCGCCGCCCCAGACTCCCCACGGCTCGCCGCGGTCGAGCGCGCCGGCCAGGCAGGCGCTGCGGATCGGGCACTGGGCGCACAGGGTCTTGGCGTGCTCCAGCTGGGCCGGGCTCTCGGCGAACCAGAGGTCGGGGTCCTGGACCCGGCACGGCACCGTCCGGCGGGCGGCTGCCTGCGGTCCGGCCGCCGGGAGCCCGCCCGTGGACACGTGCGTGCGGTCGAGCCCGGGACGGCGCGGGGACGCCGATCGCTCGATCGTGTGCTGCACGGCCGCTCCTCCTCTTCCTCAATCGTTTCGACCGGTCGACGGGGGCCCGCCGACCGGAGGTCGGGGTGGGTCCACGGCGGCGGACAAGACGAAGGCCGCGGATCCCGGTGTCCGGGTTCCGCGGCCTCGAGGAGGACCAGCTGAGCTGTTAGCTCAGTGGGGCTCTCGGGGGCTGGGCTCCCGGGGTGCTGCTGGCGGTGCGCTCGGCGTAGCCGCCCGTGGGAGCGGCATTGCCGGAGAAGTCGCTGGTGTGCTGCTGGGCGGCGGTACCGACGGAGCGCACGCGCGTGCCCGTCGGGGCCAGCTCCCAGGGCCGGACGACGAGGCCGGTCGCGTCACAGGACGGACCGGTTCCCTGGAACGGAGCGGCGGTGGGCGCCATCAGGACGGCCGCGGTGCGCGAGGACGGGCGCACGACAGCAGCCGGCATCGGGGCTGCGCCGACCGTGCCGGTGATGATCGTGTCGATGGTGGTCATGCGGATCCCTCCTCCCGGACTCGGGACCCGGCCTCTCGGCCGCGCCCCCTGCTGTCGTGTCGATCGTGCTGTCGTGCCGGTCGTGCCCGTGCAGACGTGCTCCTGGTCACTCCCAGGTGGTGTGCCCAGAGGCTAGGGGACGTCGCGGAGGCCGGTCAACGGAATTAGACGACGATCGCCGCAACCGGCCCGGCGCCGCCCGTAAGGCCAGCTCAGTCGGCCAGTTGGGCCAGCACGTCGGCGCCGTAGAGCTCCAGCTTGCGGGCGCCGATGCCCGGCAGCCCGGACAGCTCCCGCAGCGACGACGGCCGCGCCTCCGCGATCGCCTGGAGCGTGGCGTCGGTGAAGACCACGTAGGCGGGGACGGACGCCTCGGACGCGGTGCTGCTGCGCCAGGCACGGAGCCGCTCGAACCGCTCCCCCGCCTCCCCCTCGAGGACGACCTTGGGCCGCTTGGCGGGTCGGCGGGCGGCGGCGGAGTCGGGGGCGAGCCCGTCGAGGAAGCGGCTGCGTGGCCGCGAGCGCCGTCCCCCCGGGTTGCGGGCCAGCGACCAGGACAGCGTCAGCTGTTCCCGGGCACGGGTCACGGCGACGTACAGCAGTCGCCGTTCCTCCTCGACTGCCTCCGGCCGGCTCTGCGACTGGGCGATCGGGACCACCCCGTCGACCAGTCCGACCACGAAGACCGCGTCCCACTCCAGACCCTTGGCCGCGTGCATCGAGGCAAGGGTGACGCCCTGCACGGTGGGCGCGTGCTGGGCGGCGGCCCGCTCGGCCAGGTGCGCGACGAAGCCGCCGAGGTCCAGCGTCGGCTCCTCGGCGACCAGGTCGACGGCGAGGTCGACCAGCGCGGCCAATGACTGCCAGCGGTCACGTGCGGCTCCGCCCGCGGGCGGGCGGTGCTCGACCCAGCCGGTGGAGGCCAGCACGTCCCGGACGGTGGGGACCAGGGCACCGGGCTCGCTGCCCCCGGCCGCGGCGCCGCGGAGCAGCAGCACGGCCTCCCGGACCTCGGGCCGCTCGAAGAACCGCTCGCCGCCCTTGAGCACGTAGGGGACGCCGACGTCGGTGAGCGCGGCCTCGTAGACCTGGGACTGGGCGTTGATCCGGAAGAGCACCGCGATCTCGCTGGCCGGCAGGCCCCCGTCCACCAGTTCCCGGCAGGCCTTGGCGACGGCCGCCGCCTCGGCCGGCTCATCGGGGTGCTCGACGAACCGCGGTTCCACGCTGTCGCGCCGCTGCCCCAGCAGCCGGAGGCCGGGCAGCCCCTTGCGGGGCGGCGCCTGCCCGATGAGCTTGTTGGCCAGTCCGACGACCTGCGGCGTCGACCGGTAGTCACGCTCCAACTTGACCACCGCGGCGTCGGGATAACGGTCGGCGAAGCCCAGCAGGTAGTCGGGGTCGGCGCCGGTGAAGGAGTAGATGGTCTGGTTCGGGTCGCCGACGACGCACACCTCGGCGCGGCCGCCCAGCCAGGCGTCCAGCAGCCGCTGCTGCAGCGGGTTGACGTCCTGGTACTCGTCGACGACGAAGAAGCGGTACTGGCCGCGCACCTCGCGGGCCACATCACGGTGCTCCTCGAGGGCGTAGGCGGTGACCAGCAGCAGGTCCTCGAAGTCCAGCGTGCCGTCGCGCTGCTTGGCCGCCTCGTAGCTGCGGTAGACCTCGGCCACCGCCGCTGCCTCGAACGGGAGCTCGCGGCCGGCCTTCGCGGCCCGAGCGGGGTAGTCCTCCGGGGTGGCCAGGGTCGTCTTGGCCCATTCGATCTCGCTCGCCAGGTCGCGGAGGCTGGCGCGGTCGGTGGTCAGCCGGGCACGGGAGGCGGCGGCCGCGACGACGCGCAGCTTGTTCTCGATCAGCTCCGGCATCGGCCCGCCGAGGACCCGGGGCGCGAAGTACCGCAGCTGGCGCATGGCGGCGGCGTGGAAGGTCCGGGCCTGCACGCCGCCGACACCCAGCGCGGACAGCCGCCCGCGCAGCTCTCCGGCCGCCCGCGCCGTGAAGGTCACCGCCAGCACCTGCTCGGGGACGTACACCCCGGTGTGCACGCCGTAGGCGATGCGGTGGGTGATGGTGCGGGTCTTGCCGGTGCCGGCACCGGCCAGGATGCACACCGGCCCCTGCACCGCCGAGGCCGCGGCGCGCTGCTGCTCGTCCAGCCCGGCGAGCACCTGTTCGGCGGCGGTCGCGGCGTCGCCCTGCTGGTCCGGTCCCGGGTTCTGTGCGATCTGCGGCATCCCCACGGCACGATCCTCCCAGCCGCCGCGTGCCCGCCGCGGGAAGCATCCCCAGGCGCCCCGCGTTGCCTGCCCCGGCACCCCGCGTACTGGTCCACCGCCCCCGGGTGGCCCGCGCCGGTGACCGCGAGAGAGGATCCCCGTGATGAGCGCTCCAGGAACGGCCGTGACGATGTACACCACCAGCTGGTGCGGGTACTGCGTGCGGCTGAAGAAGATGATGCAGGGCGAGGGCATCGAGTTCGCCGAGATCAACATCGAGACCGACGAGGGCGCGGCCGACCTGGTCATGCAGGCCAACGGTGGCAACCGCACGGTTCCCACGCTGGTGTTCGCCGACGGAACCGCCCTCACCAACCCCAGCATCGAGCAGGTGAAGGCCCGGCTCGCCGAGCTCCCCGGCGCGTGATCCCCGGCCCGCGGCCCGCGACGGGTGATGATCGCCCGGAGGGGGACTGCGGGGGCGCTCCCACCGAGGAACCGTCAGCGCGGGGAAGGGGTGCGATGACCGCACACTGCACGTCGGCCCCCGCCGGCGTCCCGGTCCAGGCGGCGTTGCCGGAGGACGTCGTCCGCACGCCGACCGGAGCTCCCGCGGTACTGCTGGTCCGCACCTCGCGGGGGTGGTCGGTGCTCAGCGCCTCTCCGGCGGCCGCGGAGCCCCTCACCGAGGTGCACGAGCCGCTGCCCCTGGTGGAGGCCATGTCGCTGGCGGACCTGGTGTCCGAGGAGTCCGGCGCCACTCCCGAACCGGGCCGCCCCGCCCGGCTGGCGGCCCGCGGCGCCGGTGGAACCGTCGCACCGGCCGAGGCCGTCGACCCGCGGGACGCCGAGCTGGCGTCGCTGCGCCGCACGGTGGGCCAGCTGGAACACGCGCTGGCCGCGCGGGTGTCCATCGAGCGCGCCATCGGCGTGCTCGCCGAACGGCACGGCACGTGCCCCCGCGAGGCGTTCGAGGAACTGCGCCGCCGTGCCCGCGCCCAGGGCCGTCCGGCCCAGGAGCTCGCCCGCGAGGTGCTCGACGGGGTGCCCGCCCTCGGCGCGTTGCCCGACCAGCGCACCGCCGGCGACGACCTTCCGGCGCCGGTCACTCCCGAGCATCCCGCCGCCCCGCGCGCGCCGACGGCCCGCCGGGTGTCCCGCGGCCGGGCGCGGCAGGCGGTGACCCCCGGCTCCGAGGCCGAGGGCCTCTCCTGACGGCCCCGGTCCCGCTCAGCCCGGCCGCCCTCACCGAGCGGCTGGCCGACTTGCTCGCCGGCCTGGCGCCCGAGCCCGGCGCCGCCGTCCTCCGGGTCGCCGTCGACGGTCCGGAGCTCACCGGGCCACCCGGGAAACCCGGCCTCCCCGGACCGCGCGCGCTGGCCGACCGGCTGGCCCAGCTGCTGCCGGCCCGCAGCAGACCCGTGGCCGTCGTCCCGGCCGAGGGCTTCTACCGTCCGGCGTCCGTGCGCCTGGAACACGGCCGCACCGACCCCGATGCCCGCTACACCGACTGGCTGGACGCCGGTGCGCTGGCTCGCGAGGTCCTCGACCGGACCGGCCCCGGCGGCCCGGGTGAGTACCTGCCGGCGCTGTGGGACCTCGAACGCGACCGCGCCGCCCGGGCGGACTACCGGACCGCGCCGGTGGGCGGTGTCCTGCTGGTCCCCGGCTCGCTCCTGCAGGGCCTGGGCCTCGCCGTCGACGTCGTCGTGCACCTGCGGGTGAGCCCGGCGGCCCGCCGGCGCCGGATCCCGGCGGACCGGGCCTGGGAGCTGCCGGCCTTCGACCGCTACGACGACGAGGTCGATCCGGGTGCGCTCGCCGACGCGGTGGTGCTCGCCGACCACCCGGACCGCCCGGCCCTCGTGCTCCAGGGCCGCTGGGCTGCCGGCTGAGTCGTATCGGTCCGCCGTTCGGCGAGCTTCAGGGGCCCGCGCCGAGCTAGCGAGGCGTGGGGGGAAGCTCGTCCTTCAACCAGCGGTCGACGATGTGCCGGGCGATGGAGACCACCGGGGGCAGCGCCTGGGGGCCGTTGCCCGAGCGCAGCTCGTCGCGGGTGAACCAGCGGGCCTCCTCGATCTCGTCGTGGTCGATCCGCAGCTCCTCGTCCACGGCTCGGGCGACGAAGCCGAGCATCAGCGACTGCGGGAACGGCCAGGGCTGGCTGGCGACGTAGCGGACGTCGGTGACCCGGATGCCGACCTCCTCGGCCACCTCGCGGGCCACGGCGCCCTCCGCGGACTCGCCCGGCTCGACGAAACCGGCCAGGATCGAGAAGCGGCCGGGCGGCCACACGGCCTGGCGACCCAGCACGCACCGGTCGCCGCCGTCGTGGACCAGCATGATCACTGCGGGGTCGGTACGCGGGAACACCTCGATACCGGTCTCGGGGTCGCGCTGCACCCAGCCGGCCCGCTCGATGGTGGTCGCGGCTCCTGACAGGGGGCTGAACCGGTTGCGTTCGTGCCACTCGACGATGCCGACGGCCTGGGCGAGCAGCCCGGCGTCCAGATCGCCCAGGTCGGCGCCCACCTCGCGCAGTCCGGCCCACTGGTCGACCGGGCGGCCGTTGACCGTCAGTGCCCGCTCGCCGCGGACCGCGGCGTAGACCACGCCGTCGGCCTCCCCCAGGTAGATCCCGCCGGTGGGCATCTCGCGGCGCTCGTCGTAGACCAGCGCGGGGCCCGCGGAGCCCTCGTGCACGGGCACGGTGCGCCGTTCGTCGACGGTCAGGACCCGCACCGGCCGGCCCTGCGCCGGATCGGTCAGCGCGCGGGCCAGGTGGCCCCGATCGTGCGCGGCCCGGGACAGCAGCGGCAGGGCGGTCGGCGTGGACGTCGCGGTGGTCGGCCACTCCGCCGTCGTGACCGGAGCCGGCCGGTCCGCCGGCGGCGGGTTGTCGGCCGGGGTGCTGCCGCCGGCCGGGACGTCGTCGGCGGGGCCGGCGGCCGGCAGGTCGGCGGTCAAGCCCCGGCCACCGGGGGCGGCGGGGCGGCGACGTCGACCGGGCCGAGGGCGCGCAGCGGCTCGGCGATCACCTCGGCGTCCCCGACCACGACCGCGGTCAGTCCGGCCGGGTGCAGCCACCGACGCGAGGCCTCGGCCACCGCGGCCACCTCCACCGTGGCCAGGGCGCGCTGGTGCTCGGCGAGCCACTCGGCCGACAGGCCGGCGCCGAACAGCGCGGACAGCGTGCTGGCCAGCCCCGAGTGGGTCGCCGTCCCGAGTGCCAGGGTGCCGAGCAGGTACCGCCGGGCGGACTCGAGCTCGGCCTCGGTCACCGGCAGAAGCGCCATCCGGCCGAGCTCGTACCAGGTCTCGAGGAACGCCGGTCCGGTCACCTCGGTGGCGACGTCGGCCTCCACGGTGAACGACGATCCGCCGACGAGGTGCTCGACGGAGCTGCGCGGGCTGTAGGTGTAGCCGCGCCGCTCTCGGATGTTCTCCACCAGGCGGGAGGAGAAGTAGCCGCCGAAGACCATGCTGGCCAGCCGGACGGCGGGCAGCTCGGGGTCGGTGCGGCCCGGGGCCGGCCCGCCCAGCCGGACGTTGGACTGCACCGCGCCGCGGCGGTCGACGACCTGGAGGCTCCCGGCGGCCGGCGTCGGCACCGGCGGGGCGGAGACGGCGGTGCCCGCCGCGGTCCAGCCGGCCAGCGCGCCGCCGACGACGTCGGCGGCCGCGGCCGGATCGATCTCACCCACCAGCACGAGGGTGCTGCCGGCAGGCAGCACCCGCTCGCGGTGCAGCTTGCGCAGGGCCGCCGGCGTGACGGCGCCGACCAGCTCGGCGGAGGGCAGCTGCTGGGCGTAGGGGTGGGCCCCGTAGCGCCGGGCGGCCAGTGCCGTGCGGGCCACCACCCCGGGCTGGGAGCGGGCGATCCGCAGCCGCTCGCCCACCCGATCGCGTTCGGCCGACACCTCCGCGGCGGCGTAGGCCGGGGAACCGAGCAGCTCGGCGAGCACCCCGAGCACCGGGCCCAGACCGGCGGGCAGCAGCGTCGTGGACAGCAGCAGCCGGTCGGGGTCGGCCGACACCGACAGCTCGGCACCGTGGGTCTGCAGCAGCTGCGCGAGCTCGAGCTGGTCGTGCGCGGCCGTGCCGAGCAGCAACGCGCCGGTGAGCACGGAAGCGCGGGCCACGTGGGCCGCTGCCGCCCGCGGGGTGGCGGCCGCGAACGGGACGCGCAGCCGCAGCTCGACCAGCGGCACGCCGGGCCGCGGGACCACGACCAGCCGCAGTCCGTTGGGCAGCGTGGTCTCGTGCACCTCGGGAACGGGCTGGGGCCTCGGCTTCCCCAGCGGCGGGATGAGCGGGGACGGGACGGCGGGGGCGCTCACGAGGTTCCTCCGGTCGCGCGCAGCTCGAGCACGGCGGCGGTGTCCGGGGACAGGCCACGGGCCGCCGTCTGCACCTGGTCGGGGGTGACCGCGGCCAGCCGGGCCGCCAGTTCCCCGGCCAGCTCGGCGCGGCCGTGCACCAGTTCGGCGGCGGCGAAGCCCAGGGTGCGGCCGAGCACCGAGTCGGCCTGCTGCAGCAGTTGCGCCTCCACGCGGGCCTGCACCCGGGCGAGCTCCGCGGCGGGGACGCCGTCGGTGGCCACCCGGTCGACCTCCTCGTGCACGGCGGCCAGCACGCGGTCGACGGGCACCTCGGCCGGGTGGTGCACCTGGCTGACCAGGAGCGTGGCGTCGCGGACGTCGAACGGGTCGCCGAACAGGCCCAGGTAGCTGCTCTGGGCGACGGCGAGCCGGTCGGTGTGCAGCAGCCGGCGCTCCAGCCGGGAGGCGTCGCCCTCGCTGAGCAGCTCGGTCAGCAGCACGGTGCCCAGGTAGGTGTCGAAATTCCGTACCGGGTCGGGAACCCGCCAGCCGATCGCCACGGCCGGGGCCGGGGCCAGTGCGTCCTCCACCACCCCGAACCGGCGGGTGGTCGGTGAGGGTTCGCTGGTGACCGGGACCGGCGGCGCGGGGCGGGCCTGCACGGCGCCGAACCACCGCCGCACGAGCCGCTCGGTCTCGGCCGGGTCGAGGTCGCCGCCGATGCACAGCACCGCGTTGGCGGGGGCGTAGTAGCGGTCGAAGAAATCGGCTGCGTCGTCGACCGTGGAGGACTCCAGGTCGACGAAGGACCCGTACCCGTCGTGGGTGTTGGCGAAGCTCTCGAACGCGATCGGCGGCAGCTGCAGCCAGGGGAAGGCGCCGTAGGGCCGGTTGAGCACGTTGACCCGGATCTCCTCCTTCACCACGTCGATCTGGTTGCGCAGGTTCTCCTCGGTGATCGCCGGGGCGGCCATCCGGTCGGCCTCGAGGAAGAGCGCGCGCTCCAGCGCCTCGGCGGGCAGCGCCTCGAAGTAGTTGGTGTAGTCCTGGTGGGTCGAGCCGTTGAAGGTGCCGCCGGCGGCCTGGACCAGCCGGGCGTGCTCCATCTTCGGCACGTTCGCCGAGCCCTGGAACATCATGTGCTCGAAGAGGTGGGCGAACCCGGTACGGCCCGGTGGCTCGGAGCGCATGCCGACGTCGTAGAAGACGCTGACGGCGACGACGGGGACGCTCCGGTCGGGTGCGAGAACGACGCGCAGGCCGTTGTCGAGCGTGAACCGCTCCACCGGATGCCGCAGGGTCAGATCGGCATCGACTGCTGTCACGGGAGCGACCCTATGACATCGCGATCCTCCGGGTCGTCACGCGGCCAGGAGCCGTACCCCGACCGCAGTGAGCCGTCTCCGCCCCTCCTCGTCACAACACTTCTACGTCGCCGAGCACCCGGTCGATGACCCCGTACAGCTCGGCGTGGGTGTTCGGGATCGAGATGTACAGCAACGCCGGCGCCGGACGGCCCACGTCGATGAGCAGCAGGGCGGCCCGCTCGCCGCTGGCGTCGTAGCCGGGGACGTCCCAGGAGAGGTCGAACTCCACGACCCAGGCGGCGGTGCCGTCGACGGGAAGCGCCTCGGACCGGCGGACCGTGCGCTCGTTGGGCGCCGGGTAGTAGTTGTTGCGAACGCTGTCGGCCAGCGTGGTGGCCGTCGTCTCCAGGCTGCCCGGGCCGGTCCAGCCGTAGCCCTCGACGACCGGACCCGAGGTGCACTGGGCGATGAACGGCCCGGGGCTGTCGGGCAGATCGTCCTGGGTGACGAAGTACTGCCCGGCCACGCTCGCCGTCTCGTACTGCGCGCTCAGGTCGAACTCGTACCAGCCATCGCCGAGGAACGGGTAGGAGATGCCGGCCGCCGGGTCGATGATCCGCACGGTGCCGGGTGGGAACATCGGTCCGGTCACCGGGGGCGGCAGCGCCACCGGACCGTCGTCGTCGATGTCGGGGCCGCCGCCGAGCACCGCGACGAGCACCAGGACGACGACCACCAGCAGGGCCAGCCCGCTGCCGCCGATGAGCAGCGCGGTGCGGCGGGAGCGCGGCGCCGGGACGGGTGCCTGCCAGGCGTCCCAGCCGCCCGCGGGTGGCGGCGGCCGGACCGGCGCCTCGAACGGGGGGCCGACGGCGACGCCGGGGCCGGCCGGGGTGGTCACGTCGGACCACGAGCCGCCGTCCCACCAGCGGACCAGCCCGGGCGCGCCATCGGGATCGGGGTACCAGCCGGGCGGCGCCGTCACCGGGCCACCCGACGGCGCCCAGCCGGCACCGGTCACTGCCCCGCCCCCCGGGCGCGCCGCCGGCGCAGCGCAGCGAGCCCCAGGGCGGCGAGTACGGCCGAGACCCCGCCGGCGAGCGCTCCCGGGCGGGGGCCGCGCCGGCCCGCGCCGGCCACGCCCCGGGCCGCGGGGTCGTCCGGGGGGCGGGCGACCTGCACGCCGGTGAGCGCCAGGCTGGCGCGCGCGGCGGCGGCCATCCCCCCGGCGGACGTCCAGCGCTGGTCGCGGTCGCCGGCCAGCCCGCGCCGGACCACGCCGTCGAGCTCGGGCGGCAACCCGGGCCGCAGCGACGAGGGCGCCGGCGCGCCGGAACCCGGACGCTCCCCGGTGAGCAGCTCGAACAGCAGGCCGGCCAGCGAGTACACGTCGGCGCGGCCGTCGACCGGCGTTCCGGCGGCGAGCTCGGGCGCCGGGTGGTCCGGCGGGCGCCCGACGACCGGGGCGACGCCGAGATCGGCCAGCCGAGCGGTGTCCTCCTTGCCCGCGGCAGGGCCCGCCGGGTCCGCGCCGGCCGGCCGCGCCACGAGCAGCACGCTGGAGGCGCCGACGTCCCGGTGCACCAGGCCGGCGGCGTGCACGGCGTCCAGGGCGCGGGCGATCTGCCCGACCAGGTCCACGGCGCGGGCGGGGTCCAGCGGGCCGGTGCGCGCGAGCACCGCCGCCAGGTGCTCGCCCGCGACCAGTTCCGCGGCGACGAACAGCCGGCCGTCGACGTCGCCGTACCGGTGGACCGGGACCAGGTGCGGCTCGCTCAGCCGGACGACGACGGGCATCTCCCGGAGGAACCGCTCCCGCCGGCCCGCCCGCGGGGCGAGCACCCGGAGGGCGACGTCCCGCCCGTGCCCGGGGTCGTGCGCCCGGACCAGCCGGTCGGTGTCGGCGCTGCCCAGCTCCGCCAGGAGCCGGTAGTTGCCGAACTCCCCGCTGCTGCCCACGTCGTCCGCCACGGGGTCAGCGCCGGAACGGAACGGTGGCCAGCTCGCGCCACAGGTGGGCGGCCGCCTCGGCTCCGCGGTGGAGCATCGGCAGCAGCACCCGCTCGTTCGGCGAGTGGATCCGGTCGGTGGGCAGCCCGGCGCCGAGGAACACCAGCGGGGCGCCCAGGATGCCGGCCAGGTCGGCCTCCGGTCCGCTGCCGCCCTCGCGGGTGAAGAGCACCTGGTCGGCGGTGGTGTCGAAGGCCTGGGCGATCGAGCGCAGCAGTGCGTCCATCGCCGGGGAGTCGAGGTCGCTGGCGCACGGCGCCACCCCGCCGGCGGGGACGTGCACCTCGGCGTCGATGCCCGCAGGGACGTTGGCCGCCACCCAGGCGCGGACCTGGTCGGCGAGGTCGGCGGGTGCCTGGTCGGCGACCAGCCGGAAGGTGATCTTGGCGTGCGCCTCGGCCGGGACGATGGTCTTGTGGCCGGGGCCGGTGTAGCCGCCCCACATGCCGTTGACCTCGGCGGTGGGCCGGGCGCCGACCCGCTCCAGGGTGCTGAAGCCGGCCTCGCCGGCGGTGGCCCGGGAGGCCGCCGGGCCGGCCAGCCAGGCCTGCTCGTCGAAGGGCACCCGGCCCATCAGGTCGCGCTCGCGATCGGTGAGCGGACGGACCTTGTCGTAGAAGCCGGGCAGGGTGACCCGGCCGTCGGCGTCGTGCAGACCGGCGATCAGGCCGGCCAGGGCGTGCAGCGGGTTGGGCACCGCGCCGCCGAAGGAGCCGGAGTGCAGGTCGACCGCCGGGCCGCGCAGGGTGATCTCGGCGTCGGCCAGGCCGCGCATGGCGGTGACCACGCTGGGCACGTCGGGGGCGGCCATGCCGGTGTCGCTGACCACGACGACGTCGCAGCGCAGCCGGTCGGCGTGCTCGCGGAGCAGGTCGGGGAAGTTCGGCGACCCGGACTCCTCCTCACCCTCGATGAGCAGCTTGACCGTGACCGCGGGGGTGTCCCGGCCGGTGGCGGCCAGGTGGGCGCGCATGCCGAGCAGGTGGAAGGCGACGTTGCCCTTGTCGTCGATGGCGCCGCGGGCGTGCAGCTCGGGGCCGTCGGGGCCCTCGACCCGGGTGGGCTCGAACGGTGGGTGCTCCCACAGCTCCAGCGGGTCGACCGGCTGGACGTCGTGGTGGCCGTAGACCAGCGCGACCGGGGCGCCGGCGTCGGCCGACGGCCACTCGGCGAAGACGGCCGGGGCGCCGGCGGTCGGCCAGATCTCGACCGTCGGGAAGCCGGTGCGGCGCAGCGCTTCGGCCAGCCACGCGGCACTCGCGGCGACGTTCCCGGCGTGGGCAGGGTCGGCCGAGATGGACGGGATCCGCAGCCACGCGTCGAGGTCGGCGTGCAGGTCGTCGAGGTGGGCGGTGACGTAGTCGCGTTCGGCGCTGTCCACGGCCCCGACGGTATCCGGCTAGGTTGCCGGGGTGGCCGTGGGCATGCAGCAGGTGGACGTCGGGGACCTCAGCTTCGACGTGCGGACCGACGGCCCGGAGGACGGCCCACCGGTGCTGCTGCTGCACGGCTTCCCGGAGACCTCGCTGAGCTGGTCGGCGGTCACGCCGCTGCTGGCCGCGGCCGGGCTGCGCACCTTCGCCCCCGATCAGCTGGGCTACTCCCCCGGCGCCCGGCCCGACGAGGTCGACGCCTATGCCCTGCCGAACCTCGTGCAGGTGACGGCGGACCTGATGACGGCGCTCGACGTCCCGGTGGCGCACGTGGTGGGTCACGACTGGGGTGCCAACGTGGCGTGGGGCCTGGCGGCCTGGCACCCCGACCGGGTGCGCACGCTGACCGCGGTGTCGGTGCCGCACCCGACCGCCTACACGATGGCCTACCGCGCGGACCCCGAGCAGAAGGAGCGGTCGGGCTACATCCGGCTGTTCTGGCAGGCCGGCAAGGCCGAGGAGGTGCTGCTCGCCGACGACGCCCGCCGGCTGCGGCGGATGCTCGACGCCCCGGGGGTGCCACCGGAGGCGGTGGACGGCTACGTCGCCCAGCTCTCCGCGCCGGGCGCGCTGACCGCGGCGCTGAACTGGTACCGGGCGATGCGGTCGGGCAGCCGGGTGGACCCGGTAGATGTGCCGACGACGTACGTGTGGAGCGACGGCGACGTGGCGGTCGGCCGGACGGCGGCCGAGGCGTGCGCCGACCAGGTCACCGGCGACTACCGGTTCGTGGAGCTGCCGGGCATCTCGCACTGGGTACCGGAACAGGCACCCGAGCAGCTGGCCCGCGCGGTGCTCGACCGGATCGCCTCGGCCGGGCCGCTCACGCCCTAGCCGAAAGATCTGCTACGGGTCTTGTCGCCCGATGCGCGCATCTTGTCTACTGTCCGTGACCCGAGCCACAGTCGTCGCGTGGGGCACCCCCAACAGTCACTGTCTCGGTCTGTTGATCGCCACGTAGCCGCGAGGACCGTCGGGCGTCACGAGTGCCTGGTCCGCGGCGCATCCCCACCGGCCGTGCTGCCCACCACGAGGAGACACGTGAAGTCATCGTTGCGCGCCTGCGTCATCGCCGGAGGACTGCTGCTGGCCGGTGTGACCCCGACCACCGCGCTGGCCGGACCACCCGACCACGGGCCGCCGGAGCGCCCGGTCAGCGTGTCCGCCCCCGAGTCGGCCTGCTCCGCCATGGCCGGCACGGTGATCAGGGCGAACAAGATCGGCACCCCTCAGATGCTCCGTGCCGACGCGACCGTGACATCGGCCGAATACTTCGCGGCGACCGAAGCGGAGCTGACCCCGGACGGCGCTCCGGTCGACAACGCCGGGGGCTCGACGGCGGTCGTCACCCCGGCGAAGCCGGCCTTCTGCCAGCTCGTGGGCACGATCGCCGCCGTCACCGAAGGCGCCCAGCCCATCGGCTTCCAGGTCAACCTGCCGACCGAGTGGAACGGCTCGTCGACCCAGTTCGGCGGTGGCGGCTTCAACGGTCGGTTGGTGGACTCCACCGGCTACCTGCCCATCGACACCAACGCCGGCGACTTCGCGACCCCGTTGCAGCAGGGGTACATGACGGTCAGTACCGACGCCGGTCACCTCATCACCGAGAGTCCGTACTACGACTCGACCGACCCGGTGGAGCGGGCTCACTCGACCTTCGACTTCGCCCTGAACGACGAGATGTTCCGCAATTTCGCGACGGACGCGTACAAGAAGGCGCACGATCTCGGCGAGCAGATCGCCAAGGCGTACTACGGGCACAAGCCGCGGACCCAGCTGTGGGTCGGTGGCTCCGAGGGTGGACGGGAAGGCCTGCTGATGGCCCAGCGCTTCCCGCGGGACATCGACGGCATCTTCGTCCGCAACCCGGTCATCGGCTGGACCGGGCTGTTCGCCAACTTCATCGAGACGCTGCAGGCCGTGGAGCGCGACGGGGCGGCCGGAGGCTTCACCGCCGCCGACATCGACCTGCTCGGTCGCACCTCCGCGCAGGCCTGCGACGCCCAGGACGGCATCGCCGACGCCGTTCTCAGTGACTACCTCGGCTGCCAGGAGCCGGTTCTGCAGGCAGTGCGTGACCTGCAGTGCGAGCAGGTCCCGGCGGAGCCGGGAACGTGCTTCACCGCCGACCAGATCGAGGTCATCGAGACGGTCTACACCCCCCTGGAGCTCGGCTTCACGCTGCCCAGCGGGATGGACACCTACCCCGGCTTCCTCTTCGGCGGGGAACCCTGGTCCCTGCACACCAAGATCGGGAACGATCCGTCGACGAGCTACGGCGACGAGGGCTACCCCAACTACGCCCTCTACGGGACCGGGGCCGGCAAGTTCGTCTTCGGTCAGGACGCCGACCTGGACGTCGTCGACGACTTCGACCGGCTGGAGTACCAGGACCGGATGGCCGAGGTGTCGGCGATGATGGACACCCTCGACCCGGACCTGAGCGCCTTCCACCGGCACGGCGGCAAGCTGATCGTCCTCGAGTGCAGCAACGACTACGCCCAGAGCGCGGCCATGGGGATGCAGTACTACGAGTCCGTCGTCGACACCATGGGCCAGGAGACCGTGGACGAGTTCATGCGGCTGTACGTCTCCCCGGGCACGGACCACGGTTGCGCCGGCTCCATCGACCCGGCCGTACTCACCGAGGACGGGATGACCCCGTACGGCGTGGACACCAGCTCCGGAACCGCCAACGGCGTTCCCCGCAACGTCGACTGGTTCGACATCCTGGAGGACTGGGTCTTCCACGGTGACGCGCCGGGCGCAGCCGTGATCGCCACCAGCAACTCTGCGGCGCCGCCGTTCGAGGTGCTGGCCGCCAAGCCGATCTGCGCGTACCCGCTGATCCCGCGCTACACCGGCGGGGATGCCGCACGGGCGACCAGCTACACCTGCCAGGTCTGAGCCGACTCGGTTCGCGAGCGCCCCGACCAGGCGCCGTCCTGGTCGGGGCGCTCGCGGAGCGCCGGTCTCGTATCGTCGGCCGGCATGCGGGCCCCGGCAGCGGTCGACTCGGGGCGCGGCTGGGTGATGGTCGCCGCCGCGTTCGCGGCGATGTTCACCTCGTTCGGGATCGCCTACTCCTTCGGCGCGTTCCTCGAGCCGATGGCGGAGGAGTTCGGGGCCAGCCTCGGCACCACGTCGGTGTTCTTCGCCCTCACCTCCCTGACGTACTTCGGTCTCGGTGCTCTCAGCGGCGTCGCGGTGGACCGGTACGGCCCGCGGCGGGTGCTGCTGGTCGGTGCGGTGGCCCTCGGCGCCGGGCTGACCGCGACCTCGCAGGCCGGCGAGCTGTGGATCGGACTGGTCACCTACGGGCTCGGGGTGGGCATCGGGGTCGCCTGCGCCTATGTCCCGATGGTCGCGGTCGTGAGCGGCTGGTTCGAGCGGCGGCGAACGCTCGCGATCGGAGTGGCGGTCACCGGCATCGGCCTCGGCACCCTCACCGTCGCGCCGCTGGCCGCGGCGCTGATCGGCGAGCTGGGCTGGCGCACCACCCACCTCCTGTTCGGCCTGGTCGGCGCCGCGGTGCTCGTCGTCTGTGCGCTGGTCGTCGCCCGGCCGCCGCTCCGGACCGGGCCGGCGGCGCTGACCCTGGGCGAGGCCGTGCGCAACCGCGACTACCGGCGGCTGTACCTGGCGATGGGGCTCATGGCCGTCGCGCTGTTCGTGCCGTTCGTGCATCTCCCGGGCTACGCCGAGGGTGTCGGGGTCGACGAGGTCGCCGCGGCGGCGCTGGTCGGCGTGATCGGCGCCGCGAGCATCGCCGGTCGGCTCGTGCTCGCCGCGCTCGCGGCTCGGGCCGGTCCGCTGCGTGCCTTCCAGGGGTGCATCCTGACCATGGGCGCGAGTTTCGCGCTGTGGGGCGTCGCCGATGGGTACGGCCTGCTGCTCGCCTTCGCCGTCGTGCTGGGTGTCGGCTACGGCGGTTTCGTCGCCATCGGTCCCGCCGTCGTCGCCGAGCGGTTCGGCACGACACGCCTCGGAGGCCTGCTGGGGGTGCTCTACACCAGTACCGGGATCGGCTCGGCGTTCGGTGCTCCCCTGGCGGGTGCGTCGGTCGACGCGTCGGGCTCCTACGGCCCCGCCATCGCCGGATGCCTGGCGCTCGGTCTCGCCGCGTACCTGACCGTGCTCACCGTCGGCCGCGGATGAGTGCCCCCTCTGCCGCCGCGGCCCGGTGCTCGGCGACGGCGCCGCGGCGGAGAGCGCGGGCGCCCAGCGCGCGGGCGGCGACAACAGGCAGGCCTTCGCCCGCCGTCTCGGAAGCTGTGCAGTTGTGCCAGCAGGTTCGACATGCAGTAAGCGGGACGACGCCCCGTCCGGATAGCAAGCAGCCGTCCCCGAAGCCGCCTGCGCGCGCGGCCGGGCTAGGCACGCAGCATGCTCCAGTCGACGTCGAGCCCTGCGTCGTGAAGTTCTCGCACCAGCCTGGTCTTCCAGCCACCCCCAGGGTCGATGGCGATGTAGTGGATCCCACCCGCATCGGAGGGCAACTCGACGTCCTCTTCGACCAGGACGGCAACCCGATCGCGCCCGAGCAGACCCCAGAAGTAGCCGAGTTCGAGGATGACATTTTGCCGCGCACGGGGCCTCATTTCGCCGCCGCGGAGACCACCCTCATCGTCACCCGTCAGCAGGATGATGGCGTAGCCAGCCGACGCCCCGTGTCGCTCGATCTGCTCAATGACGGTTCTCCCGCCAGTGACCTGCTCGTGCAGCACAACGGTCGTGCGCCCCGTTGTCCGCTCTACGAGCAGTTGGGTCTGGCTCTCTACTGCAGTGTTCCGGCCATGGACGACGAAGATGGATGCGGCCGCGTCGACTTCGGCGGCGACCCGCGTTGGTTGGGAAGTGCGGTTGTCCGGACTGGTGGTCGCCGAGGCCCTGGGCAGGCGGTACCTCTCTGCCGGGTCTGCGGGCCCCGCATAGATCGGTCGCCATGCGGTGGTGTGCTGCTTTGCAGAAGGTTCGAGCGCCACTGGATCGCCGTCGCCACCATCCTCAACGAAGTCGCGCGCGAGGTCGGCGACTGTTTGAGTAGGTAACCCGCCGACGATCTTGCTCAGCGTCCTTCGCTTTGACGCTGGGCTGAAGTCTCCCCAACCGGGAGGAAGTCGCTCAGCTCCAACAGACTGAAGCACCCCCCGTACTTCGAGGTAGTTCGATTGGAGCAGGGCTGCCACGAGTGCATCGGCGAGCCCGTCGTCGCTGCTTTCGGGAGGCACCTCCCGAGCTTACGGCCGCTCCGGAACGCCCCTCCTGCCACGAGACCCGTGTCGCGGACGTCGGGCGGCCGCTGGCACCGGAAGCCCGACCCGACTTTGATCATTTGCTTAGTGCGTGACTTCTGCCTGTGGTAGCGCATCGAGGATGGCCCGCTGAGCCGCGGGAACGGCGGGGTGGAACGTCTGGGTGGCGCCGTTGATCGCGACCGTGGCCGAGCGCAGTGGCCGCAGCTGGCGGATGACGTTGCCGATCGCCAGGCCGGTGCGGTTTTGGACCTCACGGGCCACGGCCAGGGCGGTGAACACGACGGTGAGGTGGGCCTCGATGGCGTCGCGGGTGTGGTGGAACATCGGCCTGGCCCGCAGATCGGTCTTGCTCATCCGGAACGATTGCTCGACCCGCCACAGGTCGTGGTAGCTGCCGATCACCTCGGTGGCGGGCATGAGGTTGGCGGGCATGTTGGTGACGTAGCCCTTCAGCCCGACCAGGCTCTGCGCTCTGGCCAGCGCCTTCTCATCCAGGGATCGGGC